>NZ_KV791979.1:0-44706 GCF_001808035.1 Proteus sp. HMSC14B05 | reverse complement strand
CTTCACGTAGCCGTATCTTAGATGCTGACTATGCGACAGAAGTGTCCAATATGAGTAAAAATCAAATCTTGCAACAAGCAGGTACTGCTGTACTGGCTCAAGCAAACCAAGTACCACAAACTGTTCTGTCTCTGTTACGTTAATCCTTCATTAAACTCATCTTCAGATCCCACCCACAGCCATTTTGGTTGTGGGTGTTTTTTCATCAAAACAATTGTTTTTTTTATTAATTATGGATAGGTATTCCCATTGATGGGTTGTAGGTAAAAATAGATAAAAGATAAGTAATATGATTTATATGTTATTTTTTTATCAACAAAATACAGATTTGATGAATACATTTCTTTCAATAAGACAAAATATCAATTTATTTAACGGTTTTTCTGCGGATTAGTATGACCCATCTTAAGGTACAGTATGTACTTGTAATGCAATAACAAATTAAATTATCAATGAAAACCCAATTTTCGCTGAAAATTTAGCATAGGTGAAAAAGAGGGGCTTTTGCTTCACTGTTCAGCCGATTGCTAACACTATTTCGTCGGATAATGGTTTCCGGTCTTTTATCCAAAGGTGTCTTTTGTTGTGAGTGATTTGTATACCGCCGAAGGCGTGATGGACAAAAATAGCCTCTGGGAGCGATATGTCCCTTTGGTTCGCCATGAAGCATTACGATTACAGGTCAAGTTACCTGCGAGTGTTGAATTGGATGATCTTTTGCAAGCAGGGGGGATTGGCCTACTGAATGCCGTTGAGCGTTATGACTCAATGCAAGGTGCCGCCTTTACTACTTATGCTGTGCAACGTATTCGAGGCTCTATGTTAGATGAGCTACGAAGTCGTGATTGGGCGCCCCGCAGTGTGCGCCGTAATGCAAGAGAAGTGACACAATCCATTCATCAGTTAGAGCAGGATCTAGGACGACCACCATCAGAACAGGAAGTTGCTGATCATTTGCAGATTGAGTTAGCAGAATACCGGCAGATCCTATTGGATACAAATAACAGCCAGTTGTTCTCTTATGACGAATGGCATGAAATTTACGGTGAAAGCTGTGAACCGTCTCAAGACGAAGATCACGATGACAATCCTTTACAAATGTTATTGGAAAGTGATATTCGCCAAAGAGTCATAGACGCGATAGAATTGCTTCCCGAAAGGGAAAAAATGGTTCTTACCCTGTATTATCAGGAAGAACTTAATTTGAAAGAAATAGGCGCAGTGCTTAATGTCGGGGAATCCCGCGTAAGTCAGCTACACAGCCAAGCAATCAAAAGGCTGCGAGCACGCTTAAACCCAGAGAAATAGAAGTTTTGCTTATTTTTGTTTTTATTTATTAAGACTACAACACAGGGCTTTATCTCTTATGTCTGTTTCAACACAAAAGAAACGGCCGCTAAGCCGTTACATTAAAGACTATAAACACAGCCAAACTCATTGTTTGCATTGCCATAAGGCGCTTGATCGGATTTCTCTCGTATTCAATCGCCAAGTTATCAATAAAGAAGCCATTTCTGAAATGACAGATTTAATTGATGATGAAACATGGGAAACCTTGCAAGGAAAGTTTTCTGCGCTGTGCCGTTTTTGTAGTGAGATTTACTGTAATAGTGAAACTGATTACTTTGACATTATGTCTTTTAAGCAGTATTTGTTCGAACAAACGGAGATGAGCCACAGTACTGTTCGTGAGTATGTGGTTCGTTTACGTCGACTCGATGAATTGCTGACTTCCACTAATTTTCCTCGTCAAGAATTTACGACAGAGAAAATTCAGTCAGACTTGAGTAAAAAGCTCACTCCCTCCGCATTTAGTAACTACAACATTGCCCTACGTAAGTATGAGCAATATCTTGATTGGTGCCAAGCGCCAACCTCGATGAGTAGTGGTCACTAATCGCATTCAAGAGAGACCTAAAAAAAGGGGTAACATTATGTTGCTCCTTTTTATTTTTTATTCCAGAAATAAAAAAACCACCTTTAATAGATAAGTAAGTTAAAGGTGGTCTCAAAAATAAAGTGAGAAAGAGAACGCTGGGTTTAACTGATTGTCATTAAGCTGGCATTGCCTCCGGCAGCGGCGGTATTGACGCTTAATGCTCGTTCATGCAATAAACGCTCTAATAACAATGCTGTCTCACCACGTGAGAAGCCTTGTACTGAAATAATAGCCCCTTTACGTTGTGCAATTTGCTGACAAGTTTCTTTTAACTGATCACTATCGCCATGATAAATAACGGCATTAATGCTTAGTGACTCATCTTGCCAGTTGTCCGTGAGTGTGATTGCTTTTCTGATCATATCAGGCAATTCACGATAGGTTTTTTGCGAGAAAACAGCATTATGGACAATAGCATGGCATCCTGATGCAAAGACTCCCGCTAACTGAGTAAATATATCTTGCTCATTATCTGAGAGGCAAAGCACCTTACCACAAGGGACTAATTGATAGGTATTTCGCTCGCCAGTAGGCCCCGGCAATACGCGCAATGTGCCAGCTTGTGATGCATTGGCGTATTCTTCTAGCGCCTGATAATGTGCAGGTTCCGTTTTATTTGCTAACCACGTCATATAGTGATGATAGGTTTGTAATAAATTTTGTCGCATAGAGGCATCAAGGGGTAATGTTTCATCTTGACGTGCTAAGGTTTGTGTTATGGCATTTTCAGGACGTTTTGATAATAAACGATACAGATAAGCAGGGCCTCCAGCTTTTGGCCCCGTACCCGATAAACCTTCACCACCAAAAGGTTGTACCCCGACAACAGCACCTACCATATTGCGGTTTACATATAAATTTCCTACTTTTGCATGAGTCGCTACATAAGCGATAGTTTCATCAATACGGGTATGAACCCCCATCGTTAATCCATATCCAGTCGCATTAATTTCAGCTAATAAAGCAGGCAGATCTTGGCTTGAATAACGTACGACGTGCAGTACAGGGCCAAAAATCTCTTTTTTAAGTGAACTAATTTTATCTAACTCAATTAAGGTAGGAGGAACAAAAGTACTGTTATTTTCAGCCTGTTTAGTAAGTTGATTATAGGTTGCTTGATAAACGTCAAAACCCGCTGTGCGCATAGTTTGAATATGTTTTTCAATACCCGCTTTTGCCTCTTTATCAATTACAGGGCCGATATCTGTTGATAAGAGACTTGGATCACCTATTATGGCTTGTGCCATTGCACCTTTTAACATTTCAATCGTGCTATCAGCCACTTCTTCTTGAATACAGAGAATACGCAAAGCAGAACAACGTTGACCCGCACTATCATAAGCAGAGGCCATAACGTCAGTGACCACTTGTTCCGTTAAGGCAGAAGAGTCGACAATCATAGCGTTTAAGCCACCTGTTTCAGCAATTAAAGGAACAGGGCGACCTTCGCTATCGAGTCTACCCGCTAAGGTTTTTTGCAAAATGTGGGCAACTTCGGTAGAGCCTGTAAACATCACACCACGCACGCGTTCATCTGCCACTAATTGTGCACCAATGGTCTCCCCTTGACCCGGTAAGAGTTGTAATGCACTGCGAGGTACTCCTGCTTGATAAAATAGTTCTACGGCTTTAAAAGCAATCAGAGGGGTTTGCTCCGCAGGTTTGGCCAGTACGGTATTACCTGCCGCTAACGCCGCTGCAATTTGTCCACTAAAGATGGCTAATGGGAAGTTCCAAGGACTAATACAGACAACAGGGCCTAAAGGACGATGGGTATTATTATCAAAATCATTTGCCACTTGTGCTGAGTAATAATAAAGAAAATCAATCGCCTCACGCACTTCTGCAATAGCATTACTATAGGTTTTACCCGCTTCTCTGACTAAGACCCCCATTAATGGACCCATTTGCTGTTCCATCAGTTCTGCTGTGCGGACTAAAAACGCCGCTCTTTCCGCAGGTGGGGTTGCAAACCAAATTTCACCATTTTCTTGGGCAATATCTAAAGCAAAATTAGCTTCGGCGGCCGTTGTTTCACGTACTGTACCGACGACATCGGTGTGATTTGCCGGATTGAGTATAGATTGTGGTGCAATTACTTCTTCTGCACTATTACACTCACCACCAATGAGCGGATGGCTGTGAATTTTTTCCATCGCAGAGGTCAGTAATGCACTGGATAATGAGGCTAAACGATGCTCATTAGACATATCAATCCCCGGTGAATTTTTACGCTCATCACCATAAAGCTGCATTGGGAGCGGGATTTTAGGATGTGAAAGTCCGATTTGTCCTTCAGCTTGCGCAATTTTATTGATCTCTTTAACCGGATCGGCAACTAATTCATCTAAGGAGATGGTGGTGTCAGCGATACGATTTACAAACGAGGTATTTGCACCATTTTCTAATAATCGACGCACAAGGTAAGCCAGTAGGGTTTCATGAGTACCTACTGGCGCATAGATACGACAAGGGCGACCAAGTTTACCATCAGCAATTTTACCCACAACTTGTGCATAGAGGGGTTCACCCATACCGTGTAAGCATTGGAATTCATATTGACCAGGATAGTAATTTTGACCCGCTAGATGATAAATGGCTGATAAAGTATGGGCATTATGCGTGGCAAATTGCGGATAAATATAATTCGGTGAAGCGAGCAGTTTTTTCGCACACGCAAGGTAAGAGACATCAGTATACACTTTACGGGTATAAACAGGGTAATCTTCCAGTCCATCCATTTGCGCGCGTTTAATCTCACTATCCCAATAAGCCCCTTTTACTAAACGGATCATTAAACGGCGACGACTGCGGCGAGCTAAATCAATAATATAATCAATCACTAAAGGGCAGCGTTTCTGATAGGCTTGAATAACAAATCCTATACCATTCCAACCCGCTAATTCAGGCTCGAAGCAGAGTTTTTCTAATAAATCGAGGGATATTTCCAGTCTATCCGCTTCTTCTGCATCAATATTAATACCAATATCATATTGCTTGGCTTGTAGCGTTAAAGAGAGTAGGCGAGGGTAAAGCTCCGACATCACTCTATCATATTGAGCTCGACTATAACGGGGATGTAATGCTGAAAGTTTAATGGAGATCCCCGGTCCTTCATAAATACCTCGTCCATTAGAGGCTTTACCAATGGCATGGATGGCTTGTTGATAAGAGACTAAATAGTCTTGCGCATCTTTTTCCGTTAAGGCCGCTTCTCCTAGCATATCATAGGAATATCTAAAGCCTTTTTCTTCAAGTTTGCGTGCATTGGCTAACGCTTGGGAGATAGTTTCACCGGTGACAAATTGTTCCCCCATTAAACGCATCGCCATATCAACGCCTTTACGCACTAAAGGCTCACCACTTTTAGTTAAAATGCGATTTAGAGAATTAGATAATTTCTCTTCGTTATGGGTAGAGACGAGTTTGCCTGTAAACAGTAGACCCCAAGTGGCGGCATTGACAAACATAGATTGGCTTTGCCCTAAATGCGAGCGCCAATTGCCATGGCTAATTTTATCTCGGATCAGGGCATCACGGGTTGCTTTATCAGGAATACGCAATAAAGCTTCGGCTAAACACATTAAGGCAACCCCCTCTTGGGAAGAGAGAGAAAACTCTTGCAGTAAGCCTTGTACCAGACCTGAGCGTCCAACACCCTGTTTTTGTTTGCGTAATTTTTCTGCAATGGAGTAAGCCAGTTTATGCGTGGCTTGAGCCTCATGCTCAGGTAGTGTTGCCTGCTGTAGTAGCATAGGCACCGCTTGTGTTTCAGGTATACGATAAGCAGAAGTAATTGCCGAGCGTAACACCGATTGTGGGTGGATCTGCTCTGCAAATTCTAAAAACGGTTGATAATGTGCCGTTAGGGGGGCTGTGCTTTCTTCAATATCTTGCTCAGCCTGTGTGATAGGGGTTAGGGTGAGCTGATCATTTTCAATTTGTTCAAGATAATTGAAGATGGCTTGTTTAATTAGCCAATGAGATGTTCTATCTAATTTTTGTGCAGCATCTTTTAATCTATTACGGGTTTCTTCATCAAGTCTAACACCCATTGTTGTGCTACTCATGCAGTGCTCCTCATATCGTGCATCTTACTTATACGGCACATTGACCAGTTATTTTTCTTAATATCAGCCATGTTGCAACTTTGTGCAACATTGTTAACAATAAATTTATAAATAATGTGAAAGTTGTCAGGTTTTATAAATGGTTAAAAAATATTATCTTAGATGGATAAATAAATAATACTTATAATTCACTAGGTTATATATTTTTCTTCAATGAAGAGATAATATTAATCTCTTTCAACCGAAGCAAATAGTGTGAAGTTACATACAAAAATTAAACACCGATACGTTAATTTCTTGTTAAATGCTTATAACCTATTCTAGGATTGATATGAATGTTTTATTTGTTACAGTAAGAAATTATTTTAAATAAAAACTGATAAGGTCATTGGTGTGCAACGAAGTGCAACGTTCCTGCATAAGTTGAAAGCATAGCAATTGATCGTAACAGATATATGGAGAACTGCGATTATGGCTCTAAATTCGCCAATGCTAATTACCTTTACGATCTATATATTGGGGATGCTTTTTATCGGCTATCTAGCGTATCGATCAACAAAAAATTTTGATGATTATATTTTAGGGGGACGAAGGCTTGGTAGTGTAGTAACGGCACTTTCTGCGGGCGCTTCTGATATGAGTGGCTGGCTATTAATGGGATTACCAGGCGTGGTTTTTTTTGCGGGGATCTCCGAAAGTTGGATAGCCATTGGTTTATGTTTAGGTGCATGGCTTAACTGGCGTTTAGTTGCAGGGCGCTTACGTTTACAAACAGAAAAAAACAATAATGCACTGACTTTACCAGACTATTTAACTTCTCGCTTTGATGACAAAAGCAAAATGCTACGCATTATTTCTGCGTTAGTTATTCTTATTTTCTTCACTATTTATTGTGCATCAGGTGTCGTCGCAGGAGGTATGCTTTTTGAGTCTACCTTTGGCATTCCTTATCATGAAGCGATGATCTATGGTGCACTAGCAACCATTGCATATACTTTCCTAGGTGGTTTTTTAGCGGTAAGTTGGACGGATACGGTACAAGCCACATTAATGATTTTCGCACTTATTCTGACACCAATTATTGTTATTTTCTCAATTGGTGGAATTGACACCTCTATAGAGATCATTAAAGCGAAAGATCCTACTTATCTTGATATGTTTAAAGGGCTTGATTTTATTGCTATTGTTTCATTATTAGCTTGGGGATTAGGTTATTTTGGACAGCCTCATATTCTCGCGCGTTTTATGGCTGCAGATTCAAATCAAACTATTCGTAAAGCGCGCCGTATTGGTATGACTTGGATGATCCTCTGTTTAGGCGGAACGGTGGCGGTGGGCTTCTTTGGTATTGCTTATTTTGAAGTTAATCCGGCCGTTGCAGGTCCGGTTATGGCTAAAAATGAGCGTATCTTTATGGAATTAGCTTCGTTACTTTTTAACCCGTGGATAGCTGGTATTTTGTTATCTGCGATTTTAGCTGCGGTAATGAGTACGTTAAGCTGCCAATTATTAGTCTGCGCCAGTGCATTAACTGAAGATTTATATAAGCCTTTTATTCGTAAAAATGCCAGTCAAAAAGAGCTAGTTTGGGTTGGTCGTGGCATGGTGTTATTAGTTGCGGTTATCGCTATTTATTTAGCCCGTGATCCAGAAAATAAAGTACTTGATTTGGTGAGTAATGCTTGGGCAGGATTTGGTGCTGCATTTGGTCCGGTGATCCTTATCTCTGTCACTTGGAAACGTATGACTCGTAATGGTGCTTTTGCGGGAATGTTAATTGGTGCATTAACGGTACTGGTATGGATGCAATATAAATGGTTCGGTCTTTATGAAATTATTCCGGGCTTTATTTTCGCGTCCATAGCCATTGTTATTGTCAGTTTACTGGGTAAGTCACCAACGGCAGAAAATCAACAACGTTTTGATGAAGCAGAAGCGGAATATCGTAACACTTAATTATTAATAAGCAGTGAGATTTTATTTCATGAAATACCATCTATATAAGAATATAGGTGGTATTTTTTTGGCAAAATAACAGTAAATATTAACCATTAAAGGGTTTTGTTTAGCATGATATTAATAGCATTAAGATTGCTTAATCAAAGCGATATTTAACCCATCAAATTTCATTGATGCTGTTATTAGTCAATAATACTGATACTAATATTTTTATTGGTTTAATATTTTGTAATACACTTATTTTTTAATCACAATTTATAGGTTAAATATTAGTCAGCTATATAACGCAATTAATGAGCGTGATAATAGCTAGCTGTTATCGCCATTTTGTCGCCATTCTCTTCCAGATACAAAAAAGCCACTTATCTCTAAGTGGCCTATCTGCCTGATTACTCAGCGTAAATTTGGTGGGTTGTGGGGGGCTCGAACCCCCGACCAATTGATTAAGAGTCAACTGCTCTACCAACTGAGCTAACAACCCGATGCGCTAATTATTCTCCTCTCTTAAGGGCGGGTCAACCCTTAATTTGAAATTTTTTCCAAATGTATAAAATATCGTCTATTAAAATGAAGAAAGGATATTATTTGGTTATCAAATCGTCACTCATTTTACTAAAAGTGATCTTTTCATTACTTATTCTGAGATTTGTGTCACAATAATTTCGCAAACTTAGCCACGGCGAAAAAATAAAAAAGTGGCGTAACAACATCAAAAATATGAAAACATTTCAGGTATTGTATGGAAGAGCAAACAGAAGTTACTCAGCCCGTTAGAGTGAAAAATGCCACTCTACAACGCGGGCTAACCAATCGTCATATCCAATTAATCGCTATTGGTGGTGCTATCGGTACTGGTTTATTTATGGGGTCTGGGAAAACCATTTCGCTAGCTGGGCCATCGATTATTTTTGTTTACATGATAATCGGCTTTGTCCTGTTCTTTGTTATGCGAGCAATGGGAGAGCTATTATTATCAAATTTAGAATATAAATCATTTAGCGATTTTGCCGGGGATTTATTAGGGCCTTGGGCTGGCTTTTTTGTTGGATGGAGTTATTGGTTTTGCTGGGTTATCACCGGTATCGCTGATATTGTTGCCATTACCTCCTATATTAGTTATTGGGCGCCCAATTTTCCTGAATGGGGAACGTCTTTTATTTGTGTGCTGACACTACTTATTTTGAATTTAGCCACAGTAAAATTATTTGGGGAAATGGAATTTTGGTTTTCGATGATCAAAATTACCGCTATTGTCTCTTTAATTATTGTTGGTATCGTATTGATTAGCATAAATTTTCAATCTCCAGCCGGCCACACGGCAACTATTGAAAATATCTGGAATGATGGCGGTATGTTCCCTAAAGGGATCAGCGGATTTTTTGCTGGTTTTCAAATTGCTATCTTTGCTTTTGTGGGGATTGAGCTGGTAGGTACAGCAGCGGCTGAAACACGTGATCCTGAGAAATCATTACCTAAGGCGATTAACGCTATTCCTATTCGTATTATTACTTTTTATGTTTTGGCTTTGGCGATTATTATGTCAGTAACGCCGTGGCGTTCGATTTTGGCAGACAAAAGCCCGTTTGTAGAACTCTTTGTCATGATTGGTATTCCAGCCGCAGCCAGTTTAGTTAACTTTGTGGTATTAACGGCAGCCGCCTCTTCAGCAAATAGTGGTATCTTCTCAACCAGTCGTATGCTATTTGGTTTATCGAAAGAGGGGGAGGCACCAAAACAGTTTAGCCAGCTATCAAAACGTTCAGTACCTGCCAATGGTTTACTCTTTACGAGTCTCTGTTTATCTTGCGGTATTGTGCTAATTTATTTTATTCCAGATGTGATGCGGGTATTTACGTTAGTAACAACGGTCTCTGCGTTATTATTTATGTTTATTTGGAGTATGATCTTATGCTGCTATTTAGCATATCGTAAGAAACGTCCTCAATTACATCAACAATCTATTTATAAAATGCCATTAGGGATAGTGATGTCATGGCTATGCTTAGCATTTTTTGTGTTTATGGTCGTGTTATTGGCATTTGAACATGATACCCGTCAAGCACTGATGGTAACGCCCATTTGGTTTATTGCTTTAGGAATAGGGTATCATTTTGTGAAAAAGCGTAAACAAAAAGCACAATTAAAAAATTAATCTTTTTTAGTTAAATTGATGGTCATTGGATAAATATAACCCTATCTTTTTCGATAGGGTTATACTTTAATTTGAGTTAAACCATTAGTCAGAATATTTCGAATATAAATTTGTTATTTTATTTTTTAATTGAAAATTTAAAGCAATATATTATTTTAAAATAAATTTTATTTTCTCTAAGTATAATTTAATTCAAAAACTTTAAGTGCATGTGAATTATACATATCTATTATTATTAATCTATTTCTTAAATATGTTAACTATATCCGGTATTTTTTTCAAAATAGACTATCCTACAATTAAAAAATAATAGGAGGCGATATGTATAAGACTATTTTGGTTCCCATTGATATCGATGAAGATAACTTACTAAATAAAGCCATTACATTAGTGGAGAACATTGCCAAAAGAGAAGATCCCTATGTCCATTTTTTGTATGTTTTACCAAAGTTGCCACAATCTTCTTATTATCGCTTAGTGATGAATGGCGATCAACTTGACCAAGTATGTTTAAAAAAATCAGCAGAAAAAGAGTTAAAAAAAATTATTGCTCGATTTGATTTACCGGAAGATCGTATTGAAACGCATATCTGCATTGGTAAACCACGAGATGGCATATTGCAGATAGCCGATCAGGTTAATGCTGATTTAATTGTTGTTAGCTCACATAATCCTGAAGCAGACAGCTATCATTTAGGCTCAACAGCGGCAGATATTACCCGTTATGCGAAACGTTCAGTGATGGTAGCAAGATAGCCGACTCTTTATTTTATATAGTAATACCATTAAGCGGTTGATGGCGTCTTATCAACTGCTTTTTTAATTTGGCACTCTAGCTATTTTTAATTATCATGCATTATCCCCTATAAGATAATAATTAAAAATTATGCTTACTATTACGGCACTACTAGAAAATAAGACAAGCGATCCCGCCCTTAGCCATTATCCTGGCCTTTCACTGCTATTAGAAGACACTGAAAGCGAAAGTAAAATTTTATTTGATACTGGTAAAGATCTCACTTTTATCAATAATGCTAAAAAAATGGCGATTGATTTGACGTCATTAACGACAATTGTTATTTCCCATGGGCACTATGATCATTTTGGTGGATTAACTCATTTAAATGAGGATTTCTTTATTACTAAGCCACATATTATTGCCCATCCTGATTTATTTTCAGTACGTTATTCAGCACTTTTTATGGGGCGCCAGTCTATTAAATTTAAGCGTCTTACTCCATTTTTTAACCGACCGCAGCTAGAACAGCAGTTTTCATTTCAGTTAACAGCGACACCTAAAGCTATCGATAAAAGATTTATCTATTCTGGTCAAGTAACCGAGCGTCAAATACATAAACGTTATGGCGTTATTGTCAGTGAAAGTAGCGAAACGGATGATTATGTACTTGATGATAGTTTTCTGGTTTGGCAAGGTCAGCAAGGACTGGTGATTATTACGGGATGTAGCCATTCGGGTATTGATGCGATTATTCGCCATGCGAAAAAAATAACGGGAAATGGCAAGATCCAAGCTATTGTCGGAGGGCTACATCTTCGCTGTGCCTCACTGGCGACGTTAAAAAGAGCGAAAAAAGCAATAGGCCACCATGTTGAGGTTTATGGTTGCCATTGTACCGGTGCACTTGGCCGTAGCTATCTTAATGCCAAAGATTTTAATACAGGGCAAAAATTATTTTTTAAATGATATATCAATATGTTAATTAAAAATGGGATTGCTTATTTTAGTGTGAGATTAAAAAAAGGTTTTTGATTTTAATCCTAGCATTTTTTATTAACAATGTATCGTCAATTATCAACGGATCACTAAAACAGAACAATTGGTGTTGTTAACAATATAATCTGCAGTAGAGCCAAGCAATATATTATGTCTATTACGAGAGCTAGAGCCAATGACAATAGTGTCTACATTCATCTTATTGGCGAGTTCGAGAATATTATAATTTGGTGTCCCTATAAGGGCATGGCATTGGTACTGCTCTTTAGGTAATTGGAATTGTTGTTGAACACAGTGTGCTAGTTTTTCAGTTAACAAAATAACGGCTTGATGTTTTTTCTCTATAACTGAAGGGCTATCACAATCAAGCCCATAAGCTTCAAGAGAACGTAAATTAGGCATGACTGTGACAAAATGAAAATAGTGATCAGCTTTTCTTGCTAGAAATTGAATATCTTTAACCATACGGTGAATTCTATCATCTTCTAATAAGTCAATTGCTACCAGTATTGTTTTAGCCATAATTTACCTTCTGTAAAAAATTAACCTTTTCACTCGAGTAGTATAGGTAATTTAGTGGCTAAGCTGAAATTTAAAGATGAATATTGCGATTATGGCGCCATTATTTTGGGGTTTTTAGCCCTAAAAGATAAAAAATAGGTGTGGAAAAAAGATTGTTCTATTAAACTTGTGCCAAGTTAACGACAGGTAGTTTACTATCATTATTTGTTATCAATAAATGATAACATTAGGTTATAAAGCTATGAGAAAATCAAGCGAAGAATTATTAAAATGTATTGCAACAATATTACAATGGGTGCTGAATTGCGGATTACTTATTCTAGCCATCGTATTAGTCAGTTTTTTGATCAAAGAAACTTATGTTATCGCCTCTTTATTATTTAACTTAGCTGCTGAAGAATCTTCTTATCAGTTATTAGAAGGAATTTTGATCTACTTCCTTTATTTTGAGTTTATCGCATTGATTGTAAAATATTTTTTATCCGGTGGTCATTTTCCTTTAAGGTATTTTATTTATATAGGTATTACAGCTATTGTGCGTCTGATTATTGTTGAACATAAAGACTCGGTAGATACTTTGATTCAGTCCGGCGCCATTTTATTGCTCGTTATCGCGTTATTTATTGCAAATACCGAAAAATTAAAACGAAGCTAACCGAATAACAATATGTCAACAATGCATTGAAATGGTCTCTGTGCATTAAGGTTTTCCGCATGATTGGGGGAGATATGTTATTATCTCTCCCAATTTTATTTTGGAATATGTAAAAATATTATGTCTTATCAATGTCCACTTTGCTCCCAGCCACTTGCTCTTAAAGCCCATAGTTGGGTTTGTGACAATCACCATCAATTTGATTGCGCTAAAGAGGGGTATGTTAATTTACTCCCGGTACAATTTAAACGTTCTAAAGAGCCGGGGGATAGTGCAGAGATGATTAGTGCTCGGCGTGATTTTTTAGATGCGGGCTTTTATCAACCAATGCGAGACAAAGTGGCTCAATTAGTGGCTGAACATTTACCGGAAGATAATCCTCAGGTGTTAGATATTGGTTGTGGAGAAGGGTATTATACCTATCAGATATATCAACAACTAAAGTCAAAAAATCCACAAGTCTATGGCTTAGATGTGGCGAAGGTTGCCATTAAATATGCAGCAAAACGCTATGCTCCTATTCAGTTTTGCGTTGCGTCCAGCCAACGTCTGCCTTTTTGTGATGCTTCATTAAATGCAGTGGTACGTATTTATGCCCCTTGCAATGCCAGCGAATTAACACGAGTTATTGCTCAAGGTGGATATATTATTACGGTGACACCCGCACCGCGCCATCTTTATCAACTTAAAGCGTTGATTTATTCAACAGTGCATCTTCACCCACTAAAAGATGAGATATTTGCTGGGTTCAAGCAAATAGCACAGCATCAAGTTGCTTATAATATGGCGTTAACAGGTAAACAAGCGGTTGATTTATTACAAATGACGCCTTTTGCTTGGCGTGCGAGTGAAGAGGTAAAAGAGACATTAGATAAAACAGAGCAATTTGCTTGTGAAACTGATTTTTTAATTCGTGTTTATCAACGTGTTTAGAATAAAAAAGCTTAGGTTGTGTTCATACCTAAGCTTTTTCATATTATGACGACTTAATGTGCGTACATAAACAGATCAAGATGTTCAAAAAGAATATTAAAGCCGATAGCAATCAACACCATACCCCCGATAATTTCAGCTTTTTTGCCAAGCACAGGGCCAATATAGCGACCGATCAGCATACCCAGTGTTGCCATAATCATGGTCATCATACCGATGGTCATCGCGGTATGGACAATATCGACTTGTAGAAAGGCTAAGCCGACACCAATTGCCATCGCATCAAGGCTGGTGGCAATACCTGTCGCAATTAAAGAGAGTGAACCGTGACGTTGAGGAGCCTCTTCACAAATGCAATCATCACCACGCTTTAAACTCTGATAAATCATTCGTCCACCCAATATAACCAATAAACCAAAGGCGACCCAGTGATCCCACTGAATAATATATTGACTGGTATATAAACCTAATGCCCAACCAATAATCGGGGTGCTTGCTTCAATAATACCAAAGATAAAACCGGTGCGGAGGGCTTCACGAAAATGAGGTTTATGTAAGGTGGCGCCTTTACAGACAGCGACGGCAAATGCGTCCATAGAAAGAGCAAGGGCGAGAATAATTGTGGCGTAAAAACTCATAACAATAGCCTCGGTTGGGGTGTTTCCATATACACACAATTGACCCCCAACCAAAGAAGTACAATTATGTGTCTATGGTCTTGCCAACCAAATAATGGCGTCTGTACCACGCTAAATAAAAATAAGCGAGTATGTTGATACAGACTTCTTAAAATAATGAGATTTATTTTAAGACAGGCTACTCCCCAATGACTTGATGCAGAAGATATCATATTATTTATGAAAGGCAACATATTATTTCATATATTTAAAAGATGATATTGATAATAATTATCATTATTGTTTTTTCGTTTGAAAATATATTTTTTATATTATTATCATGTTAAAAAAATGATAAAATTCAATATGATGAAATATTAACCATATAATAAACAATGTGTTTATTTATTTTTATCTTATTTTTTAGATAAAATAAAAAATTAATACACACATAAATTATAAGTTATAAAAATGAGAATAAATTAAATGAAAGTTAAATAAACCTATATTTGGTAGGTATATAGTTATTAACTGACATTTTAAAATAGATAAGTAATTTATAGATAAATAATATAGGTGTTATTTATAGGGTTATTATTTTAAATCGATTTAACTATTATTGAAATAAAAAAAGTCCATTTATTATAAATGGACTTTAGAAATAAAATCAGGCTAATTAGTCACATTGAACTTTTATTGCTAATCCACCACGAGAGGTTTCGCGATATTTTGCGTTCATGTCTTTACCTGTTTCGTACATGGTTTCAATCACTTTATCAAGTGAAACTCGTGGTTCACTGGTACGACGTAATGCCATACGAGCAGCATTTACCGCTTTAACAGAGGCAATTGCATTACGTTCAATACAAGGAACTTGTACTTGTCCTGCAACAGGATCGCAAGTTAAACCTAAGTTATGCTCCATACCGATTTCAGCAGCAACACAGACTTGTTCAGGGCTAGCACCGAGTAATTCAGCAAGTCCTGCGGCAGCCATTGAGCAAGCAACGCCCACTTCGCCTTGACAACCCACTTCAGCGCCAGAAATAGAAGCATTCATTTTGTAAAGAATACCAATCGCTCCTGAGGCTAAGAAATAACGGGTATAAATTTCAGGCGTGACCTTTTCAATACAGCGATCGTAATAAGCCAATACAGCTGGAACAATACCACATGCACCATTCGTTGGTGCGGTGACCACTCGTCCACCAGCGGCATTTTCTTCATTCACTGCCAGTGCAAACATATTGATAAGATCAACGACTTTCATCGGATCGTTAGACAGGCTATTACTGGAAGTTAATAAACGATTTAGTGACGCAGCACGACGAGGAACACGAAGTGGTCCCGGTAATACGCCTTCGGTATTTAAACCATGCTCGATACACTCTTGCATGGTTTTATAAACATCAGCAAAATAGGCACTAATTTCGGCTTGAGTATGAAGATCTAGCTCATTTTTCATCATTAAGCTAGAGATTGATAATCCGGTTTCTTTACAATGTTTTAATAACTCTTCAGCGCTTGCATACGGATAAGAAACAGGTTGGCTGTCAAGCACAGATTTGCCGAAGTTTTCTTCATCAACAATAAATCCACCACCAATAGAGTAGTAGGTTTTACGATAAATTTCTTTGTCACCTGCAAAAGCATGAATTGTCATGCCATTTTCATGTAATGAAAGATTATCATTGCTAAAATGCATACTTTCAGCTGGAAAATCGACAACTTTTAATCCATTTGCTAATGGTAAACGGCCAGTTTCTTCAACTTCACGAATAAAACCGGGAATGCTGTCAATATCGACAGTAGCGGGTGCATTACCTGCTAAGCCCATAATAATTGCGATATCAGTGTGGTGACCTTTGCCTGTCAATGACAATGAGCCGTATACATCAACAGCTACGCGAGTGACAGACGCAATCAGATCCTGGCTGACTAAATCATCGACAAATTCTTTCCCCGCTTTCATGGGGCCTACGGTGTGAGAGCTAGATGGCCCAATGCCCACTTTAAACATGTCGAAAACGCTAATCACGTCAGACTCCTTAATAAGAGTGAGGGTTAAAAAAATAATAAAAATATAGTTATTTATAGTAAGGGGAGCGTTTTTACGATTATATCGTCCCGTTAATAGTCTAGTTTACAACATTTTTTTAAAATAGCTAAGTACAGTTGTAGTGGTGACGATAAAAAGATAGCGTTGGATAATAAAATAATAAATTAAGTAATATGCAACGCGAGGTTATGTAAAATAGCTGCGGTTAGTCCCCACACCAAATGCCCTTCATAAGGGTAAAAATAGATGCGATGCATTTTACCGGCACGACGAAAATCTAACGGTAAATAGCGCTGAGTATTGAGTACATAACTTAATGGCATTTCAAAGACAGAAGCGACTTCTGTGGGATTATGACGTAAAGATAAATTGGGGGGGATCACCCCGACAATGGGGGTTACTAAATAACCTTCTGAACTGCGTAATGGGGCTAATTGGCCGATCACAGAAACCATACTGGGCGGAATATCGACCTCTTCATAGGCTTCACGTAATGCCGTTTCAATGAGGCTTTTATCTTGTGGATCGCGTTTCCCTCCGGGGAGCGCAACTTGTCCGGCATGAGAGCGCAACGTTGATGCGCGCTCTGTTAAGAGGATCGTTGGATTAGGCTTATTGATAATCGGCAGTAAAACCGCTGCCGATTTTTTAGCATCAATAAGCTGATTTACCGGCTCGGGTAAAGTAAGTTGAAAGCGATTGATAAAGGTATCAATAAGTGTCATCGGGAGAAACTTCACTTAAAACAGTTAATATTTGACCAAGTTTATCAAAGGTTTCTTGGTACTCTTGTTCGGCAACGCTATCAGCGACAATTCCACCCCCCGCCCAACAGTAAATTTTATTTTTTTCCGTCAGTAGAGTTCTAATTGAGATATTAGTATCCATCGTACCACAAAAACTAATATAGCCAATGGCACCACAATATCCATGGCGACGATGTGGCTCTAGTTCTTCGATAATCTCCATTGCTCTAATTTTAGGTGCGCCAGTAATTGAACCACCGGGGAAGGCCGCACGTAATAAGTCAGTTGCGTTTAAATTTTCTGGAAGTTCAGCGGTAATGGTGCTGACTAAGTGGTGTACGGCGGGAAAGCGTTCAACAACGAATAATTCAGGTACTTTGACTGATCCTGTTGTGGCAACTTTACCAATATCATTGCGCATTAAATCGACAATCATTAAGTTTTCAGCACGATCTTTACGAGAATTTGCCAGCAATTGCGCTTGTTCATCATCTTCATCG
Organism: Proteus sp. HMSC14B05; assembly: GCF_001808035.1. Lineage (NCBI taxonomy): Bacteria > Pseudomonadati > Pseudomonadota > Gammaproteobacteria > Enterobacterales > Morganellaceae > Proteus > Proteus sp. HMSC14B05. The sequence continues at coordinate 26,819 of NZ_KV791979.1, read as the reverse complement.
GGATGCGCTTTACGGGGAAGGGTACCCTTTATTGGACGTGTTTCAATTTTATGATCACTTAAATGAATAAAACGTTCAGGAGAAATACTCATAACAAAATGATGAGGTAAATGCATAAAAGCAGAAAATGGTGCTTTATTCGCTTGATTTAGTGTTAAAAATGCATTCCATTCATCACCGCTATAATTAGCACAAAAACGTTGCGCTAAATTGACTTGATAGCAATCCCCTGAAAGTAAGTATTGATGAATTTTAGCAATTTTTTCATTGTATTCATCACTACTCATGTTTGATTGCCATGGAGAAGTTAAGACAAAAGGTTCTTTTTTTTCTATTGTGTTATTATCAGCGTGCTTTGCTAGCCATTGGAGACGTGCGTCAATATCTTGGTAGCTTATTAATGTGGCTTTTTTCAGTTGATGGTCAACAATTAGTGCCCAATCATAAATACCGATAGCCATATCAGCGAAATTAAGTTCATTTTTTGCTAATTCTGGTAATATTTCAATGCGACGACCTAAATCGTAACTCCATATACCTAATGCGCCACCTAGAAAAGGAAGCCTTTCATCACTGACTGGATGAAAATTAAAAGCGTCTAATGCTGTTTGGATAAGCGTAAAGGGATCTTTTTTAGAGCGTTTGACTCGACCGGTTTTCTCTTTAATAGTGGTAATTTGTTTGCGTGTTTCTAAGGTAATAGCAGGATCGGATACAACAATATCAAAACGATTATGGTGATGTTCGGCAAAACCTGAATGCAGTAAACTAGACCAAGACAAAGAGGCGATAGGCGCAAATACCCGTAATGCTAAATCAGGGGTATAAGTTAATTCACGTTGCTGTAATTGCATATCCATTTTATGACCATTTAAACAAGTATTCTGTATCATTTACACTATCAATCATTAGTTCAGTGATTGCATTATTGTAAAGACCAACATAGAAATCGATTAAGATAAGAGTAACATTATGTTTCTAGGAATGCCTACATTAACACATGAAGAACAACAAAAAGCAGTAGAAAAAATTCAACATCTGATGTCCGAAGGTATGAGTAGTGGTGAGGCGATCCAATTGGTCGCTCAAGAATTAAGAGAAAAACACACGACTCGTGAATCAGTCTCTATTGTGTTTGACGATGACAATGATTAAAACATTTTTTTAACAAATGTCACAAATACCCTGTTTTGCTTATGCTATGCTTAATAGAAACTCGTCCTGCTTTAAGGGATATTTTCGGGAGGTTATTATGAAATTAAGCAAATTAGTTGGTCAAACAGGGATACTTGGTGCAGGTCTTTTTCTTGCGGTTTCTTTTGGAGCCTCTGCAGAAAGTGTCACAAATGTGAATAATGATAATAATGTTGTGCGCTCAGCCCCTTTTGCTAGTTGTGTTAATCTTGATAAAGAGCAACTTGCCACTAGAGTGAAAAATGATTATTTACTCAATCGATTACCTCGCTGGCAGGATGATAAAAAAGCACTAGGACCAAAACCTGTGGCGAATATTAATGCGAACGATGTTATCAAAAGAGATAATAGCTATCATGTTATCTTGGATGTAAGAGGTGCTCGTACCGATCTACGTTACAATGTTGAAGTTAATTGTGATGAGAATAAAATTACCTATATATCAAGTAAATAGTATGATTTAACTGATAAGAAATAGCGATTTTTCGCCCATTTTTTATATCATTACTTGAAAATAAAAAAGAGATAAACGTAAATGTTTATCTCTTTTTTTAATACTGAGCACGGTATTTATTTCGACTCAAAAGGTAAGCGAGAATAGTGTTGGCTTCGTGCTCGATAAAAGGTCACTCTTTCTTGAAAATAGCTTTGTAAAGCTTGAGGTTGCTCTCTTGCTATCGCATCAGCCACTACTGGCATATTATAACGCTCTTTAAAGGCAACCCCTGAAGCGGCTAGGTTGACATTAATTTTATCTTTTTCTTCTTGTGTAAGTTCAGCAAGGTTATAACCCATCGTACTTTCTCCCTTGTTATATGAGAGTAAAGTAAAAGAGAGCGATGAGTAATGCAAGTAACTAAAAGAAATTATTTTAAAAAAAGAAATAGAAAGCAATTGTATAGATAATGGATAAAAAACTTTATTACTAATAGTTATTAGTAGTAAATAATATTGCCTTTAAATAAATTATTCTACTGGTACATTTTTTAGCTAGCCAAGGTAACATGTTTATTATATTGAATTAATTATATTTAAAATTAGTTTTTTTAATGTTTCTCTGAGTCAGTAACCAATTTTGACGAGTTTTATATTTGATCTAGATCAATTTTATTCATATCGATTATTTTTACATTATAGATAAAGTAATAATTAAATTTTAATAAAATGTTAATATTGTCTATTTTATGTTTTATTTTTTTAGTTAATTTTTATAAAAACGATTGAGTAATCACTAACAGAATGAAAAATAAGGATAAAAAAAAGCCCTGTTGGGGAAACAGGGCAAAAAATAATACAACACCAGGGAAAAATGTATTATAAATAAAATTAACTAAATGGTTAATAAGTAAATTTACGTGAATATTGATTTTTTTATTAATCAAAAAATAATCAACATTAAATTGTTATGGAAACAAAAGGGAAAAGGCGATAATAAATAAGCAGAAAATGGAAATAAGTAAAATAAAATTTAAGTAAAAACAAAGAAGATAGAGAAGAAAAACGGAGTACTTTAAAACATTTATTATTAATAGAGTTCGTAATAGTCCTGTCCCTAAAGTAAAGTTATTAATATTTTGTTAAAAAATAATAATTTCGTTCGTTAAAGTTATATTATTTTTTCACTATGCATTTCTTATAATGCGCTTTTCAAATTCTTATTAGCATTACTACTAAGAGAATATTTAATTAATAAATCCACTTATTTGATTTAAATCTCACTTTAAAATGGAAATTGTATATTTGACAATCAATTCTTATTGGTGTTTTTTTCATCTTTTAGCATGTTGTTAAATAATCAATTAACAATATTTTGTAGATCAGTAAATTTATTTTATTCTATAATATAGAATGTTTTAATTATTTATCTAAATGATATTTATAGGTTTTTTATTTTGTTATGCTAAAGTTTCTAGTTAATAAGATAATTAAATAGAATGATTAAATAATAAAAAAATAAACAAAAAATATACATATCGTATAATCTTGTGTTACATTTAAGTCGCTTTTTAGACAATCATTTTTGATATGAGATAAAGACATACATAAGCCATTTATTGGTTCAATTATAGGTGTTTATCTGTTTTTTATTTCAATAGCGATGTAAGGATAGGTTATATACGTTATTACATAAGGGGATTAATTTGACAGGGCTAATTAACTTTGCAAATAACATTTTATGGGGATATGTACTTATTTACTTACTCCTTGGCGTGGGTATTTATTTCACTATTCGAACAGGATTTATTCAAATCCGCCATTTTGGTCATATGTTTTCTATTTTAAAAAATAGTCATAAGTCAGATAAATCAGGTATCTCTTCATTCCAAGCTTTATGTACCAGTTTAGCTGCACGTGTTGGAACGGGTAACTTAACAGGTGTAGCAATTGCGCTGACCGCAGGTGGCCCTGGGGCCATTTTTTGGATGTGGGTAGTTGCAATTATAGGTATGGCGACTTCCTTAATAGAAAGTACATTAGCACAGTTGTATAAAACTAAAGATGATGAAGGTAACTATCGCGGTGGCCCTGCTTATTATATGACAAAAGGCCTCAATATGCGTTGGATGGGCGTATTATTCGCCATTTTCCTCATCATTGCCTTCGGACTTGTTTTTAATGCGGTACAAGCTAACTCAATAGCGCAAGCAGCTGCATCAGCATTTAATTTCGATCCATTATATGTTGGTATTGGACTGGTGGTGATGAGCGGCTTTATTATTTTTGGCGGTCTACGTTGGATTGCGCGTGTTGCTGAGCTGGTTGTACCCATTATGGCTATCGCCTATTTATTATTAGCATTTTGGGTTGTTGCAGATCATTTTGAACGTTTACCTGAAGTGTTTATGCTAATTTTTAAAAGCGCATTTGGTTTACAGGAAGCCGCAGCAGGGGCAATTGGCTATGGTATTAGTCAAGCGATGACCCAAGGTATTCAACGCGGCCTATTTTCTAATGAAGCAGGTATGGGCTCTGCACCTAATGCCGCCGCTTCTGCAACACCTTACCCACCTCATCCAGCATCGCAAGGTTATATTCAGATGTTAGGGGTATTTATGGATACCTTGGTGATTTGTAGTGCGACTGCAGTGATTATTTTATCCTCAGGTGTGTTAGATAATTATCAAGATGGTATTAATGGTATTCAGTTAACCCAGCTAGCATTATCGTCAACTGTCGGTGGTTGGGGGAGTACTTTTATTGCTGTTGCGATTTTTTTCTTTGCCTTTACATCGATTATTGCAAATTATGCCTATGCTGAAAGTAATATGATTTTTTTAGGCCGCAATCATATGACAGGGCTATTCTTACTCAGATCAGCCGTACTGGCGATGGTGATGTTTGGTGCTTTGGCTGAAATGCCGTTAGTGTGGAAAATGGCTGATCTCTCGATGGGATTGATGGCTGTCACTAACTTAATTGCCATTATTTTACTTTCAGGCGTCGCTTTGAAGTTAATTAAAGATTATAACCAACAGCGACAAGCTGGTGTATTACCCACTTTCAATATTCGCCAATACCCTGAATTACAAAATGATATAGAGCAAGGTATTTGGGATAAAGAGCCTTTACCTAATGAACCGTTAGTCCGCTGTGAAAAGGTGAGGCAATAATTGAGCAAGTACGGTATTCATTAAAAAATTATTAAAAAAAAACCAAAATACAAAACCCATATTTTTTAATATGGGTTTTTTGTCTACAATTTAGCCTTAAATTTATAGTCTAATGTATTCAGGATGGATAATGATCTTTAGTCGCTACAGTCTCTTTTTACTTGTTACTTTGGGGTTGCTTTCAGGTTGTGTTCAGCAACCTCAGCTTATTGATAGGGGGGATTATTTTGCACAAGTTGTTCCCAATAATCCTGGGCAAGATAATCGCGTAAAATTTTTAGTTATGCACTACACCGCCGTTGACGATAAAGAATCGTTAAAAACGTTAACTTCGGGAAATGTAAGCAGTCATTATTTAATTCCTACCAAACCAAATTATGTTGATGGTAAGCCGGTTGTGTTTGCTTTAGTGAGTGAAGATAAAAGAGCATGGCATGCGGGGCTAAGTCAGTGGGGAAATAGTGCAGGTTTAAATGATGGTTCAATTGGTATTGAGATAGTGAATTATGGTTATAAAGATCAGGGTACATTAAGAGAGTGGTTACCTTATACCGCAGAACAACTCTCAACCATTACTATGATGATGAAAGATATTATTCAACGCTATGGTATTGAACCACAAAATGTGGTCGGGCATAGTGATATTGCTCCACAACGCAAAGTTGATCCGGGACCACTTTTCCCATGGGCTGAATTAGCGAAACAAGGAATAGGCGCTTGGCCAGATGATGAAACAGTTACTTTCTATTTAGCGGGAAGAGCTGCATCGGAGCCTGTTGATATTGCTAATTTTCAAACCTTGTTAGCGAAGTATGGTTATCAAACACCAACAACAGGGATATTAGATCCTGAAACGCAAAAAGTGGTTAGCGCATTTCAAATGCATTTTAGACCAAGTGATATTAAAGGTATTCCTGATGCGCAGTCAGAAGCTATTTTAATGGCGTTAATTGATAAATATCGAACTAAGTGGATACAGCCATCAACTGAGTCAATAAAACATTCAGATAATTGATAGTTATTAAGGATAAAAACTAGCCCCAAAGTGACTATTTACTTTGGGGCTAGTTGCAATAATAGATTTATTTTACTGTATTAGGTGTAGCAATTTCTGTGTCGGTTTCTTTAAAACTGAGACTAATTAGTAATGAAATTGCGAATGCAATAATACCCGGTAATAACCAACCTAGGCCATACTCAGACAGTGGAATGTAACTAAATAGTTGTAATAAATCTCCATTTAGCCATTTTAACTGTTTTAATGTGTCAAGTAGGCTCATTAAAACAATGACACAGATTGTAAAGCGGTAAGTAAAACGCGGTGATTTTAGTTTATGGCGAACAAATTGTAGTAAGACTAGTGTCACCGATGTTGGATAAATCATTAATAATGCAGGAATAGTGACACGTAATAAGGTATCAAGACCAAAAGTAGAGACTAACGTCGTTAACAGTGTAAATACTACAACCCAGAAGCGATAGCCTAAACGATGATGGAATGTCGCAAAGTAGTCTGCCGCAGCACTAGTAACCCCGACTAAGGTTGTCATACTGGCTAATAAAACAATCCCGCCCATCAACCAAGTACCGACAGAGCCAAATAAAGCGTCTACGTAACGTGAGAAGATTTGGCCACCGTTAGTGGCATTTAGTGCTGGATCAGCAAAAACAGATACCGCGTGACTTGTGGCACCTAAATAGAATAAACATAAATAAAGGGCGGCTAAGAGTAAAACCGAAATCATCCCCGCTTTTATGGTGATAAAACCAATTTGTTTAGGATTGGTGATCCCTTTGGTATATAACGCACGAGCGACGATCCCGCCAAAAGCCATAGCAGATAGCACATCCATGGTTTGATAACCGTCAATAATACCGGAGAAGAAGCCATTTACCGCATAAAGGCCGGTAGGCTCTTCAATAGGGGAAAGCGGTTTAGCCACCACAGCAATACCAACGACAACCAGGAGTATTAAGAGCGCTGGGGTCATGAATTTACCGATGGCACTGATCATCGTACCTTGTTTAAGCATAAAGAACATACTTAATAGGTTAAATATTAATGCGAAAGTCAGATGGGTCGTAGTATTTTTTTCAATAAGACCAAGAGGTAAAAATCCCATCTCATAGGCGGTGTTCGTGACCCGAGGCATTGCAAAGGTAGAACCGACAATCAGGTAAAGTGCAATCCAAAATAACACCGCAAACCATGATGGCAAGTCGATAGAAAGGCGTTCACCACGTCCACGAATAGCTACGGTGACTAAGGTTAAAAAAGGGAGTAAGACACCCGTAACCAAAAATCCTAATGACGTACTAAACCATTGGTTTCCAGATTGGAAACCTGCCATTGGAGGGAAAATAATATTACCAGCGCCAAGGAAAAGAGCAAAAACCATCATTCCAAGGACTAGCATGTCTTTTGTTGAAAGCATAACTAATACTACCTGTCTGAGAGAGAATATATTAATAATTTATACTTGTTATTCTATATTTAGCCTAATTACTAGGTAATTATCTTGTAAAAATAGTGTTTGAATAACGAAAAGAGAATTGATAGTAACAAATTCTGACGGAGATGTAAGAAGAAATAGGTGTTTAATCCTGATCCAGCAGGAAAAGGAGCATAATAAATGGCTATAAAGCAGGGGGGCAAGCAGTGTGATCCTCTAGCTAGGATCACAATTGCTATATAATTTTGTAGACATTAGTGATAAAACACAAAAAATATCGTGTTTAAATAAATTTATTGATAGCGACGGCAACACCGTGTTCTTTATTAGATAATGTAATAAATTTCGCCACTTTTTTGATCTCTTCAGGGGCGTTTCCCATCGCAACACCCAATCCTGCATACTGTAACATCGCTAAATCATTATCTTGATCGCCAATACACATTATTTTCTCTGGAGTGATTTTTAAATGTTCTGCTATTTTTTGTACCGCGTTTCCTTTATTGACATCGGTATTTAATATCTCAATAAAATAAGGAGCACTACGTAATATGCTGTATTGTTGATAGATATTAGCAGGTAAATATTGCATTGCGTTATCTAATACCGTAGGTGTACCAACGAGCATAAATTTACTAAAGCGCATATCTCTTTGCATTTCGCTTAAGGGGCGATAATAGAGAGGTGTCCACGTTAAGAATGCTTCACGACAAGTAAAATGGCTAATATGGCGATTGGTGGTATAAATTTTATTATCACTTAAAACATGAAAGTGAACACCTATCTCACGGGAGAGATCTTCAAAATAGAGGTAATCTTCAAAATTGAGCAAGTCTTCGGTGATAATTTCACCATTTTCTGCTTGGTGAATTTGGCTACCATTATTGCTAATGCAAAAGTTATCAGATGTATCAAGATTAAGTGCTTTTAAGTAGGGAGAGATGCCGTTAAAAGATCGCCCAGATGCAAGAACAATGTGCACTCCAGAATTTTTAGCATGTTGGATCGCTTGATGTACTTCAGGTGTGATCTCATGTTGTTCGTTTAGTAACGTTCCATCTAAATCAATAACGATAAGCTTAATACTCATTATCATCCCCATATTAAAGTAAAGCAGTTAATGGTTGGTAAGGGCGAGGCATTATCATCACATAACTGGGGCTTTATTTATGTGACACGAAAGAGAATATCTCTATGCCACATAAAAGTCAGTCTAATCACAACAAAGTGATTGCAAATGTAAGGGCTGTTTTGTCTCTAACTCGATATCTTGATTTTGCCTAAAGTCAAATGGAGTGATGCCATACTCTTTACGAAACATATACGTAAAGTGTGATTGCGAGCCAAAGCCGAAATCTAATGCAATATCAAATATTGAGCGGTCACTGGTGCGTAAAAGATGGATAGCCCCCGCTAAACGGCGTTGGCGAATATACTTTCCTAAAGAGGTGCCCGTGACTTCTTTAAAAATTTTCTGCATATGCCAAAGGGAATAGCCGGAGTAAGCCGCTAGCTCTTCAAGGTGTATTACGCGACCTAAATGCTCCTCAATCCATTTACTTAGCGCGCAAACTAATGCGAGATGATTATCTTGTGGCATTACAGTTCCATTCTATCGATGAAGTTAAGGTAAAAAACAAAATTAACTCCTTAATATTATACAAAAAGTGGCAAACAGAGAAATCCATATTAGTTGATTGCTGTTTCTATGTGTTGGCAAAATGTGTAATTAAAATAAAAATGCCTATTTTGCGTACAATTAAGAAAAAATAGTGCCAATTATCTGTTTTCTGTCGAGGAAGCATTTAACTTTCTTTATGAAAACTATGCTAAATTTAATCTTAGAGATAACTTATTGCGAATTTTATAACAACAGTGATAGGCGTTGTTATCGTATTAAAGCGAATGCCTATTTTGTAATAAGTACTATAAACAAAATGTATTTAAAGGATTTTAATTTGAACGCAAAGAAAATAATTATTAGCTTAATAATTATATTAGCTATCAGCTTGGGGTTGTACCTTGTGGCGTTAGATAATTTTTGCGATCAAGGCGAAGATTTTCAGCAAGGTATCTGTCGCTTTACCATCTTATTTCCCTCTAAGCAGCCGTAAAAAACCCGCTTTCTATGCTTTTTCCCCTCTATCACAAAATGTATTTGTTATTCAAGTCAGATTAGTGTTTTAATGGTGGCTTGAAATAAACAAAATCGTAAACATTGATTTACACTTTTACCTGATAGATGAAGAAAAGAGGATGTATGGCGAAAGAGTCGCAACAAGCAGAATTAAAGCGCGGTCTTAAAAATCGACATATCCAGCTGATTGCGCTGGGTGGGGCTGTCGGCGCTGGTCTGTTTCTTGGTATCGCGCAAACCATTAATATGACTGGGCCATCAGTTATATTAGGCTATGCGATTGGTGGTTTTATTGCGTTTATGATCATGCGCCAACTTGGTGAAATGGTTGCCGAAGAGCCGGTTGCGGGTTCATTTAGTCACTTTGCCAATAAGTATTGGGGGCCATTTGCTGGCTTTTTATCAGGTTGGAACTACTGGGTTATGTTTATTCTTGTCGGTATGGCTGAATTAACCGCCGCAGGAAAATATATTAATTATTGGTTACCTGATATTCCGGTGTGGGTTTCGGTAGCGGTGTTTTTTGTTGCTATTAATTTAATTAACCTAATTAATGTCAGAATGTATGGTGAAACCGAGTTTTGGTTTGCCATTATAAAAGTTTTGGCGATCGTTGGTATGATTTTATTTGGTAGCTATTTATTGGTCAGTGGTAATGGTGGTCCACAAGCTTCTGTGAGCAATTTATGGGAGCTAGGTTTCTTCCCTCATGGCTTTACTGGGTTTATGTCTGCATTAGCTATTGTGATGTTCTCATTTGGGGGACTTGAGCTGGTGGGGATCACCGCCGCAGAAGCAGAAAATCCTAAAGTAAGTATTCCCAAAGCAACTAACCAAGTTGTTTATCGTATTTTGATTTTCTATATTGGTTCATTGATTGTACTGCTTTCTCTTTATCCTTGGACCCAAGTGGTGAAAGGAGAAAGTCCTTTCGTACTTATTTTCCATAATTTAGATAATTTTGTTGTTGCCCATATTTTAAATGCGGTGGTTTTAACCGCGGCATTATCTGTCTATAACAGTGGCGTTTATTCTAATAGCCGGATGCTGTACGGTTTAGCCAAACAAGGCAATGCACCGCATTCATTATCTAAGGTTAATAAACGTGGTGTACCTGTTATTTCTTTGGGGTTATCTGCGATAGCCACATCACTCGGGATTTTGGTTAACTATTTACTCCCTGATCAAGCTTTAGAGCTATTAATGGCATTAGTGGTAACAACATTAGTGCTTAACTGGATCATGATCTGTTTAGCAAACTTAAAATTCCGTGCAGCTAAAATTAAAGAGGGTGTAGAGCCTTCATTTAAAGCACTTTGGTATCCTTATGGTAACTATCTGTGTTTAGCCTTTTTATGTATGATTTTGGTCATTATTCTAATGATGCCAAAAATTAATATTTCCGTTATTTTGATGCCATTTTGGGTAGGCTTGCTCTGGATAGGTTTTAAGATCTCAAGAACTAAAAAATCGCTGACAACCACACAAGCAAGGCAAGATAGTTAAATTATCTTGGCTAAGTTAGCCTAAGCGAAAGATAAGAAAAACGCGATATTAAAAAAGTGACTCTAAAAAGGGTCACTTTATTTTTTTATTAGGGCAATCGATCACTGCCAACGTAACCAAGCAAATAAAACATTACCGTTATTATAGGTTCCTGGTACATAAGTCGCCTGTAATGATAAGTGTCCATAACCGACTGACACTAGCGGTAGAGGTAATGGCATAGGAATATAGTTATACTCATGACGAGCAGTCACACTTAAGGTAAAGCCCGCCCCCATGCGAAAACCCTCTCTATCTCCACCGGGATACCACATTTTTTCAAAACCATAGCCCATAATAGGTTGTACACGATTATTGGAATCCATAAAGGCCATAGCATATAAGCCATGCCAATCACCCTCATTATCATAACGATATTTACCCATACCAAATCCCCAAGGCGTTTCGTTATAACGATTGGTTTTTTCTTTATCGTAAGTAAAACGGTTATGCCAAGTCCATACCGGTAAATAGTAGTTATATTGGTCATTATCCCAAGTTTGGGTAAGATTACGTTTAAATTTTCCCCAATAGCTTTCCTCATTTTTTTCTGAGAAAGTGTTCTCTGCTGGCTGAGGTTTTTTTGTCGTAATAGTCTGAGGTGTGTTTTGCGTATTTTCAGAAGCAAAAGCAGGTGCTGTTAACGTAACTGAAAACAGTGTAGCTGCTAATAGGCTAGAGTGAAAATAGGTAGATGACATATATAACTCCGAATACGGCATTGCGGTGGTTCTGGTAATGTTAAAAAAATTTGTGTCATAGTGTTATTTAATTAGTGAAATATTCAGATAAGAGCTATCCGAAATTGAACTATTTTAATAACATTATATTTAATTTCAAATGGTTACAAAGAGATGCATCTCAGTTGCTCCCATTTAAAAGATAATTATTTATAGTATTAGTTAATATAATTGAGGATTTATTAAGCTTAATAATGATACATAATTTATTAGATTTTAGAATAAAAAAAACTAAGTAAGATAATAACGATTAAATATTATCTAAAAAACATTATAACATAATATAACGATTACATATCCATCGGTTTTTTTATCGCATATTGAAATATTAATATAACGTTAATAATGAATAGTGTTTGTTATATGGGCAAAAATAGAAAAGTTAACTTAAAGCACGTTAAGTGAGCTGATAAAGGTTGTCATTATCAAGCTAGCTTCTTTATCTTCTGCATGCGATACTCTTGTGGCTTATATCATATAAGCTTTGGCTCGGGGCGCCTATTGGCTGAGATGAACCCGTATAACCTGATCTGGATAATGCCAGCGTAGGGAAGTCAAGGTCACTGTGCTGATTAACAGAGCCCGACTTTTCTGTAACTGGTAAAGGAGGAGTTAATTAGTGAGATATAACGCGTTGTCTATCGCCGGCACCGATCCGAGTGGTGGGGCGGGGATACAGGCTGATCTGAAAACATTTTCCGCACTGGGTGTATATGGCACAACAGTCATGACTGCACTGGTAGCGCAAAATACCTGTGGTGTACACTCTGTCTATGATTTATCCCCTGATTTTGTCGCAGCACAATTAGATGCGGTACTTTCTGATGTCAGAATAGATAGCGCTAAAATTGGTATGCTTTCTAATGCCAGTATTATTGATGTCGTTTGCGATAAACTGCAGCAATATCCCATTCCTTTTGTCGTACTTGATACTGTTATGCTTGCCAAAAGTGGCGATCCACTGTTACAACCTGATGCTATTGATAAAATGTTCACTCAGTTATTACCCCGCGTTGATTTGATCACGCCAAATCTGCCTGAGGCGGCAGCACTATTAGGTTGTGATATCGCGACAGATGAAACAACTATGAAACAACAAGGTGAAGCATTACTTTATCAAGGTTGTCAGGCGGTATTGATGAAAGGGGGCCATTTAAGCGAGAAAGAAAGTCCTGATTGGTTATTGACCCAAGATGGGCAATGGCGATTTACTTCACCGCGCATCAATACAAAAAATACTCACGGTACGGGATGCACACTTTCAGCCGCTTTAGCTGCTATTCGTCCTCAAGTTTCTGATTGGCAAAGTTGTGTTGAACAAGCAAAAGCCTATTTACAGCAAGCGTTAGAACAGGCAGACAGTTTAGAGGTGGGACAAGGTTTCGGCCCTGTACATCATTTTCATCGCTGGTGGTGATATCAAAAAGCCCCTATTAAAGGGGCTTCAATGCGTAATTTAATCGTAAAAAATTAAGCAATAGTCACAGATTTATCTAAATAGACATCTTGTACGGCATTAATTAGAGCAACACCGTCTTTCATGGATTTCTTAAAGGCTTTACGACCTAAGATAAGCCCCATGCCCCCAGCACGTTTATTAATGACTGCAGTACGTACTGCATCAGCAAGATCATTATTACCCGATGCTCCACCTGAGTTAATTAATCCTGCACGTCCCATATAGCAGTTAGCTAATTGGTAACGCACTAAATCAATGGGGTTTTCGCTCGTCAGTTTAGTGTAAACACGCTCATCAGTATGACCAAAACCAATCGCTTTAAAGCCACCGTTATTTTCAGCCATTTTCTGTTTAACAATATCGGCACCAATGGTTGATGCTAAATGGTTGGCTTGACCTGTTAAATCAGCACTTGCATGGTAATCAACCCCATCTTTCTTAAAGGCTGGATTACGTAAATATGCCCATAATACGGTAACCATGCCTAATTCATGGGCACGTTCAAATGCCATCGAGATCTCTTCGATTTGGCGGCGGCTTTCTGGAGAACCAAAATAGATAGTCGCACCTACAGCAACAGCCCCCATTTCAAAGGCTTGTTCAACACTGGCATACAGCGTTTGGTCGTATTGAGTTGGATAGCTTAATGTTTCGTTATGATTAAGTTTTACCAAAAATGGGATTTTGTGTGCATAACGACGAGAAACAGAAGCTAGAACACCATAGGTGGAAGCAACACAGTTACATCCGGCTTCAATGGCAAGCTCAACAATATTTTTGGGATCAAAATAGAGTGGGTTCGCGGCAAATGAGGCAGCGGCAGAGTGTTCAACACCCTGATCGACAGGTAAAATAGAAAGATAACCCGTTCCTGCTAAACGACCATGGTTAAACAGGGTTTGCATAGAACGCAATACGGTATTAGGGCGATTGTTATCAATCATCACACGATCAACAAAGTCAGAACCTGGCAGGTAGAGATTTTCGCTTGGGATGGTTTGGCAGCGATGTTCCAATAATGAGTTAGCATCAGCACCTAACAAACTTACTATATCAGTCATTACTTACTCCAGTTCACGATGAGATGACAGTGATTGTCATTTATCTACATTAAGATAACAAGTCACATTGGGGCGGTAACCGGCAGTGGATCGCTTCAGGTAGTACAATAAATTCAAATTTATCCCCTAAAAGGGGTTCACCATCTAAATTAAATACCATTTCATGAGCCGCACTAATAGTGACCCAATCACTTTCTCGCTCAATAATTTTGTCATTTTTCTTACGATCGAACAGACTGGTTAATAGAGAAGGAAGCAATTCACGGGCTTCAACAAGGGTAATATTGAGTTTATTGTCATTAATCAGTGCTTCGGGGCAAAGTTGTTGTCCACCTCCCGCTTGGCGTCCATTACCAATACCGATAATTAAAGCTTCACCTTTCCAATGAAAATTTTCAGCTTCAACGGTGCATTGATCCGCTTTTAAGGTATCAATACGCAATAAACCATTAATAAAATATGCAGCACCACCTAAGGCGGATTTTAGTGCTTCAGGGGTTTCAGTGGTGATCTTGGTGCCAAAGCCACCTGAGGCCATATTGATAAAGTAATGTGTTTTGTTCACATTAATAATATCGACAGGAACGGCGCGACCTTTAATCGCTAAACTGAGCGCTTTGTCCATCTCTAATGGGATTTGTGCACTGGTGGCAAAATCATTTGCAGTCCCTAAAGGGATAATGCCTAACGCGGGGGGCGAAGAGGGGGCTAAACGAACCAGCTCAGAGGCGACATTGTTGATCGTACCATCACCCCCTGCGGCGATAATGGTTTGCGCTTGAATATGTAGTGCTTCTTGCACAAAGCGTTGAATATCACTTGATTCCCATGTCACTCTGACTTGGATATCATTACCTTCCTTGCGTTGTTGATAAACCGCTTGTCGCAGAGCCTCATTGCCTGAGTTTTTTCCATTGATAATCAGCAAACTGATTTGGCCCATCAATATGACTCCTTAATTAATATGACTTATTTAAAGATAATGGATATTAGGCGAATTACCATTTTTTTTACAAAGTATCACCAAAGCCAAAAGCAATTTACGTTACTCAAAAAATAATAATAAAAATAGCGGGGGATAAAAAAAGAAAAGGCAAATCCAAGGGAGATTGGATTTGCCAAGGAGGTGGTTCCTAGTCTTACTGTATTCATTCTAGTTCTTTATTTTTCGAAATAGATGATACGGCAAATGAATAGGTATTGATGTGATCTATCTTTGAAATTGACCACATCAAATCAGATAATGATGATTTACTTCACTTCTACCGCATCAATTTTATGAGGTTGACGGGTTGTCGTTCCTGGCAGATTACGAATAAGCAGTGCAAAGTTTAAATCAACATCGTCAGGAACAGGTAAATAAACCACATGGCCATTACCCGGAGCGACATCTGTCGGCTGTTGTTTTTTATTAAATAACGCATCTAAAGTGAATTGAATATTTCCTGTTGGTGTCATTAGCTCTAAGCTATCACCTAAGATAAATTTATTTTTAACATCCACTTCAGCTAAACCGTTAACACGTTTACCTGTAAATTCCCCTACAAACTGTTGTGTATCTGATACCGAATAGCCGTATTCATAGGTTTGGTAGGCATCATGGGTATGGCGACGTAAAAAACCTTCGGTATAACCGCGGTGTGCCAAACCTTCTAGCGTTGTCAGCAGTGTCGGATCGAAAGGCTTACCTGCAACAGCATCATCAATAGCACGGCGATACATCTGTGCTGTGCGTGCGCAATAATAGAAAGATTTAGTACGACCTTCAATTTTCAATGAATGTACACCCATCTTAGTTAACTGCTCAACGTGTTCGATAGCGCGCAGATCTTTTGAGTTCATAATATAAGTACCGTGTTCATCTTCGAACGCCGTCATATATTCACCCGGACGTTTAGCTTCTTCAATTAAGAACACTTTATCAGTGGGGGCACCTACACCTAACGTTGGCTCAACATTTTTTACCGGGATAGGTTGGTACTTCTCGACGATATTCCCCACTTCATCTTCTTTGCCTTCTTCAACTTTGTATTCCCAACGGCAGGCATTTGTGCATGTACCTTGGTTTGGATCACGTTTATTGATATAGCCTGATAATAAGCAACGACCCGAATAAGCCATACACAAGGCCCCGTGAACGAAGACTTCAAGCTCCATATCAGGGACTTGTTTACGAATTTCTGCAATTTCGTCAATAGATAGCTCACGAGAAAGAATAACGCGAGTTAAGCCCATTTGACGCCAGAATTTTACGGTAGCCCAGTTAACGGCGTTAGCTTGTACTGAAAGGTGGATATCCATATCAGGGAAAGCTTCACGCACCATCATGATCAAACCCGGATCAGACATAATCAGCGCATCAGGCCCCATATCAATAACTGGTTTTAAGTCACGGATAAAGGTTTTTAATTTTGCATTATGGGGGGCGATGTTAACCACAACATAGAAGCGTTTACCTAATTCATGCGCTTCTTGTATTCCTTTAGCAAGGTTTTCGTGATTAAACTCATTATTACGTACGCGTAAACTATAGCGAGGCTGACCTGCATAGACCGCGTCTGCGCCATAAGCGAATGCATAGCGCATATTTTTTAATGAGCCTGCAGGAGAGAGCAATTCGGGTGTAAACATGATTAATTTCCTGGTTCTGATTTCAAGTCAGTCCCCTACACAAAAGGTAAGGGTATATCATAAAGGGGAGGATTCTAGCGCTTAACTGTAGCGAGGTTCAATGTATTCCTGAAAAAATATCATCGAAAACGATAGGCTGCGGTTTCCCAACGATAGCCTTGTCCATAAATTGAACGAATAAATTCAATTCGATCGTTAAGTTGCTCAAGTTTGCGCCGTAAGTTTTTTATATGGCTATCAATAGTACGGTCGGTTACGATGCGATAATCATCATACAGATGATCCATTAACTGGTCACGGCTTAACACTTTGCCCGGTTGTGTAGCTAATGCTTTAATAAGACGAAATTCAGCGGTAGTTAAATCAAGAATTTTATTATGATATTGAATTTGGTAAGCCTGCTCATCAATAATAACTAAGGCGCTATTTTGCACAATATCCTGTGGCCGATAATAGCGACGCAATAATGTTTTTACACGGGCAACCACTTCTCGAGGGCTATAAGGTTTGCAAATATAATCATCAGCACCAATTTCCAACCCTAATAGTCGGTCTACTTCTTCTGTTTTTGCGGTGACCATAATAATAGGAATATCGGAGAACTGACGTAACTCTTTGCATAGGGTAATACCATCTTTACCCGGTAGCATCAGATCAAGCAGGACTAAATCGTAATGAGATTGTTTGATATGTTGTATAACCTCAGTACCATCTGCCAGCCACTGCGTTTGATAATCGGATGCTTGAAGATAATCAATAAGTAATTGTGCCAATTTCGGCTCATCTTCAACGATTAAAATTGAATATGTAGATGTGGTCGTGGTCATTGTCTATATGGCTCAATAGTTATCAATTAGGACAATAATATTTAGTATAATCAATAGAGCAAAATTTAATTATCTTCAGAATAGACAGGTAATACGATAAGTATTTTTACTCCACCGATAGCGGATGGCATAGCCGTAATTTTACCATTATGAGCTTCGACAATATTTTCGCAAATAGCAAGCCCCAAACCAGAGCCACCGCTGGAACGATTACGAGAGCTTTCGGCCCGATAAAAACGTTGGAATACCGCTTCATATTGTGCTTTATCTAGCCCCGGGGCACTATCTTCCCACACAATCAACACATTATTATGTTCTCTTTTGCTACTAATATGCAATTGACCACCAGAATTGGTATAACGAACACTGTTTTCTAATAGATTATGAAAAAGTTGGATCAACCTATCCGGATCAGCTTGTACAATCAGTTTGACGTTATCATCTAAATCAGTCTGTAAAGCAATCTCTTTGGCTTGATAAATATGCCGATAAGAGGCGACAGCTAACAAAATAATTTCATTAATATCAATAAAATCCTTACGATAGGTCAAAGAGCCTCTATCAGATAATGATAGCTGATGTAGATCGTTTACCAGTTTAGTTAAATTTGTTACTTCAAAGAGTAATGAATTTAAAGTTTCTGCAGTTGGCTTTCTTACACCATCTTGTAACGCTTCAAGCTCTCCTTTTAAGATAGCCAATGGCGTACGTAACTCATGGGAGATATCTGCCATATAATCACGGCGAATTTGCTCATTTTTTTCCAGTGTACTGGCAAGTTGATTAAAATCCGTTGCTAACTGGCTGATTTCATCTTTATTGGTTGGGGTCACGCGAACAGCAAAATCGCCAGCGGCTAATTTATGGGTTGCCTCCACTAATCGCTTTACTGGGCGGATCATGCTGCGTGACAGTATTAACGTAATTAATAGCGCAAAAAGCACCGTTAAGCCAGCAATGATCCAACTGGTGCGTAACTGTTGCTTATCAAAGCTAATATCTGCTTCGTTGCTGATTTTATCCGCTGCACTGACAATCACCCAGCCGACAATTTCATCATGGTAAGTAATAGGTTTTTTAAAGGTTTCTGCGGGAAATTGATTATCATGGCCAAATAAGCGTTTCATCTGTTTATCGACGATCCAAAACTGAGTACGCCATCCTCGAGGGGCAGGGCCTTCACCACTTTGACTTATTTGGTCAATGGTTCTTAGTATCTGATAAATAGAGCGATCATCTCGATTAAGAAAACGCCAATCTCCAGTTAATTGATATTGATCGCTTAATGCTTCGGCTAACAAGGTTGCCCGTTGTTCACTGTTCTTCTTGATATAGCCAATAAACCCCTGCTGGAAGCTACTACGAATACCGATATGCATAGCAAATACCACTATCATGCAAGTCGCGAAGATCACCAAAAATAGCTTACTTCTTAATTTCATGCATTTGCCTCTTTTTTGTTATGGCGTCGCTGTTGCCAACGTTGGCGAGCACCATCAAAAAACAGATAGATAATCGGAGTGGTATACAGGGTTAATAATTGGCTCATAAGCAAGCCACCCACAATGGTAATGCCTAATGGCTGCCTTAATTCCGCACCATCACCACTACTTAGCATCAGAGGTAAAGCGCCAAAGAGCGCGGCTAAGGTAGTCATAATAATAGGGCGGAAACGCAATAAACTGGCTTGAATAATCGCTTCTTGAGCGGATAGTTTTCCTTCTCGTTGAGCCGTAATCGCAAAATCCACCATAATAATGGCATTTTTCTTCACAATACCAATTAACAACATAATGCCAATAAGAGCAATTAAGCTAAAGGGGGTATCAAACAAGCGCAGTGCTAATAATGCGCCAACACCGGCAGA
Source organism: Proteus sp. HMSC14B05 (assembly GCF_001808035.1). Classification (NCBI taxonomy): domain Bacteria; kingdom Pseudomonadati; phylum Pseudomonadota; class Gammaproteobacteria; order Enterobacterales; family Morganellaceae; genus Proteus; species Proteus sp. HMSC14B05. The sequence goes on along the minus strand of NZ_KV791979.1, from coordinate 7,294 downwards.
AGGCAATGTGGATAAAATAGTCAATGGATGAATATAGCTCTCATAAAGCACACCAAGGACAATATAGACGGTGACAATAGCCGCTAAGATCAAGATAAGCTGTGACTTAATGGTTTCTTGAAAAATTTGCGCTGTACCCGCAAAGGTGCCTCGTACCGTGTTAGGCACACCTAACTCTGTCATGGTTCGCTCAATGGCATTAATGGCATCAGATAAGGTATAGCCCTCTGGCACATTAAAAGCGATGGTAGAGGCGGCAGATAACCCTTGGTGATTAACACTTAAAGGTGCATTAGCTGGATACCAACTGGCAAATGCAGATAATGGAATACGTTCACCTTGTGTATTCATCACATACATTTTATCTAGTGCAGAGACATCTTGCGTATATTGTTCAGACACTTCCATCACGACTTTATACTGATTTAGCGGGGCATAAATGGTAGAGATCTGCCGCTGCCCAAAGGCGTTATTTAATAAATTATTGGCATCACTGACATTAATGCCTAATTGCGACATAGTATCGCGATCATAAGTGAGTGCCATTTCGGCACCTTTATCTTCTTTATCTGAGTTGACATCAACCAGCTCAGGTAATTCGCCTAACGCTTTACGTATTAATGGCTCCCATTTACGTAATTCACTTAAATCATCAGCGAGTAAAGTAAACTGATAACTGGCATTGGCTTGGCGTCCTCCTGCACGCACATCTTGTACAGGCATTAAAAATAGTGTTGCACCGGGTTCATTAGCCAGTTTGATACGAAGGCGATTGATCACTTGATTTGCACTATCTGTGCGCTCTGAGAGCGGATTAAGTGAAATAAACATAAATCCACTATTAATACGTCCTCCTCCCGTAAATCCCGTGACGCTATCAACATCCTTATCCGCATTAATCTCCTGCATAAAACGGGTCATTTTTTCTTTCATCGATTGGAATGAAATACTTTGGTCTGCACGTACAAATCCCATTAAACGACCGGTATCTTGATCTGGAAAGAAGGTTTTTGGCGCACTGATATATAAATAAGCATTCAGTCCTAAGGTGGTAATAAAAATAGCCATGATCCAGCGTTTATGCCGTAATGCCGCTTGTAGTGTGACACTGTAACCTTGTTGTAAGCGAAAAATTAACTTACCAAATCCGCGTAAATGTGACTGTGCTTTGGGTTTTATGCCTTTTAATAAATGGGCACACATCATTGGGGTTAATGTTAAGGAGACAAATAAAGAGATCCCAATCGCGGTGGTTAAGGTAATGGCAAACTCTTTAAAAAGTCGTCCGACAAGGCCATCCATCAACAAGAGAGGAATAAATACCGCCACCAATGAAATACTCATTGAAAGTACCGTAAAGCCCACTTCGCTAACCCCTTTTAGGGCGGCTTGTTTAGGTTTTAAGCCATTTTCGATATGGCGAGAGATATTTTCGAGTACGACAATCGCATCATCCACGACAAAGCCGGTTGCAACCGTTAATGCCATTAATGATAGATTGTTTAAGCTAAAGCCACATAAATACATGGCTGAAAAAGTACCAATTAATGAAACGGGTACGGCAACAGCGGGGATCAAGGTAGCACGCCCTGAACGTAGAAATAAGAATACCACTAAAATAACCAGTGCCACGGCAATCGCTAATGCGCGTTCAACTTCTGCTAACGAGGCACGAATAGTGGGGGTTCTATCTTGAGCTACCTTTAAATTGACACTGGCAGGGAGTAGCTCACGTAATTCGGGGAGTTCATCACGAATGCGGTTGACAGTTTCGATGATATTGGCGCCTGCTTCACGGCGAATAACCAGTAAAATAGCCGGTTCACCACCACTCATTCCTGCCGCCCGTGCGTTTTGTACAGAGTCTGTCACTTGGGCAACATCACTTAAACGCACGATAGCATCTTGATTATAATGCACAATAATTGGGCGATAATCTTGAGCTTTGCTTAACTCATCGTTAGTTTGTATCTGCCAACGATTTTCATCATTATGAATAAAGCCTTGTGGTCTTCTGACATTGGATTGACTAATGGCTTTGCGTACATCATCAAGACTGACATTTTGATTAAATAGCGCATCAGGATTGAGTGCAACACGCACAGCCGGCAATGAACCTCCCCCTACGGAAACTTCACTTACTCCTTCAATTTGCGAAATTTTTTGTGCCAAGCGTGTTGATGCGAGATCATAAAGCTCACCGGTATTTTGTGTCTCTGAGGTCAGCGTTAAGATCATAATCGGTGCATCAGAAGGATTTGATTTGTAATAACGCGGGCGACTTGGCATACCTGAAGGTAATAGGCTTTGTGAGGCATTTAACGCAGCCTGTACATCTCTAGCTGCGGTATTAATATCTTTATTTAAGTCAAATACTAATGTGATACTGGTACTACCTAAAGCACTACTTGACGTCATCTCATCAATCCCCGCAATACGCCCTAAGGAGCGTTCAAGGGGAGTGGCAACAGAAGAAGCCATCGTTTCAGGTGATGCCCCCGGTAATGAGGCATAAATATTAATGACCGGATAATCAACTTGTGGCAGTGGTGCGACAGGCAACAACATAAAACCTAACGCACCACAAAGAGAAATGGCTAGGCTAAGTAGTGTAGTAGCAACAGGGCGTTGAATAAATAGAGCAAACAGCTTCATGACACCGCTCCATTATCATGTTCAACGCGTTTATGGCGATTAAGGTAAAGTGATAACTTATCAAACAGCAAATAGATAACAGGGGTGGTAAATAAGGTGAGTATTTGACTCATAATTAAGCCTCCCACCATACATACACCTAATGGTTGGCGTAATTCAGCCCCTACGCCAGTGCTTAGCATTAAAGGTAATGCACCTAATAACGCAGCCATAGTGGTCATTAAAATAGGGCGAAAACGTAGCAGACAAGCTTGATAAATTGCTTCGTAAGGAGATAGTCCTTGTTCTCTTTCAGCGGCCAGTGCGAAATCGATCATCATGATGGCATTTTTCTTAACAATACCAATCAACAAAATGATGCCAATAATCGCAATAATATCTAGCTCATTACCGGCTGCCATCAGTGCCAATAATGCACCGACACCTGCAGTAGGTAGGGTAGATAAAATAGTAATTGGGTGAATAAAACTTTCGTATAACACGCCTAATACAATATACATAGCAACGATGGCCGCAATGATAAGCCACAGCGTGCTGGAAAGGGCGCTTTCAAAAGCTAATGTAGCCCCTTGAAACTGTGTCGTAATATCTTTTGGCATCGCAATTTGCTCTTCTGCTTGCTTAACGGCATTAACAGCGGCTTCAAGAGATGCGTCTTTAGCGACATTAAATGAGAATGTGGTAGCAGGAAATTGCTCTTGGTGATTGATAGATAAAGGCGCGAGACGTTGCTCCACAGAGGCAATAGATAAGAGTGGCACCATAGCACCCTCTTTGCCGGTTAAATGAACTGCAGAAAGTGCCTGTAGTCCTTCACTATTGTGCATATTTTGTTCTAAGACAACACGATACTGATTTGCTTGGGTGTAAATCGTTGAAATAAGTCGCTGTCCAAAGGCATTATACAGCGCATTATCAATGGCACTCATTGAGATCCCTAAGCGACTGGCTGAATCTCTATCTACATTGATATAGGCCATCATCCCATCAGCTTGCCAATCACTGCTGATGTCGGTAAGTTCCGGACTCTCTTGTAGTGCCTGTGATAATTTAGGCACCCAATAGGCAAGCTCATCGAGCGAGGTTGCTTGCAAGGTAAATTGATATTGAGTACGGGAAACTTGTGTATCAATAGTTAAGTCTTGTGTGGGTTGTAAATAGAGTGTAATACCTGCAATAGATGCGACTCGTGCTTGTAAACGAGGAATAATTTCATCAATGCGTGAATCACGTTGATCGAGGGGTTTTAAGGTAATTTGCAAGCGACCTGTATTGAGGGTGGCATTACTGCCATCGATACCCACAAAACTCGCAATATTCTCAACGGCCGGATCGTCAATCAGTTTCTCAACCACTTGTTGTTGTTTTTCAACCATCGCTTGATAAGAGATGGATTGTGAGGTTTCTATTGTACCTTGTAGTAACCCATTATCTTGTAAAGGGAAAAAGCCTTTAGGGATAAATAGATAGAGCAAAACTGTTAGTGCTAATGTACTGAGGGCAACACCTAATGTTATCCATTGATGATTTAATACACGTTTTAACCAAACCGCATACACGGCGATCATCTTTTCAAAAAAGCGCTCACAAGCCATTTCAAAACGATTGTGCTTAATTTGACTTTCTGGTTTAAGTAAGCGCGCGCACATCATTGGCGTTAAGGTTAAAGAGACTACCGCGGAAATTAAAATCGCCACGGCTAAGGTAATGGCAAACTCTCTAAATAAACGACCAACAATATCTCCCATAAATAACAGAGGGATCAGTACGGCAATTAAAGAAAATGTCAGTGAGATAATAGTAAAGCCGATTTCTCCCGCCCCTTTTAAGGCTGCGGTTAACGGCTTATCTCCTCGCTCTAGATAACGGGAGATATTTTCTATCACCACAATGGCGTCATCAACCACAAAGCCTGTCGCAATGGTAAGTGCCATTAAGGTGAGGTTATTGACAGAAAAACCGCAAAAATACATCACCGCAAAAGTACCCACTAAGGAGAGGGGGACGGCAATGCTAGGAATAAGAGTGGCAACACCATTACGTAAAAATAGATAGATAACCATGACCACAAGTGCAATCGCCAAGCCCAGTTCAAACTGGACATCTTTCACTGATGCCCGAATGGTCGTGGTTCTATCGGTTAAGATCTCAACATTTACCGACTTAGGCAAATTAGACACTAAATCCGGTAATAAATTACGAATATTATCTGTTGTTTCAATAACATTAACACCCGGTTGGCGTTGCACATTGATAATAATGGCTTGTTGATTATTGGCCCAAGCACCAAGCTGGTTATTTTCTGGGGCTTGTTCAATGGTGGCAATATCGGCAAGGCGGATGGGGGCGCCATTTTTATAGCTAACAATCAGTTTGCGATAATCATCTAATGATTTCATTTGATCGTTGGCGGATAACGTTACCGAGCGAGTGGGGCCATCAAGGCTACCTTTGGCAGAGTTAACATTGGCATTATTAATAGCCACGCGGATTGTTTCACTATCTAACCCATAAGAGGCGGCTGCTTGGGCATTCAATTTTACGCGCACAGCAGGGCGTTGTCCGCCGGCTAAAGAGACTAAACCAACGCCGTTAACTTGCGATATTTTCTGCGATATTCGCGTTTCTACCATATCCTGTAGCTGTGTCATCGGCAATACAGAACTGGTGACGGCTAAGGTTAGCACTGGCGGATCAGCCGGATTTACTTTGCTGTAAATGGGCGGATAAGGTAAATCAGTAGGTAATAAGTTAGTTGCTGCATTAATGGCCGCTTGTACTTCTTGCTCTGCGACATCTAACGGTAATGTGAGTTGGAACATCAATGTAATGACTGATGCCCCACCTGAACTTTGTGAGGACATCTGTTTTAAGCCTGACATCTGTCCAAATTGACGCTCTAACGGTGCTGTTACCGCAGAGGTCATCACCTCGGGGTTTGCCCCAGGATAGAGTGTGACGACTTGAATGGTCGGATAATCAACTTCAGGTAATGCAGACACTGGCAGCATACGATAACCGACAATTCCTGCTAATAAAATCGCGACCATAAACAGCGTTGTTGCCACTGGACGTAAAATAAATAAACGAGATGGCCCACCACCTGTAGCGGGGATTTTTTCGCTCATTATGCTTTCTCCGCAACAACGGGATCTGTGGTTTTAGCTTTAGGTGCCAGCGGTGTTACAATCTCGACTTTGGCACCTTGCGTTAATCTATCCACACCATCGGTGACAACACGTTGATTAGCGGATAACCCTGAGGCAATGACAACTTTATCTGCATTTTGTGATGCAACCTCAACAGCGAGTTTGCTGACTTTGTTTTCCTCATCAACAACCCAAACAAAGTGTCCTTCATTTCCCATTTGTAATGCTGCATTGGGGATCACTACCGCTTTTTCTAATGTAGTGACATATAAACGAATATTGACAAATTGATTGGGAAATAGCGTACTTTCTTGTTGAGGAAAACGGGCTTTTAATTTGATAGTCCCTGTAGTGGCATCAATTTGATTATCAACACTAAATAGAGTCCCTTGTGCTAATTCAATTTTATTATTTCTGTCTAATGCAATAACAGGTAATGTAGGGCTATTTTTACGGGCTAAGATAACCTGTGAAAGATCTTGCTCTGGTAATGTAAAGAGTACATCAACAGGATCCATCTGGTTAATAACGACAATTGGCGTAGATGAGCCACCAGAAATATAGTTACCGACATCAACCTGCTTTAATCCCACCCGTCCTGAAATAGGGGCCGTTATTTTGCTATAGGTTAATTGTAATTGTGCATTATTAATTGCTGCTTTATCGATACTAATACTGGCTTCAGACTGTTTGACTAAAGCCGCTTGGTTGTCTAATTCTTGTTGTGAAACCAAATGGGTCTTTGCCAGTTTTTGGTAGCGAGCTAAATCAAGGCGCGCATTTGCCAGTGTGGCCTGATCTTTTGCCAATTGCCCTTTAGCTTGCGCTAATTGCACTTCAAAAGGACGTGGGTCGATTTCTGCTAACAAATCGCCTTGATTCACTTGTTGGCCTTCGGTGAAATGCAACGCCATTAATTGCCCTTCCACACGGCTTGTCACGGTCACACTATTGACGGCTTTCACTGTACCTAAAGCAGTTAAAAATTGCGGCACATCTTCTTGTGCAGATGTCGCCACTTGTACAGGAGGCATCGGTGGTCGTCTTGAGCCAGCTGTACTTCTATTTGGTGTATTCGCAGTAGGGGTATCTTTACTCACAGGAGGTGCGCTGTTGTTTGAAGAGTATTGCCAATAGGCGATAGCGCCAGCGATAACAATAAGCAGGGTGATAATAAGAGAAAATCTTTTTTTGGTCTTTTTGTTGTTATTCATTGCGTTGGTGATCCTACTGACAACTCGCTAATTGAGAAAAAATGAAATGACACAATCAATTATGACATTCTACCTATTTCTTTAGGGGTAAAAATGGAGGAAATATGAAAATTGAGTCAAGGAATGTGTTTATTGATTATATTCTAATCAGTTGTTGTCACTTAGCAATAATATGCTGGAGTTATCTCTTTTTTATAAAGAGAAAAACGATTTCTAGCTAGCTATCTCGGCGCACTTTATTTTTATCCAAAGCACCGTAAAACTCCGTCCTTCAGG
>NZ_KV791978.1:0-11192 GCF_001808035.1 Proteus sp. HMSC14B05 | reverse complement strand
AAGAGCGTAGAATTATTCTTTAATATCAACTAAATACAGTCTCAACAAGCGTTCACACGTCCCACCTTACCTGAAGTTACTTGAAGTTGCCTTATGCTACTTCATGTTGCTTGTCCCAAATTCGTCCCATCAATTCTCCCGCCCTGCTATACTCTCCAAAAAATAATTGGACCTACTATGAACCTCGCAAACTTACCTCAAGAAGAAAAAGACAAGATTAATGTCGATTTGGCAGCTTCTGGTGTCGCATATAAAGAGCGCCTCAATATGCCAGTTGTCGCCTCAGAAGTTGAACGGCAACAACCAGCACATTTGCGCGAGTATTTTAATTCACATATATATTGCTAGTAGATATTGTCAGGTATACATTTTCACCGCTTGAATTTTTGGCACCTATAGTTCCTCCAGTCGAATATTCTGATGAGAATGAATAGGAGTTTCCCCCACAATCAATCTTAAAATTATTTGAGACTTTGCCTAAAGAAGTCGCTTGGTAAGATAATATTCTTATTTCACCATTCTTATTAATATTTGTTTTATTAATATTTTCCACATTGCCTTTAGAATATTCCCCGTGCTCTATAACTCCGTCATTCACACTTATTGATATGCCTATATCATTAATTTCATCATAATTTAGAAGAACAAAAAAACCAGATGGAATATCTGAGTGAATAATAGTTGTTGAAACTCTAAAATCTCCTGAGATAAAAAAATGCGGGGTAAATGAGGATACTGATCCGTCAAATATATTTACCAGCTGTCTATCTGGGTTATTTATAAGTTTTTTTATACTCCCGTAAATATTGTTTTTAACTATAAATGAAAAATTATAATACATAGAACCTACATCGTTATTTTTTTGAAACTTTAATAACGGAGGATAAACAATACTAGGGTTTCCACCGTAAATAATGCTAATCAAATTAAGACCATAGTGTAGTTTCCCTATATTTGTGATTAAAGATAACCCATCTCTCATTCGTCCACTTGCTATTATCTCTCTATTTATTGTTCTGTAAGTAGCTAATTCTTTTTCACTATTAGGATAGACCCCCAAACCTCTGAACAGAGAGATATTATTTGCTGCAGGGAATACCTCGTAATCCTCAGCTCTGTTATACGGCTCAATTATTGAAGCTGATAGATTGTCATCTTCGCAATAGACTAAGTAATTTATGGTCACATTTTCTTTATCAATATCAAATTGAGCAATTTTTCCCATGCTATCAAGAAGATTATTCCCTCCTGCATTATAATATTTCGGTGAGTATCTATTCCCTGTAGTATATCCTACACATGATACATATTTATCATTTGTGGATGGCTGTAATAGAACATTATCACCAACATCCTTTATGAATTTATTTCTAAATAAACTACACAATAGCCCGCTACCTATTGTTATTTGTCCTATTGGTTGGGGGTGAACAACATCAAACACCCCGTTGTTTTTAGTATAAAACCGATTAGGGTCTCCTATTTTTGAGGTTGATACCTTCTCTAAATATCCGCTCAGGTCATAATATTCAATATTTTTATAATATATTGGTAGTGAGCTTTTAACGCTATTCTCTAACGCTGTATGTTTGAAATCATTTTGGTTAACAGAGACTATTGATACAGATGACCCATAGCCACAAGCTTTTTTTATTAATGAATCAAAAGAACGTAAGTAATCACTAAAATCACCCACATTATCATTCCATCCCATTGATATTATTAGGACATCTGGCGCCTTGTTACCATAGGCTTTATTTTTGAAAAAACCATAATCAAAATTTCTATATGCCCATCCATTGATTAATTTTTGCCCACTAAGAGAACAGTTGCATGGATGGAATATCTTTTTACTCGTTACTCTCTCTGCTATCAAATTTAAACCATACGCAAAATGAGCTACCCACGAGTGACTTCCACCAGATTCTGGCGCAGAATGATTATAGTTAACACTAGATAAATTACCATTACTATCAGTTGGAGGTGATTTCCAGTCTTGCTTACCCCACGCACCATCTGATATAGAATCACCAATGCAACCAACGCTAATATCAAATTCCTTGTACATCCCTTGATTTAAAATATCTGAAAAAGAAAAATCAGAACCATTATTTGCTTTATAAACATCAAATATATGCTCATTGCCCCATGGATCTCTTGTTAGAATTTTCCCCTCACCTTTAAAAATAGTAACATCATCTTCAGGGAGTAGATTGCACCTAACTGTAATTCCTTTTGGTATAAAAACATTACCATTAAATTCATATATTGCGGCTCTATTATCGATATTTTCATCTAACAGATTTATTCCTGGGATAAAGAAAATTGATGTACCTTCATTATTGAATCTACCTTTTTCAAGATCTGACCTCAAAACAGCATCGCCAACACTCAACCATGAATTAACTCCAACACCACCAGAATTATCTGGAGTTGAATTAACAGGAACTGATTTTGGCAACGCTCCATCCCAACGGTAATATTCTCCTGTAATTTCATCACGTAAAACTTGATTGGGTAATGTTATTTCTGCGCCTTTTTGGAACGAGTCTAATGTGATATATCCGAATTGAGATATTGCTTGCTGAGCAACCCAGCGTAACCCTTCGATTGTAAAATGCTCTTGCCCGAATCTATCGATATATTTGTTTTTCATTGACGTAACAAATTCGTCAATTTTACCTGAGTTATATTTCAGGTCGCGCGGTGCTTCACTTGGAACTGGATTTTGTGTTGGAATTGTAGACATAATTTTTCCCAATAAAAAAGCCAGCGATTAGGCTGGCTATGATTGAAATGAATTTAATTAAACGTTGTAATCTTTCTTTGCAGAAAAATACTCACTTGCTGTAATGCTGAAAGTTCCGTCTGCATTAGGCTTTTTGTCGCTTACAATCCATCTCATTGAGTCCATTTCAACGATATTGGATATAACATAACGTGACGGAGATTGAACATTCATGCCGTCATAGATATTTAGTTGGATATCAGGTATATCAGCGATAAATCCGTAAGCTGTATCGCTTCTCGGTATAGCTTTAAATCTTTCTGTCGTATTGCCTAAGTGATCAGTGATACAAACAAACATCTCACCATCAAAAACAACTTTTTCATTTGTTGAAAACTGATTGCCGATCCTCTCAACTATATAACCCGCCTGCTGATTCTTATCGTATGTGTCAGCAACAATAATTAAATCACCCGGATAAACATAATCACCATCTGCGAGAGTTTGCACACTGATACTCATGCGCTGATGTATTAACCTATCCATTTCTAATAGTGCCCTATCTGTCGCCTGATACTCATTACGACAACCGTGAATGGTTATTTTGTTAGGGTTCTTAGCTGGCTTGTTAACTATTTTGTTATCTTCAATACGATATTTAAGGTAGGTCTTTTTGTTGGTTTTAGGGTTTACATATTCTATTTCAACACCATCATTACCACTCGGCATTGTCATATCATAAGAAAGTGAGAACCCGTTTCCTGTTGTGTTAGCTCTATTGAAGGTGCCTGATGGATATTTCTTTTCCTCCTCACGAGTAAATGTAAGCACACCGTTATCCCAAAATGAAATAACACGAGCAACGTTGCATATTGTTTCTATACGCTGACCCAGCGATACATCTTCATCATCAAACGTGTAATCAAAATATCCTAAGCGCTTATCTGGAAGTGATTCATAGATTGAATACAAACCATATAAATCTATGGTGCTTTCTGGCTGTCCTGCAGTAACTAGCCAAGTGTGAGCGACCGCATCAGCAAATGATCGTGATGGTCTTAATGTATAATCAACGCTACGGCTATTTATGTCGTAACTAATAACATGACGTGTAGCCAGTGCGTTGTATTTACGCTCTCTTGTTCCCGTTGGTGCCTCTGTTGCCCTCACTGTTACCTTAACAAGTGTATCTTCTTCATGTACTTCGTTAATTCTCTCTCTAACAATAAAGACTTCCTCTAGCTTAAGAATGCTGTGATCATTACTGTTTTCTAATCGAGTTAATTGAAGTGCATATCTTCCATATCCAGCCAACGGCTTGAACTTTTCCGTTAGATAGTACGTTTTTGTTTTTGGTGCAGATGGAAACCCTCTATTGAATGACTCTCTTGTTCCAGCTACTTCATTGTTATTCTCATCAACTTTCCAGAATTCAATTCTTGCGCTAGCCCAATCACCATCACCAAGCTGTGCGTTTAAATGCACCCATAATTCACCACCATCAAGCGGTGAAAAGAAAGGCCCTACTGTCAGGAATTGGTTGTCATAGAGAATAAACTTTGATGTGTTGACTATTGCATTAGGCGGTAGAGTTGCCAAATCACCACCGGTTAAATTAGTGAAAAAGAATTCATAGTAATATTTTGGTGAAATAATAGCGCCATCATCACTTTCTTTCGCATCAGATAGATAAGCATCAACCTTAATATCCTTTGTAACCGAACCCTGCGGAGTATCATAAGTCACATTAACAACAAGGCTTACTGATCGAGGCTTTACGATATCCATAAAATATCGAAAATCATCTTGTTTCTCTATCTTTATGGCCGCCTCGCCACCTTTAATTTCACCAGAAATAACATTGTTAGCAGTAGCCTCATATTGTGGAATTTCGTCACTTTCATTCGGGCCCGGTATTTCTTGTCCGTCAACATCAGGGAACTCAAACCCCTCGAATATCTGTGGGATCACTTCACCTGGTTGGAATATCTGATAACTGGCACCATCAAGAGCGATTAATTCAGACTCTGAATATTTCACATTCTCAATCGTGTAGTAACCGATGCCAAAGTTCATCCACTCGGTAACCATCTTTTTATTGTCGATGTATTCAAACATTGATTGCTGAATGAGATCGGGAAAGGCTCTAACTTGTCCGTGAATTTCAGGTCTAGCCTGGTATGTTCTTGCTATATTAGTTTGGCCTGTTAATCGGTTGTTAGGACTTTCCTTTGCATTCACATCAGCGGCGCTAAATGATGGTGCTTTGGGCGCTAAGAATGAAAATATCTTAGAAACAAACTTAAATACTGGATTAAGAATGTCGCCAATAATCCCCTTCGGTTGGTCAAATATTTGAATGTGATGAAATTCACTAATAATAAAGTCAAGGTGATCATCGTCGTTAAGCTTTACGCCGTTAACATAGATATCAACGTCATGATGAAAGTTTTGCTCTTTTAACCAATCAAAAAAAAGAGAGCCGGCTTTTATCTCGACTCTCTCTTTCGGTATTCCAGCGACACGCTGAATTTCAATTATTGGCATATTTCATAAACTCCAACTTAGTGAATTTTCTCTCGAGCACAATCAACCTATCCATTCTCACAGAGCCGTTTTCACCTCGACTATGTAATGCGTTACCATCGATAATCAAGCCAATGTGAGTGGGTTTTGATCCTATATAGCCTATAAATATTCCGTTATTTTCTGGTTGATTTACTTTCTCCCAAAACTCAACTTCATTTTTATAGCAAGTAACAAAATCCGTTTCAGACTCATAGCCTGTGTCATGGTGGATCTCAATACCTAGAGCGTGACGATAATAGAGAACGACGAGACCCCAACAATCCATAGCATCAAATGTACAAGACCTGTTTTTCCATGGTTTACCGATAGTTTTATCGATGAAATCCTGAGTTGTCATACAGCCTCCAAGCCTGGCCATTCTTGTGGCTCATAAATGCGTCCGATATTTTTATTTAATGGATTACTCATAGATAGCGTGACAGTGACACTTTCATGATCCATCGACACATCTTTCACAAATAATTTCCATCGAGTAATGGCCTTACCTTTGTCTTTCTCATCAAATAAGCGATAAGTAGCCTCTATGGGTGTCATTCTATTGAATGATTTCCATAGCTTAAGTTTCTGTTTAAAGTCTTGTGCAACACGGCTGAATTTAACACTGGCGTCAATGATGGGCGTTCGGCTTTGCTGGCTGTCCGATAGTTCGAAATTACACGGCTGATATTCAACACCACCTAGAACCTTTGGGAATATCTGATACGACACGAGATAGATATCGCCAAATGACGGATGACTAAATTGCAGCGTCTCATAAAGTATTCTGTTTGGCCTTTGTGCCCGATACTCTCTTAGTGTAGGCATTACAACTCCTTATACTTTGGTAGAGTCTCAGTGACGATAATATCAAGCCAACTTCCAAATGATGGCGGAAACTCAACGATAATATCGTCGAATTCATCATCTGAATTATAAAGTTTCTTACTAATGACTTGACCAGTCCATGTTACAGAAGATCCATTAATACTGGTTTGCACTGGATAGGAAAAAAAATGCAATTCCTGCTCCTGCAACCCACTACCACCCAGATTAATTTTCATCCTGAACCAGCGATTGCAATTATCAAGATAGTTAGGACTTCGCAACCATTGGGCAAACGCACGCTCCTGTTGAAGTGTAAATATCCAATTCACACTCCATACAGTTTTTAAGTCATCAGTGAGCTTCTGAAATATAGGTGCGCCTACCTGTGGCTGATCTGTCAAGAAGCCAGTATCTAGCGTCATGCTTTTATCAGCTTTCTGCGCCAGAGGAAGCCAATCAGGGTAATCAACAACCATATATCAACCTCTCGCTCTCGCCGTTGCCGATGTGTTTCTTGTAATGGATTGAAGCATAGGGCCTTTATTATCCATATCCATAATGAATGCCTGAATAGTTAGCGTATTTCCATCTTGTGATGTCTGCGCATCAAACTTGTGGTCACCAGATGAATAGTCATTAAAGACAACATTCACATTCATACCGCCACCCTGCATATCTTTATTGGAAATAACCTTTCCATTGTCACCGGGGATCATGTATTGACGACCGTTGTTAGCCTTGAATATCTCAGGTTTACCACCTTCACCAACTCGATACATTGAACCAGCATCAACAGGACCGCCATTTTTACGAGCGCCAGCAATTGCTAGTGTTTGTGATAATCCAGTAGTTCCAATCAATCCTGCGTTAGCTGGCGCGGCATTAGCACCCATAGTTGCTAGAGAAACAAACGCAGCGGCAGGAGCCCATGCAGAAGCGACAATGGCGGCTTCACCAATGGACGCGGCAGCTGCGGCAGCGCCCATTGTTTTACCAATAATGAAATTCTTTAGCATTTCAACGCCAGTTTGAACAATGGAATTAACAACACTGTTTAGTATTGTGTTGCCAAGCGATCTCATTGCATCAGCAGCAGTCATGGTGCCAGTTAACAATCCAGTGATGGCGTTTGATGCGCTTCCTGCCATTGCATCAACAGCAGATGTGAGCATGTCAAAGCCTAAGCTTTGCTGACTTAACATCTGCCACTGTGCGGCAGTTTGCTGTTCATTGAACTGCCTTTCCTGCGCTGTTCTTATCTGAAGGTATTGTGCGTCAGTGATTTGTTTAGCTGTCGTAAATTGCTCGTGTGAGATCTGTTGATTTGTATACGCTTGATTAATGATTGCCATTTCATCAGCATAATACTTATCCATGAGCGCTAGTTTTTTAGCATTCTCATTTTTCAATTGCTGAACAGGATCGAACTGAGCTCTATTATCTTCAATTGGAGAAACTGAAGCTTGAGCATTTGCCTCAGCTATTTTTTTAGAATACTCACCAGCTAACTCAACTCTTCTTCTTTGGTAATTCTCCTCAGTAACCAAATTACCTTGAAGTTGCCTTTCGAGTTGCTCAAGAGATAACTTGTATTCTTGATTTGCCTTTGCTTCTGGATTTTGAGAGAAAGCATCTTTCCTGTCTTGGATTTTCTGTTTTAAATCAAATTCCTTTCCAGCTAACTCTGTTATTTCTGCAATCTGCGCTTTCGTAGCTTTACTGCCAAGTTTTTGAACGGCTTCAAGAATGGCGGCTTCGCGAGCAAGTCCTTTTGTTTCTAATTCAGCAACTTTTGTCGCATTGGCTACATCGGTGATCTTCTGTTTCAGCTTTTCAGCTTCAGTGGCTTCTTTTAATGCTGCACTAGCTGCCTCTTTTGCTGTTTTAATTCCTTCTTTTTTTGCCTGAGTGTTTTCGTACTCTTGAGCTGCTAAATCTTGTAAATGACGAATTGCATCAGGATCTGTTATCCCTGCATCTTTAGCGTCATACATAGCTTTTAGCTTAGCTCTTTCAGCTCCCTCTAATTTAGATAGGGCGAGCCTTTCTTCCATTTGTTTTTTTAGCTTTTCACCTTCCTCACCACCAAAATTAAGTTTTGGTCTTACAAGACTGAACTCTTCCTTTGCTCCAGTTGCCTCTCTTATCTGAGTTGTTAACCTTCCAAAAGCTGATTTCTCAATATCAAGAGTTGTTGCACTCTTAACACTTAAGTCAATAGCTTCCTTTGCTTTCCTGTTGTATTCATCTTGAGCATCTGTGAGGTATTTTGTGGTTAACTCAAGGCGTTTTCTATTTGTAGATAAATCACCTTCAAGCTTTGTAATTTCACGCAAGATCCTTGTGGTGTTTTTATCAATAAGTTCTGGCTGGTCTTTTAATGCAGTTTTTTGTAATTCAAGTTGAGCTCTTAATGCTGATAGCTGTTTTTCCTGCTCTTTCATCTCGAGGCGTAGTAGCTCTTGTTTATCTCTAGCATCTTGAGCATCTCTAGCAATCTCTTGATATGAAAGCTCTTTTAATTTTACTGTTAACTGATCTATGCTATCAGCAAAATCTCTAGCCTCTTGTTTTGCTTGCTCTGATTTCTGATAGAAGTAATAGATTGCGGCACCAGCTAACATGGCCACACCAGCAGGGCCACCTAACATCCCCATAGCGCCACGCAACAAACCCATAGATAATGATGCAGCTCTCGCTGCGGCTGCTGAGTTTGCCATTGCTGCTGTTTGCGCTTGTGTTGCTTGGGTTAATGTTATTGCAGCTTTTGAGGCTAATGATTTTTTAGCGATTAAGTTATCAAGAGCGGTTGCTTCCGCCAAGGTTCCTTTTGCAACGTTGTACTCTGCTTGAGCAAGGGCAACAGCAGATCTAGCGGAGGCTAAATCAGCCTGAGCCTTTCTGACTGACATATTTGCAGCATACTCACTTGCTCTTGCTGATTGCAGTGTAGCGACTGACTCTTGACGAGAGGCGGCTGCCATCATCACTTTTGACTTGGTAGCCATAGCTAATGCGCCAACATATCTTGAACCAACCACTGTGGCAATTACCGTCAAGACAGAGCTAAGCTCATCTAAATTCTTACTAACCGTAATAACCGCATCACTAAACGCACTAATGGTTGATTTTATTGTTGTATTTTCACCGAGAAACTTGGTTAGGTTGTTCCCAGCCTCTTGGAAAGCCTGTGACATTGTTCGAGTGGTTTTGGCAAACTCTTTACCAATCGCATCACCTTGAGAGAGCAAACCTTTCACAACAACATCAGTAGTTAGCTTGCCTTCTGCTGCCATCTTACGGAGTTGACCAATACCAACACCCATCGAGTCAGCAAGTGCAACCATCAAACGACTACCCTGTTCCGCCACTGAGTTAAATTCTTCACCACGGAGAACGCCAGACGCGATACCCTGCGATAGCTGAATAATGGCATTTTCTGCTTCCTGTGCAGTAGCACCAGAGACGATAAAGCCTTGGTTGATGATGGATGTTAATTTTGCCAAGTCCGCTGCTGATGTGTTGTATTCTCTCGTGCCTCGCTCTAATCGTGCATAGAGCGTTGCTGTGGCATCGAGGCTAGAACGCGTTGCTTGAGAGATATCAAATACTCGCTGAGTAACATCAACAAGTGACTCACTCGCACGAACTGAGTTAGATAGCTTGTTGTTTAATTCAGTCCATGCTTCAGAATAACTAGCAACCATTGAAGCCGATAAATAACCAGTCAGAGCCGCCGCAACTTTAGATAGAGACTGCATTGAACGCTCTGTGTTATTTACTGACTGAGACGTTCGGTTAAAGCTACTATCCATGCGATTAAGGCGTTGCTCTAACTGCTGTTGTGATGTAAGCAATTGCCTAACATCCATCTGTACTTGATAAACAATTTCGCCTACTTGTACCATTTATCGGCTCCTTAAAATGAAAAACCCCGCCGGTTGGCAGGGTTACTTTGATTAATGTGTGGCTTATAAATTAATTATTGATCATGTAAAGAATAAAGAATGTAGCGCAACCTAACAATACAGCCCCAATAACTTTCCCAATATTTTCTGCATTCTTATTCATTTTTTCTGTTTCTAGGATGATGCTTTCCGTCTCTTTGTTTATTCTATTTGTAATTATTTCTAATTCTTGAGCGAACACTTCATAGATATTAGCTTGAGCTTCTACTGGCTCATTAACTATCAATAAGTTGAATTTATCCATATAGTCATTGTTAAACATCATCCTATCAATGCCTTGAGACTCAGCTAATATAGTTTGTTTTTCTTTATCAGCGATTAGCTCTCTAATCCTATCTCTATTTGCAAAATATGTTACAACTCCGTCTTTATTTTCTATAACTTGATAAAGCTCATTTGGTGCGATATCTATTTTTATATCCACAACACCATCCTCGTTAGTTAATTTGTTATTAGTTTAGCTGTTTGTGGTGCAAATGGGAGCAAATTAACTAATACGCCACCCTTCATTTATCATTTTTTTCTTAATTCTATCGAGTTCATCTAAATCTTTTTTCTTTTTCAGAATAACGGAATACTGCTTATACCCATAATGGGATGGAGCGAAGAACTCACCGTCATTATACATAGCTTGATTACGCTTTAATGCTGATATGGCTAACGGAGACAATGCTATTTGTTGCTTACAATACTCAATGGCCTTATTTAAATTATTCGCTTTATCTCTCATTTTATAGTGCTTCTTTATCTTTTCTTGAAGACTAAAATGAAGTTTTAGTATCGCTTCGTCAGGCAATCCTCTTAATCCGTCCAACCATTCATTCTCGGTCATATTATCACCATCAATAAGTTAATTTAATCTTATGTTATATAGACAGCGATGCAAAAGAAAGCAAACTAACTCATTTACGTTTCCTACTCACCAATCGACGCTTACCACTGATCAGTTCATCATTCCGTTTATCATCTTGTTTCATGATGTTGTCATATTCTTCTTTGGTGAAGCCTTTTTCATCAGGATATTTAGCTTTGAGCATCATCTGAAATTCAGTCATGGTTAGCTGTTCGGCTTCCTCTCGATTCATACCAAAGTGCGCACGAGC
>NZ_KV791977.1:0-26100 GCF_001808035.1 Proteus sp. HMSC14B05 | reverse complement strand
ATCCACGTCCTTTAGGGCGTGGAGGATGTCAAAGCAAATAGAGTTTGACTGATGTCTCAAAAAAACTATTGGAACAATGAAATAATAATAAAAATATATAACCTACGTCATAAAACACAGTAAAACTATTTACTTCTTTCTGCTTTTTCTACTGTGAATACAGGGCAGAGCCTTCTCAATAAATAATATACATGGGGATAGACCATGAGCTTATCGTTTAAATTATCTGCATGCGCACTGACAGTGACTTTAGCAATGGCGCCTGTGATGTCTCAGGCATGGGAAAAAGATAAAACTTACCAAATTACCATCCTACATACTAATGATCACCACGGTCACTTTTGGCACAATGATCATGGTGAGTACGGTTTAGCTGCTCAAAAAACCGTCGTTGACAATATTCGCGATGAAGTCGCTAAAAATGGCGGTAGCGTATTGCTTCTGTCTGGTGGTGATATTAATACGGGGGTTCCTGAATCTGATTTACAAGATGCAGAGCCTGATTTTAAAGGGATGAATCTTGTCGGTTATGACGCTATGGCGCTGGGTAACCATGAGTTTGATAATCCACTGGAAGTGCTACGCCAACAAGAAAAATGGGCTACTTTCCCCTTCCTCTCTGCGAATATTTATCAAAAAAGTACCGGTGAACGTTTATTTAAACCTTATACTATTTTTGATAAGCAAGGAGTGAAAATCGCGGTATTAGGTTTAACTACCGATGATACGGTGCGTATTGGTAATCCTGCTAACTTCCCTGATACTGAGTTCCGTAAACCGGCAGATGAAGCGAAAAAAGTCGTTGAAGAATTACGTACCACAGAAAAACCCGATATTATTATCGCTGCTACCCATATGGGGCATTATGACGATGGTAATCATGGCTCTAATGCACCGGGTGATGTTGAAATGGCACGTGCTTTGCCGAAAGGCTATTTAGATATGATTGTCGGTGGACACTCACAAGATCCGGTTTGTATGTCTCAAGAGAATAAAAATTACAAACAAGCAGATTATGTTCCCGGCACGCCTTGCGCTCCAGATAATCAAAATGGCACATGGATTGTTCAAGCCCATGAATGGGGTAAATATGTAGGTCGCGCTGATTTTGAGTTCCGTAATGGCGAGTTCACATTAAAACACTATCAGTTAATTCCAATTAACTTAAATAAGAAAGTGAAAAAAGAAGACGGAACCACTGAGCGAGTTTACTACACAGAGGAGATCCCTCATAACCCTGAAATGATGAAATTACTGACCCCTTATCAAGAGAAAGGTGGTGAGCAATTGAATGTGAAAGTCGGGGAAGTGGTTGGTAAATTAGAAGGCGATCGTAGCAAAGTTCGTTTTGAACAAACGAATATGGCGCGTTTACTGTTATCTGCTCAGGCGGAGCGTGCGAATGCTGATTTTGCCATTATGAGTGGTGGTGGTGTACGTGATTCGATTGAATCTGGCGATATTACTTATAAAGATGTATTAAAAGTACAACCCTTTGCTAACGAATTAGTCTATGTTGATTTCAAAGGTGAAGAAGTTGAACCTTACCTATCCGCAGTTGCTTGCATGAAAGTAGATTCAGGCGCTTATGCACAATTTTACAATGTAAGTTTAACCGTAGATGCAGATTGTAAAGTGAGTGATGTAAAAATTGCGGGCAAACCATTAGATAAAACTAAAAATTATCGTATGGCGACATTAAACTTTAACGGTATTGGTGGTGATGGTTATCCTAAGATTGATTCACACCCAGGATATGTCAATACCGGCTTTGTTGATGCAGAAGTGCTAAAAGGTTATATCGAAAAACACTCACCACTAAAAGCGGCTGATTTTGAACCGCAAGGCGAGATTGTGTATAAAAAATAGTATTTATTGAAAATATACAATCGATAATTCCCAAAAGGCGGCAGAGGATGTCGCCTTTTGTTATTTTATTTCTTATTGGCAGCTTGGTTGATATAAAAGCCTAAAATAAGCAATCAGTTACTCTTAATCCTCTTTACGGATCAGGGCAAATTGTGCACCTAATACTGAGCATAAGTCTTCAGCCGCTAGTTCAATATCCAGCCCTCGCTTACCTCCTGAGACATAGATAGTGTCAAACTTAAGTGCTTGATCATCAATCACCGTGGGAAGGCGCTTTTTTTGTCCTAATGGGCTTATACCGCCGACTAAATAACCTGTTACTTTTTGTGCTATTTGTGGATCGGCCATTTCTGCTTTTTTAGCTTTAAGGCATTTGGCGACTCGTTTTAAGTCAAGTTGACTTGATACTGGGGTGACCGCAACGGCTAGGTTTTTAGCATCACCATTTAACGCAACAAGAAGCGTTTTAAACACTTGACGGTTATCTAGCCCTAACTTTTCAACGGCTTCATCACCAAAGTTATGTACATTCGCATCATGTTCATAAGGGTGAAGAGTAAATTTAATTTTTTGTTTTTCCAGTAAATTCACTGCGGGAGTCATAATTATTCCTACTCAATAAGGTGAGAGCAATGGTGAACGTGATCTTGTTATGCTTGATAAGTTAATCGATCAACTAAATTATCTTCACCAAATAAGTGAAGAGCACCGACGGTGACAACATAGTGGCCTGCTGGAAGATTAGAAAGCGTTGTTGCCCAGACTTGATTGCGCTTTTCCATTAAAATATCAAATACCGCTTTGCTAAAAGTATTTGGCAAAGGAGAAGGGTGCTTTTCACTGGTATAATTTAACCACCAATTGATCATAATTTGCAATGCCCGTGCATTTTCATGCCAATTTTTTAGCGTATCTTCGAGTAATTGTGCGCCGTCTTGTGGAAAATCTAATAATAATGCGACCTGACGCTCAATACCTTCTAGCTCTATAATCGCTTTTTGTTGTTTATTGGCTTGTTGGATAACTTGATAATCAATGCCGTGCTGTGGTTGTAATCCAAGTTGCATCGCTTGGGTTGATTGTAATATCAGCGCGATTTGCCACAGTGGTTTATCATCAATTTGGTAACGTGGAATAGAAAGAAGATCACAATGGCTGATGATAGTGGCAAGTTGTGTTTCATTTACTCGTTGTTCTAATGGCTCTCGCAATAACGATAGCTGATCAAAGGGCTGAGTTTCGGTTGAAATATCCGCTTCGACAATAACCGCATCCGCTGTTGCTATTTTATTAATCAGCACATTGGATAATGGTGACATCGTTGGCACGCCCATATGGATACTACCAACAAGATGTAAAGAGACATGATTAGGGAGTGAAATATCAATAGCAGGATAGGGGTAATAAGATGTTTTCTGTATACCGATCCATTTCTTGATTTTCTGTATTATATCCTTCATTTGATACGCTCCTCATGGGATAAACCACAAGGTTGTAGCATAACGGATTTTGTATTGAATAAAACAAGGAAAACTGAGTTTTACTTAGCTTTCCTTATCTTTACCGCTATATTTATAAATTTATATTACCAACTAATACCGATCCCCCCCGCAGAGACCCAATTGTTAGCGTCATTCCAAGCGGTTGAGGCTTTAACTTTAACATTTTCGTTGATACGGTATTGCATTCCCCATGCAAATGCTGTGGCATTACGATAATTACCGATACCCATCGCGGTGCTAAAGGTTGCTGCATCATTAAAGGGTAAATTACTCATCGCTGCAACAGAGGCAATCCCTTGATTAGCGCGCTTTTCAACTTTATAGAAACGATTATTGGTTTCATTTTTAAAATGGCTAAGATCATTTCTAATGGCATTAATATTATCTGTGTTTGACTTATTTCCGGCATATAAAGAGCCAAGATGACCTACTAAACTTTTAGATTGCTCATTAACATTGAAATCATTAGCTAGGTATTGCTTTACATATTTTTTATTTTCGTCAGCAGTTTGTTTAACTTGATTAATATTTTCTCTATTTGTTTGTATATCTTCTTTATTTGTTTGTATATCTTCTTTATTTTTTTCTACAATACTTTCTACTTTAGTAATACCTTCTCTATTAACAGCTATATTACCTTCATTTTTTTTTACATCACTTTCTACTTTAGTAATTTTATTATCCTGTGAAGTTAACTTTTCAGTAGTTCTTTGTTGTTGATTCGCTATAGCTCCAACTTCATTATCTATTTTTCCTGATAATAAAACATATGCATTAGAAATATCAATTCGTGTTACTGGTTGCGATAATCGCTTAGTAATCATTTGGATTTCAGTTAATGGTTCTGCTGTTTCTAGATCTTGATTTGCAACAATAGTAAAAGAGGTACCTTTTTCTATACTTTCGTCAACAACATTTTTAAAATTTTGTATCTGATGTAATAATACCATCTGTGTTAGTCTTATCTCACTAGTATTTTCATCCTCACTAGTATTTTCATCGTTCATTGTTTCTAAAAAGTCTGCTTCTAGATTTTCTAAATAAGAAGACATAGTACGAGCGATATCCTTTTTACTTTTATCCACTAACATACTTCCATCTTCATCAGAATCAACATCTATTGCTTTAGACATACGATCAAAAAAAGGTTTAGAAAGGCTGACTACAGTATTTTCAGATGATGTAGATGTAGAAGGTCTAGAAATAGAAATAAAGGCTGAAATGTATTCACCTATCAATTTACTATGATAATTGGTTGCAGGGTCAGTCATGTCAAGGTATGTGTTAATTTCTTTAATTGCTTTAATTGTTTTAATTGGATTAGCATCTGTATTTGGAAATTGTGTCCTATATCCTGATGTATTACCTATTGTTGGTGCGCCATAACCCATTAATGGTGGTTGTGGTAGATGAGTTGTTGATGTTTGGGGAATACCTACACTTGATTCTACCATAGAACCATTTCCTAATTGTGAAGGGTTACCTGTTGGTAATGGGCTTGGGCTAATTACTGGTGGGCTAAAAGTCATAGATGGAGATAGATTATCCATTGGTGATAGGCTATCCGTATTAGAAAAAACATTTGCAGAATAAATTAAAGATAAAGAAATAAGAAATAATTTATTATAATTCATTAAAAAGTCCTTATAAAAATATAAAGTATAAAAATAAGTGGCTTATTTTATAAAATGTTTTTTAAATCACTATAAATAAAACGCCTTTTAATTTTTATTAATGAATATATTTATAAATAATAAAATATAATGAATTATTGATAATAAATTGCTATTCTACCGTTAAGAGGGCGGAGTGATGACTCTCTTGTATAATGAAAAATTCCTCTTTGACTGGCCGATAGCAATATCGGCTTTTTTTTAACTTATTGAAATGATGATAATTCTCTCTGGATAATAAAAAAGCCTCTGGTATCTAAAGATAGAAGAGGCTGTATTTGACTGATTAATTGCGACTATTTTTTAGGTTTAAAACGTAATAATCGGTTGGCATTACTGACGACAGTGATTGATGATAAGGCCATGGCAGCCCCTGCAACCACAGGGTTTAATAATGTACCGGTAAAAGGATATAAGATACCGGCAGCAATAGGAATGCCTAAACTGTTATATATAAATGCACCAAACAAGTTTTGTTTCATATTGCGCAGTGTGCCTTTTGAGATCTCAACCGCATCAGCAACACCATGTAAGCTATGGCGCATTAAGGTAATGGCCGCGGTTTCAATGGCGATATCACTGCCACCACCCATCGCAATACCAACGTCTGCTTTAGCCAGTGCTGGGGCATCGTTAATACCATCCCCAATCATTGCTACGCGACGACCTTCTGCCTGTAGTTGACTAATCGCTTGCGCTTTACCTTCTGGCATAACGCCTGCAATCACTTGATCAATACCCGCTTCTTTAGCTATCGCATTGGCTGTAATAGGGTTATCTCCAGTTAACATGACCAAACGATAACCTTGATGATGTAGACGCTGTAATGCACTAACGGTATCTTCTCGCAGTGGGTCACGAATAGAAAGTAGGGCCGCTATTTTCCCATTTTGTGCCAATAAGACGGGGGTTACCCCTTTCGCTGATTGGTTTTCTATTAAGGCGTTTATCTCACTTATATCAATGCCAGATTCTTTCATTAGTTTAGGATTACCTAACAGCACAATATTGCCGTCAATTTCACCACTTAACCCCATACCTGCAAGAGTTCTAAATTGGCTTATTTGCGGTAATTTAATACCTTCAGCTTTGGTTAAAATCGCTTTTGCTAATGGATGATTAGAGCCACTTTCTAGTGCGCCTGCTAATGCTAGCGCTTGAGTTTCACTTATCTGATTGAATGTGTGGATCTCAGTTACTTGTGGCATGCCTTCAGTTAAGGTACCTGTTTTATCAAAAACTAAGGTATCTAATTGGCTTGCTTGTTGTAATGCATCCGCATCACGCACTAATACGCCATATTCTGCGGCACGTCCCACACCTGAAATAATCGACATGGGGGTCGCTAATCCTAGAGCACAAGGACAAGCGATAATTAATACCGTTGTGATAATGACGAGTGCATAAGTAATCTGTGGTGAAGGACCAAAAAAGTACCAGATAGCCCCTGCAATTAACGCAATAACGACGACGATAGGAACAAAGACACTGGAAATTTTATCCGCTAATTGGCCAATTTCGGGTTTACTGCTTTGTGCTTGACGTACCAGTTTGATAATTCGAGCAAGGGTAGTTTGACTGCCTACCGCTGCAGCTTTAAACAGCACTGAGCCATCTTGCACGGTAGTACCTGCATGAATAGTATCACCAAGGCTTTTTTGTTGTGGAATTGGCTCACCAGTTAACATTGCCTCATCCATCCACACTTCACCTTGGGTGATTTCACCATCAACGGGAACTTTATCACCGGTTGCTAAACGCAAGATCATACCTTGTTTCACATCCGCTAATGGCATTTCAACTTCGCCATTATCCGTTACTACTCTTGCTGTTGGTGGTGTTAAGTCTAATAGACGCTCTAATGCTTTAGAAGAGCGCTGACGGGCTCTTTGTTCAAGCATATGACCAAGGTTTATCAAACCAATGATCATCGCACTGGCTTCGTAATAGAGATGTCTTGCTTGGGCAGGAAACACCTCAGGCCATAAGTTAACACTAATTGAATAGAGCCAAGCAGCCCCTGTACCTAACGCAACGAGCGTGTCCATGGTGGCACTGCCGTTTTTTAGGCTTTGCCACGCATTACGATAAAAGTGTCCACCTGCAGCTATCATCACAATAAGCGTAATAATACCAATAGTTAACCAGATATTATGATTAGCTTCCGTTAACATCATATTATCGCCGATCATTCCCCATACCATTACAGGAATACCAACGACTAAGGCTAAGGCTGCTTGCCAGCGAAAACGCTTCATATTAGCGACAGCGACTTCTTGTTGACGCTCTCTGCGTTTTACATCATCTTGAATAATTTCTGCCCCATAGCCTGCTTTTTCGACCGCATTAATCAGGTCATCATGATTAACATGACCGGTTACAAGTGCGCTACGTTCAGCCAAATTAACACGTGCATTTTCAACACCGGAAACACTTTGTAAGGCTTTTTGTACTTTGCTAACACAGCTTGCACAAGTCATACCGTCGATTAATAGCTGAGTGCTATCATCATCGATACTGATATCAGCATTATTATTATAAAGGATGGCTTCTTCTACTGGAATATCACAAATCGCCGCTGACGATGCTTCCAGTGGTGCATCCGTTTGCGTCAGC
The DNA here is from genome assembly GCF_001808035.1 of Proteus sp. HMSC14B05. Taxonomy (NCBI): domain Bacteria; kingdom Pseudomonadati; phylum Pseudomonadota; class Gammaproteobacteria; order Enterobacterales; family Morganellaceae; genus Proteus; species Proteus sp. HMSC14B05. The sequence goes on along the minus strand of NZ_KV791977.1, from coordinate 18,440 downwards.
GGCTCAGTTTTTGGGTGGTTGGCTCCTGCTAATTTTGCATCATAACCAGCATCTTGAATGGCTGTGATCACACTCTCTGTGTTTGCCGTACCTGTTACTGTGGCATGAGTTAATTCCACTTGTGCACTTTCTACCCCATCAGTCCCTTCAAGAGCTTTCTTCACTGAATTGATACAATGACCACAATTTAAGCCTGATAAAGTCAGTTCAATAGTTTTTGGTTTATTTTCTTCTTCGTTTGCTAATGAGGCTTCAAAACCTTCAGCAACAACGGCGGCAATTAAATCTTTTGCGTTTGCTGTACCAAAAATTTCAGCCGATGTTTTGTCTACATTGACCGCAACAACACCGTCAACGGCTAACAACGCGTTTTCTGTTTTACCAACGCATTTCATACAGTTAAGTCCACTCAAATTTAGTTTTACATCAGCTTGAGTGGCTAGATGAGCTTCATATCCGGCTTCTTCAATGGTTTTGATTAAGCTTTCAACAGTTGCGTCGCTGTCAATTTTAGCGTATTGAATAGTCACCGTGGACTGTTCTATATCATTGCGGGCATCAAGTGATTTTTTTACACTGTTAACACAGTGGGAGCATGAAAGCCCTTGTAGTGCGAGTAGCGTAGTTTTTGCCATGGTCAATATCTCCAAATAAAAAGCGATTACCTCTATTATGGCGTAATATGGGATAACTTGCTTTCTTGAAAAGGTTTTTTCTTATCTGAGATAAAGGCTAAACCTTTCCGCAAGGGGAAGGTCAAGGGGGAATTTTGAATATTAGTGAAATCGCAACCAAAACCGGTTTGACGACAAAAGCAATCCGTTTTTATGAGGAAAAAGATCTGATAACCCCACCTCATCGAGGTGAAAATGGCTATCGATACTATTTGCCGCAACATATCGAAGAATTAACACTGTTAAAGCAAGCTCGTGAAGTTGGGTTTAGTTTAGAAGAGTGTCGTTCATTGCTGATGTTATTACGCAATCCCTCGCGTCACAGTGCTGATGTGAAAGAGGCAACCTTAAAGAAAGTGGCTGAGATAGAGAAAACCATTAACGAATTAAATGCTATTCGTCAACGGCTTCTCTTATTAGCAAATGAATGCCCTGGCGATGATGGGGCGGAATGCCCAATCATCAATCATCTTTCTGGTTGTTGTCATCATCAATAACAGCAGCATGCTGTATTGATGATGCCGAGCGAGTGGTGGGAGAAAATGAGGTGACGTGCAAGGTGATACCATCAATAGCAATCACTTTGACTGTATCACCTGCTTTTAATGGCGTGTCAGAATAGACTCGCCAACTCCCATCAGCAAGCTTTATGCGACTAAAACCATTTTCAGTATCCGATAACAAAACTGCTTTTATACCAATAAGTTGGTGACTTTTTTGGTTTAGGTTTTCTGCTTCTTTGGATAACTTTTTGCGTTTAAGCCAGATACGCCAAAGGATCGCACTAATAACGGTGAGTAATGCAAATAGAATACCTTGAATGGGCCAACCAATAGGTAAGATCCATGCGATTAATGCAACACATAATGCGGCCATACCAGACCATAGTAAGTAGCCTGCAGTGCCTAGCATTTCGGCGATTAATAGTAAGACACCAAGGCAAAGCCAGAAAAGTGCTGGCTGAGCACTAATCCATTCAATCATCATTAATTGCTCTTGTTACCTGAGTCACTTTTTTTGGTATTTAATAATTCTGAAATACCACCAATTGCACCCATTAAGTTACTGGCTTCTAATGGCATCATTACAACTTTGCTGTTATCGGCAGAACCAATTTGTGACAGGGCATCGGTATACTTTTGTGCAATAAAGTAGTTAATGGCTTGCATATCCCCTTTAGCGATAGCTTCTGATACCATTTGCGTCGCTTTTGCTTCCGCTTCTGCTGCACGCTCACGGGCTTCGGCTTGTAAGAAAGCAGACTGACGTTCACCTTCTGCTTTTAAGATTTGCCCTTGTTTTTCACCTTCCGCTTTTAAGATTGCCGCTTGACGGATACCTTCTGCTTCTAGAATATCAGCACGCTTAGTACGCTCAGCTTTCATCTGCGCATTCATGGCAGAAATTAGCTCTTGTGGTGGGCGCACATCACGAATTTCAATACGGGTAATTTTAATACCCCATGGGTTAGTTGCATCATCAACAATCAGTAATAAACGGCTATTGATCTGATCACGTTGTGAAAGAATTTCATCCAGTTCCATAGAGCCTAACACAGTACGGATATTGGTTAGCGTTAGATTGATGATTGCAAGCTCTAGGTTATTCACCTCATAAGCAGCTTTTACTGGATCGATAACTTGAATAAAGCAGACCGCATCAATACTGACATTGGCGTTATCACGAGAAATCACTTCCTGAGAAGGGATATCTAATACTTGTTCCATCATATTAATACGACGACCAATACGGTCAATAAATGGAATAAGGAGTTGAAGGCCTGGAGCAAGGGTACGTGTATAACGTCCAAAACGCTCGACAGTCCACTGATAACCTTGTGGAACGGTTTTTACACCACTTAAAACTAAAATAATGGCGAATAAGATAATAATACCAATAACTATTTCCATGTATCTGTCCTTAGCCTGCTTTAATAAATAAAATGAATATTAATAAAGTAAAGAATACACCATTCGGCGATATTTAGATGCTAGATTATCATTAGTCCCTAAAGCAGATAAAATATCCATCAGGGTTTTCTTAACTTGTCCTTCACCGGCATTAAGATCTTTTTTCAGAAAATTAAATAGCAATTCAAGGGCTTCATCATTACGTGCCACTTCATGCAGTTTTAACGCCAGTTGAATAGCGAGTTCAGTATTGTCAGGTTGCTGATTAAAATTATCTTGTAATTGCTGAATTTCAGGTGTGTCGGCAGCTTGTTTTTGCAGTTCAATTTGAGCTAATAAACTATGATAATAGCTATCTTGATCTTGCAATGGAATTGCGGCTAATAATTCTTCTGCTTCATTATGTTTATTTAATGAAATTAAAGCACCTGCGAGGGCTAAGGTAATTTCACTGTTTTTAGGATCAATTTGGTGTGCTTCTTTTAACAGTGGTAATGCTTCGTCTGCTTTACCTTCTGCTAATAGTGCTGAAGCTTGCGCCGCTTTTAATTCTTCTGGTTTAGGTAAGATATTGGCAAGGATTTGGCGAATAGCTTCTTCAGGTTGTGGGCCTTGGAACCCATCGACAGGACGACCTTCTTGCAATATATAAACAGTTGGGATCGCTCTTAGACCAAATTGCGAGGCAATCATCTGTTCAACATCACAATCTAATTTAGCTAATACAAACTGATCAGCAAATTCAGCCGCTAGTTTATCCAACGTTGCCCCAAGCTCTGCACAATGAGGACTACGCTCTGAATAGAAGTACATCATGACCGGTTTTGTCATCGATTGTTCTATAACTTGCTGAATATTCGATTCATTTACATCAACAATATGTGCAGTTGCTAACATTAACTTATCCCTTTTTGAGAGTTTTAAATATAAATGCTGTTTATTACGCTATTTCATTAATAAATAAGGATGAATTTTACAAAAATCAAGCCTTGTTACTTTGGCCGTTTAAGATCCTATCCATAAGTCTATCAGGGAGGAGTCGTTTTAACACTTTGACGGCATAAGTGAGTAAGGTCACAGGATAACGTAACTTAGGTCTTGGACTTTCTAAAGCATGGAGTAGTTTTTTCATTACATCATCAGGTGTTAATGTGAAACGACTCGCAATCCCCGGATTTTTTACCGGTTTATCTTGTTGGGCTTGATTAACATTTTCAGTAAAGCGTGTTTTTATTGGACCCGGCTCAATTAAACTGACTTTTATCCCCGTAGAGGCAAGTTCCATTCTTAATGCATCAGACCAAGCTTCAACGGCATATTTACTCGCCGCATAAGCGCCTCGGCCGGGAGTAGAAATTAATCCCATTACCGAACTCGTCTGAATAATACGTCCTTCGCCATGAGGTAACATCGCCGGCAGTAACCCCATAGTAAGCTGATGTAAGCCAAAGAAATTAGTGGAAAATTGTTTTTCCATTTGCTGGCGACTAATCGCATTTAATGGACCATAAACCCCAAAACCACCATTATTAAATAATCCATATAAACGCCCATTAGTAAGGCGAATGACTTCTAATATGGCTTTTTCGATACTTTCTGCATCATCGAGATCAAGAAAAATAGGCTCAAACCCCAATGTTTCCATATGGTTAAGATCATCTTCTTTGCGACAAGCAGCCAGTACTCGATACCCTTTTTGCTTGAGTGTTTTTGCCGCACACAGTCCAATCCCACTAGAACTTCCTGTAATCAATACCGTTTTTTGCATAATTTTACAATTAATCTCATTTAATCTAGGTTAACTACTGTCACAATAGTTTAACGTGTTAGGTAAGGGGATAGGGTTTTATCCATCCATTGAGCAATAAAAGGCTGAGCCGCTTCATTTGGGTGAATGCTGTCGTTTTGCATCCACTCAGGTTTATCTGCTATTTGCTCCATATAAAATGGGATAAGCTCAAGAGCATTGTCTTTCGCCAATTGTGGGTAAATCGCAGAAAAAGATTGCGTATAGCGTTTACCATAATTAGGCGAAATCATAATTTGCATAAAGAGTGGCGTTGCTCCCGCTTCTTTTACTTGGGTAATGATGTTTTGCAACGCTTCTTTCGTTTGGGCTACAGGGTAGCCTTGTAAGCCATCATTTGCACCCAGTTCAATCAAAACCCAACGAGGTTGGTGCTGTTTTAATAAATCAGGGAGCCTATTTTGACCTTGAAATGCGGTTTCGCCACTGATGCTTGCATTTACGACATTTATTTCAGGATAAGTTAATTTCCACTTATCCGCGAGGCGTTGTGCCCATGCGCTTTCAATAGGAAGGCGATATCCGGCACTTAGGCTGTCACCAAAGATCAAAAAGGTATCAGCAGCGATAGACTTAAAGCTAAACATCATCATGACGATAAGGAAACAAGTATGTCGACGGAAAAGGTTCTTGAAGTTCATCAGTTAACCAAACAAGTAGGAGAAGGTGATAGTCAGATCTCTATATTGCAGGGTGTTGAGTTAGTTGTCGAGTCTGCACAGACAATTGCTTTAATTGGTGAGTCAGGATCGGGCAAATCTACACTTTTAGGTATTATTGCCGGATTAGATGATGGAGGCGCTGGTCGTGTGCAATTAATGGGACACGATCTGACCAAAATGAATGAAGAAGAGCGGGCAAAATTACGTGCACAACATGTCGGATTTGTTTTTCAATCTTTTATGCTAATTCCAACGTTAAATGCCTTAGAGAATGTGCAACTTCCTGCGTTATTAAAAGGTGAGTTAGAAAAACAGAGCCATACGCGAGCCGTTGATTTACTTAATCAATTGGGTTTGGGTGAGCGCTTGTATCATATGCCCGCACAACTTTCCGGTGGTGAGCAACAACGTGTTGCATTAGCAAGAGCTTTTTGTACCCAACCGGCGATCCTGTTTGCTGATGAGCCAACAGGTAATCTTGATCGAAAAACGGGAGATAAAATTGCCGATTTACTGTTTTCCCTTAATCGTGATTATGCCACAACATTAATTTTGGTCACCCACGATAATGAGCTTGCCGCTCGTTGTCAGCGAAGATTACGTCTTGTTGATGGGCAACTTAAGGAGGAGTCATGATCTGGCGTTGGTTTTGGCGTGAGTGGCGCTCGCCGGCTTTATTAATTGTTTGGCTCTCTTTAGCGCTGGCGGTGGCTTGTGTGCTGGCGTTAGGGCGTATTGGTGATCGGATTGATAAAAGTATTTATGCTCAAAGTCGTGATCTTATCGCCGGTGATTTAGTGCTACGCGCCTCGTATCCTGTTGATGAAAATTGGCTAGCTGAAGCTAAAAGAATGGGGCTAACACTCAGTCGTCAAATGCAATTTACCACCATGTCTTATGCCCCAGAAGGTGATACTCCTCAATTGGCGTTGGTAAAAGCCGCGGATAACTTATATCCACTCTATGGTGAGCTAGAAACTCAGCCCGCAGGGCTAAAAGCGGAGAAAGGCACGGCGTTAGTAGATGCAAGGTTACTGGCGCTTTTGGGTATCAAGGTTGGTGATAATATTGATGTCGGTGATGCCACTTTTACAATTAGCGGTGTATTAGTTCAAGAGCCTGACAGTGGTTTTAATCCTTTTCAAATTGCCCCGCGTATTTTAATTAATCTTGCTGATGTTGAAGCGACTGGTGCCGTTCAGCCGGGAAGCCGCTTAACTTACCGTTATATGTTTGCGGGTAATGAAGCATTAATTGATGAATACCAACAACGCTTTGATCCCTTATTAAAACCTGACCAGCGTTGGAATAGCTTAAAACAAGATAATGGTGCGCTATCTCAATCAATGGAGAGAGCAAAAAACTTTTTACTATTATCTGCATTATTAACACTATTATTGGCGATTTCTGCCGTCGCGGTTTCAATGACACATTATTGCCGTAGTCGACATACGCTAATTGCGGTATTAAAAACCTTAGGTGCCGATAATCATGCATTACGTAAATGGATTATAGGGCAGTGGGGGGTGATTATTGTTGCGGCTATCGTGGTCGGCTCACTGGTCGGTTGGGGCTTTGAATTAGTATTGTTGCAGATTTTAGCACCGGTATTACCAAAAAGTTTACCTGATGCGAGCTTTATGCCATGGCTATGGTCGGTTGGCTCTTTACTACTCATCGCGTTATTGACGGGGTTACGCCCTTATCATCAATTAATGTCAACGCAACCTTCCCGCGTGTTGAGAAGTGGTACTACGGCACCTAGTTGGCCACTACGTTATTATTTACCCATTGTTGCATTGATTGTTGTTGGCGCTTTAACTCTGTTTGCCGGAACGGGTATTTTATTGTGGTCTATTTTATTAGGTATCGTCGTCATTGCTTTCTTGCTCGGCGTGATTGGTTGGCTTGGATTATGGCTTTTAAAGCAATTTAAATTTAAGCAATTGAGTGCCCGTTTAGCGGTGACACGTTTATTACGCCAGCCTTTCCAAACCATGACGCAATTAGCCGCTTTTTCATTATCCTTTATGCTATTGACGCTATTGGTTTTGCTGCAAGGGGATTTATTGGAAAAATGGCAACAGCAGTTACCTGAAGATAGTCCTAACTATTTTTTGATTAATATGTCAAAGCCTCAGGTACAGCAGATTAATACATTATTAGCCACTTATCATGTGGCACCGACAGATGCTTATCCGGTTGTGTTAGCACGTTTAACGGCGATTAATGATCACAATGCGAAAGTGTGGGCAGATGCACGGGATGCGGGGAATAATACCGTACGAAGAGAGCTTAATTTAACGTGGCACAGTGAACTTCCTAAAGATAATGTTATTGTCGAAGGCTCATGGCCTCCCGTCGGTAATGGCGTTTCAATCGATCAGGGGGTTGCACAAAAGTTAGAAATAAAGCTGGGGGATGAGCTAACTTTTGTTGGTGATACTCGCGAGTTTAAATCTGTTGTCACCAGCATTCGCCATGTTGATTGGGAAAATATGCGACCAAATTTCTTCTTTATTTTCGCAGAAGAAGGGCTAAGCAATCAGCCTGAAAAATGGATGAGCAGTTTTTATTACAATGGTGATGGAAGTTTGATCACCGCATTAAATCGACAATTTCCTACGGTCAGTGTGCTAGATACGGGTGCATTAATTCAGCAAGTTCAGCAGATCTTACAGCAAGTCAGCCGAGCATTAGAAATTATGGTTGGATTAGTTATGCTGTGTGGGGCATTGCTATTAGTGGCACAAATTCAAGTCGGTATGACACAACGTCGTATCGAGTTGGTGGTTTATCGAACATTAGGCGCGAGTAAGTCACTATTAAGACGCACGCTTTGGGCGGAGTTTGCCTTATTAGGGTTAATGGCCGGTTTAGCTGCAGCGATAGGGGCTGAAGTTGCATTAGGGGTGTTGCAAAAATCGGTATTTAATTTCCCATGGCAACCACAATGGATGATGTGGATAGTTGTTCCCGCTCTTGCCGCCGTATTACTTTCACTTTGTGGTAGTATTTTAGGGGTTAGGCTATTACAAGATAAAGGCCAATATCGTCGTATTCAGGGAGAATAGTCGCCATTAGTTATCTAGTTATCATTAAATGAAGTGATACGTGATATTGAATTAAAAATGCTGATATCGAACGGATATCAGCATTTTTTTATCGGATGCTTATGGTGATACAGGCGATGATTTTTCAATATATACAGTTTGTGATGGGAAGGCGAAGTCAGCGCCATGTTGATGCACAATATCAATCATTTTTAAATAAACTTCTTGCTGCGCATCTAACCATTCTGCCCATACTGTGGTTTTGGTAAAACAGTACACCATAATATTTAATGATGAATCGGCGAATTGATTAAAATAGACCAATAAAGTTTGTTTGGTGTCGATTTTGTCGTTTTGTTGTAGCATTGTGCGGATATCTTCGACAATAACCCCAACTTTGTCCGAATCTTCATAGCGTAACCCTAATTCTGTTTCAATACGTCGATTGGTCATTCTGCCGGGGTTTTCAACACTAATGGAGGAAAATACTGAGTTTGGAATATATAACGGGCGATGATCAAAGGTCATTATCTTTGTGATACGCCAGCCAATCTCAACAACAGTTCCTTCGATATTGCGATCGGGTGAACGTACCCAATCACCAATGTTAAAAGGGCGATCAAAATAGAGCATAACACCTGAAAAAAGGTTACTCATAACGTCTTTACTTGCCATACCAATGGCAATACCGCCTAAGCCACCAAATGTCATTAAGCCCGATAAACTCATGCCAAAATGCTCACCGAACAGTAAGATCATGATGACAAGAAGAGTGATTTTAAATATACGCGAAATAATACGGGCTGAGGTGGGATCACTGCCTTTTTTAATTTGTGATTTTTCTAATAAATTAATGAGTAAGAAAAATTTTCTCATTAGGATTAATGCGATAGCAAGATAGCTAAAGAAATTAATCATCTGAAAAGAGATAAAGTGTAGTTTAAAATCTACCACCGCCATTTCACAATATTGGCTTACAATAGCCACTAAACTACAAAGCAAAATAGCTTGGATGATGTGAATAATTATGTTTCTACGACGTTTTTTTTGTTTGTCATGTAAAAAAGATATGGCAAGAAAGGCGATAAAACACGCCAAAGCTATGCCGATACCAATTGAGTATTTCATGATTAATTCTTCATTCATCTGCTCGATCTCTCCTCGCTAAAACCGCTTCTCTATAATATTGATTGGATTTCTAAACTAGATTTGCGGTTTTATTTTTATCTTGGCGCATTATGTTTTTCACTGGCATGTTGGAAGTTAGGATAAATTGGTGGGCGCATAAATAGTGTGATCACCAAAATAACTAAAACAGGGATAGTGAGAATTAAAAATGCAGGTGTGAAGCTGCCTGAAATATCCTTAATAGCCCCAGCAAAGAAGGGGGCTAAACAGGCCAATGTTGAGATCAGGTTCATCACCGAAAATAGTTCTAAATAAGGTGCGCGACCAAAATAGTTAGCCAGTAACACACTTGAGGCTAAGAAGGTCATACCATAACCAATCCCCACACAAAGGGTAAATAGCATTAGGTAGATCCAACTATTAGCCATACTCAGTGCTAATAGACCGATAATAATAATCGTTAAGCTGGCAATCAGTAATTTTTTAGGCTCTAACCATTCACCAATCGCCCCACCGGCTAATCGTGAGAATGCATTGATAAAAGCCATGGTGCTCAGTAGCGTTGCAGCAATAGTTTCACTAAAACCATTTTCAATAATATGTGCAACTGCAAAACTATTTACTGTGATCCCGCACCATAGAAAAGCGGTGTAAGTGGCAGCAATGACATAAAATTGCCATGTTCGTAAAGCATGACGTGCGGTCCATATCGCTTTGGTTTGATAAATACGTTTGCTACTTTGTAATTGACTGATTTTTTTCGCATGCGCTTTTTCTGCTGAGCCTTCTCGTAATACTAAAATAGTCAGCAGGGTAATAATTGATAGAATAATAGCTGAAATAAGCCAATGCATACGCCATGTGTGCCAAAGGTGTGTGGCTAAAAAATAGATCCAAGGGCCTGCAACTCCTCCCAATCCACCAATAGTAAAATAGACACCAAAAGCAAAAGACTGTTTTTCAAATAGACGCGATAGCACGTAAGTGCCCGGTACGGTTGCTAATAGTGTAAAACCTACCCCAAGTAAGGCGGTACCAAGAAAGTAGCGTGTGATGGTATTGGTTTCATATAGAAAATAGAATCCACTGACAAAAATAATCAGTCCAATGAGGAGTGTGAAGCGGACGTTTAATTTACGGATAAGTAAAGTGGGTAAAAAGCTCGCAAGTCCACAGGTTAAGCCCAATAAAGTAAAACCAAGGCCAGCTTGTGTCCAGTTCCACTCTAGTTCAGCTATCATACTAGGTAGAACCACACCTAAAGAGGTAAATGTTGTTGCGGTAGCGAGAAAGTACACTAAACCTAGCAGTATCAGTATGCTCCACTGATAGATAGGACCAAAATTTTGTTGCGTGACTGGCATCCTGACTCCATAGAACGGGTGCAGTATCCTGAATGTTCAGGAAAAAATAGCGAATAACTGGCCTTGTATTCACAGGCCAGTACATTTAAAGGCTATTATTCTCTAACTTTCTGAGTCGGACTGCTAGCTTAATTTTTCTAGCGCCCATTTAATCGGATATTGGTAGGCTTCATCGAGCAGGGGACTTAATGCACTTAAGCTCTTTTGTAGAGCTTGATGGTGATTATGTACTAAGTTGAGATGCCCTACTTTGCGGGCTGGACGCACTTCTTTTTCATACCAATGTAGATGAACTAAAGGTAATGATAGCCATTTGGTGTCGATCTCCGTTCCAATAAGATTAACCATTACCGCCGATTGGCAAACATTAGGTTTGGGCATCGGTAAATCAAGAATAGCACGTAAGTGAAGTTCAAACTGGCTAATAGAAGCACCATTTTGTGTCCAGTGACCACTGTTGTGGACGCGAGGTGCGAGTTCATTAATCAGTAATTTATCACCGACAATAAAGCATTCCATGGCCATTACACCGATATAATTTAGTTTATTGAGGATCTTGCTAAGCATATCCTCTGCTAATTGTTGTAATGCCTCGGGAGGATTTGGTAGCGCAACACTCATGCGTAAAATGCCATCTTGATGAAGATTGTGAGAGAGTGGATAAAAAACACAATCCCCCTGACGATTTCTTGCACCAACTAAAGAGACTTCTCCAGAGAAAGGAATACCTTGTTCGACAATACATTCACCATATATTTCGGCTGGTAATTGTTGTTCGTCACCTGGGTGTATCCGCCATTGACCTCGTCCGTCGTAACCACCAACACGGCGTTTAACGATAATAAACTCCCCTAGCTGATTGAATAGCTCAGGCCATTGCTCAGCCGAAGTTAATGGTTGCCAAGGTGCCGTCGCTAAATGAAGCTCATCAAGGAGTTGTTTTTGTGGTAAGCGATCTGCGAGTAATGGAAAAATATCTCGGTTAATAAAGTTAGCATGGTGCTCTAACTCATTGGTTAATGCGGTTTCCGGCCAACGTTCAATTTCTGCGGTAATAATACTCTTTTGATAAGGTACCGCTTCGGGTTCAGCATCAAGTCCCACGGGATATACCGCAATACCTAATGGCTCACCCGCTTGACGTAACATTCGACCTAACTGTCCATTACCAAGAACACAAACCGGCTTCATAGCGCCTCCCTTGGATCAGGGTGATTAAGGACTTCTTGTGTCTGTGTTGCTCGCCATTGTGTTAATGCATTAAAAATATCAGCAGAGTGTAATGCTAAAATTTGTGCGGCAAGTAGCGCGGCATTAGCAGCCCCCGCTTTACCAATAGCCAGTGTGCCAACGGGAATACCTTTCGGCATTTGTACAATAGAATAAAGGCTATCAACACCACTTAATGCAGCACTTTGTACAGGAACCCCTAATACAGGAACTAAGGTTTTGGCTGCCAACATCCCCGGTAAATGTGCAGCACCGCCAGCACCCGCAATAATCACGTCAAAACCATTCTCTTTGGCCTGTTCTGCGAAACGAAATAATTTATCCGGTGTTCGGTGTGCGGAAACAATTTCAACATGGTAAGGAAGTTGTAACGCGTCTAGGACTTCTGCGGCATGACACATTGTCGCCCAGTCACTTTTCGAACCCATCACAATGGCGATACGAGGGGATGAGGTATTGAGACCAACTTGAGAAGACATTACTTAACTGCTCCTGTAAGCATAAACGGATATAGCCAGAGAAACTGAGCATGATAGTATCACGCTAACACGTCAAGGAAAACGTTTGCGTAAAGAAAAATATGCTACAATAGCCGAAAAAGTATCATCTATTTAAAATGGAAATTGGATCAGTTCGATTTTATCTGAGGTGACTTTAAACATTGAGCCTTCCGTATGCCAAGCTCCTAATACACCTCGATAATGTGGTTTCCCATCAATGTCGACGGTGTGGATCGCCGGTCGATGAGTATGACCGTGGATCATCCATTGGGTATTAAATTGTTTAAAGGTATTGATAACGGCTTGAGCATTAACGTCCATTATCGCTTCAGATTTGTATTGGTTGCTACTTTGACTACGAGAGCGCATTTTTTTAGCAATACGTAATCGAATGGTCAGAGGAAGGAGTAGGAATAAGCGTTGAATAAACTTATTGTGGACTTTTTTACGATAGCGTTGATAGGCATCATCATCGGTGCAAAGCGTATCACCATGTAAGATTAAAATACGATGTTGCTCTATCTCAAGCACTTTTTCTTGTGGTAGCAGTGTCATTCCGCTCTCTTTTGCAAAGCGAGAGCCGATTAAGAAATCGCGGTTACCATGAATAAAATAGCAGGGCACTCCCGCATTTTTTAATGCCATTAATGCTTGGGCTATGCGCTGATGTAGTGGATTAGGATCATCATCACCAATCCAAAAATCAAAAAAATCACCCAAAATATAAAGTGCATTTGCGTGGATCGCTTGCTCTTGTAAAAAGCGAAGAAAACCGGCAGTAATTGCCGGTTCGTGCTCACTTAAATGCAGATCTGCAATAAACAGGGTGCACATAAAAAGCGCTACTTATTCGCTAACAGTAACACTGTTAATGATAATATCTTCACGAGGAACATCTTGGTGGAAACCACTGCGACCAGTAGAAACGGCTTTGATTTTGTCTACAACATCCATCCCTTCAACAACTTCAGCAAATACACAATATCCCCAACCATTGGCATTTTCTGCACGGAAGTTTAAGAAGTCGTTATCTGCTACGTTGATAAAGAATTGTGCTGTTGCAGAATGTGGATCGTTGGTACGAGCCATCGCTAATGTACCACGATTATTGGCAAGACCGTTGTTTGCTTCGTTTCTTACCGGGGCTTTAGTTTCTTTTTGCTTCATACCAGGTTCAAAACCACCACCTTGGATCATAAAACCATTAATAACACGGTGGAAGATAGTGTTATCGTAGAACCCTTTTTTACAGTAATCTAAAAAATTTTCTACGGTTGCAGGTGCTTTATCTGCAAATGTTTTAATCACGATATCGCCGTAATTGGTATGAAAAGTAACCATATTCAGATCCTAGTATAATTTTAGTTTTACCCAGATGTGGGCTGAAACAATAGACCGTTTTTTTATACCACAGTTACCTTATTTAGTCAGTATTCATCTTTTGTTCATGGCGACTTTCACGCTAAAAAGCGCGAAAATAGTAATAGAAAACATTTTTTGCCAATTATTTCACCAATAAACTCAATTTGGCGCCTTACTGTTAACGATTGAACAGTGAAAATAAACGCAGAGCAGAGTAATATAAGAGACTATTAATTGGATTACCTTTGAGTTTAGGCATTAAAACCCTTATAAAGGTAATGTTATGTGGTTATTTTTATCGCTGTAGTCGTTATTTTATATACATAAATACGTAATCAACACGTACAGTTAAAAATGGGAACGTCCTCTGATGCTAAAGATTTTTAATACTCTTACTCGACAAAAAGAAGAATTTAAACCTATCCATAAAGGAAAAATAGGTATGTACGTGTGTGGCATCACTATTTATGATTTATGTCATATTGGTCATGGACGTACATTTGTGGCATTTGATGCCATAACCCGCTATTTACGTTATTTAGGGTATGATGTGAATTATGTGCGCAATGTCACCGATGTGGATGATAAAATCATCAAGCGTGCGATTGAAAATAATGAAACTTGCGAACAATTAACGACACGTATGTTAGCGGAAATGCATAAAGATTTTGATGCATTGAATATCTTACGCCCTGATTCAGAGCCACGAGCCACACATCATATTGCAGAAATTATTGCTCTTACCGAGACATTAATTAAACGTGGTCATGCTTATGTAGCAGAAAATGGTGATGTGATGTTTGCCATTGATACCGATCCGGATTATGGCTTGCTTTCTCGTCAAGATTTAGAGCAACTACAAGCAGGGGCTCGGGTTGAAGTCGCTAACGTAAAACGCAATCCTATGGATTTCGTGCTTTGGAAAATGTCAAAACCCGGTGAACCAAGTTGGACATCACCATGGGGAGAAGGGCGACCAGGCTGGCATATTGAATGTTCAGCCATGAATGGTAAAGAATTAGGTCATCATTTTGATATTCATGGCGGTGGTTCAGATTTAATGTTCCCGCATCATGAAAATGAAATTGCACAATCAACCTGCGCTCATGATGGTCCTTATGTTAACTATTGGATGCATTCCGGTATGGTGATGGTAGACAAAGAAAAAATGTCTAAATCACTGAATAACTTTTTTACTATTCGTGATGTTCTTGCCTATTACGATGCTGAAACGGTACGTTATTTCTTATTATCAGGACACTATCGTAGCCAACTAAATTATACCGAAGAGAACTTAAAACAGGCGCGTACCGCATTAGAGCGTTTATATACTTCTTTACGTGGCACTGATGCAAATGCTCAACCTGCTGGTGGTGAAGCGTTTGAAGCGCAGTTTATTGAAGCAATGAACGATGATTTCAATACACCAGAAGCCTATTCTGTGTTATTTGATTTAGCACGCGAAGTGAATCGCTTAAAAACCGTCAATATGGAGGCGGCTAATGGTTTAGCAGCGGTGTTGCGTAAATTGGCCAAAGTATTAGGCCTATTAGAGCAACAACCAGAACACTTCTTACAAAGTGGTGCGCAAGCAGACGATGCTGATGAAGTAGAAAAAATTGAAGCGTTAATTCAACAACGCAATGATGCTCGTAAGAATAAAGATTGGGCAGCTGCGGATGCCGCTCGTGATGCTTTAACAGCAATGGGAATTGTATTAGAAGATGGCCCACAAGGTACAACATGGCGTCGTAATAGCTAATATTGCTACCTATTGATAAAGCAGATAAAGTCAAAAATATCGGGTAATCATTATCCGATATTTTTTTTAGATTTTTAGTGGCGTTAATTCAACTTCGGTCATCATTCTTGCCAATTGTTCACGATCAGTTATTCCAACATTGGTTTGACTGACGGCAAGAGCTGAAATTGCTGTAGCAAGACGTAAGGTATGTTCACTGGTTTGCCTCATCATCAAACCATAAATCAACCCACCTACCATAGAGTCACCGGCACCTACCGTGCTGACCACATCACATTTAGGCGGTTTTGCCATCCACGCACCAGAGGCGTTAACCCACATAGCGCCTTGTTCACCTAACGAGATAACAACATGAGCAATACCTTGCTGGCGTAATTCATGGGCGGCTTGTACCACGTCAGAGAGTTCAGGTAAAGGTCTACCTGCCCAAATTTCTAGTTCATGATGATTGGGTTTTACTAACCAAGGTAACGCTTTTAACCCCGCGACAAATGCTTCTCTGCTACTATCAAAAATAAGGCACATACATTCGCTACGTAG
This sequence comes from Proteus sp. HMSC14B05, assembly GCF_001808035.1. Taxonomy (NCBI): domain Bacteria; kingdom Pseudomonadati; phylum Pseudomonadota; class Gammaproteobacteria; order Enterobacterales; family Morganellaceae; genus Proteus; species Proteus sp. HMSC14B05. The sequence continues at coordinate 2,448 of NZ_KV791977.1, read as the reverse complement.
TCGCTTCATCCAAGCAGTAAAATCATTTAAATCAATACTAGGTGGTACACTTCCACTGACACAAATCATATCAAATTGACCCGCCCAGCTGAGTGTGTCATTTACAAAACGAGTCCAATCTTGTTTAGTGATTTCAAACCCTGAAAAGTTAAAATCAGTTACTTTACCGCTGGGTTCAGTCAGTTTGACATTGATACGTGTGCGACCTTCAACCATTTGGAAGCGATTAGCAATCCCGGCTTCACTAAACTCTTTTTGAAAGCCATCTTGATTCTCTTTACCTAAAAAACCGCCAACAGTGACATCAATACCAAGGCTTTTTAATACTTTGGCTACATTGATACCTTTACCGGCAGCATGAAATCCCGCCGTTGTTACTCGGTTAACTTCACCCAATTCAATAGGGGTACTTAATCCCACAAGATCATAAGCAGGATTTAATGTAATGGTAGCGACTCGACGTCTCATGCTTGTACCTTACCTGTAGTAAAATCATAGGTATCACTTTTCTGTTGCAAGAAAAGCAGAGAGACACCTTGGATTGGTAGGTTAAACATAAGAACTCCTATTAGATTAAGGATCAAATACAACATAAAAATTAAAAATAACGCTTCATACTTTATTATCAGGCTGAATCGTTTCAAACTATAATGTCTAATTTAGTATAAACAATGTTCTTTTGCCTAATAAAACAAAGGAAAAGTTAGATCTAAATCACGTTTTAGCATATTAAAGCGATTATTAATACGTAAAAATCATCCAACGGAAAAGGTTGCTGAAATTCTTACTACAAGCCAACTAAGCATTATTTATATAAAAAATAATAGGTTATGTAATCAATATTTAACTTATTCTTTATCAAAGCGTTAATGTGCTGAAGCGAGATAAAGTATTATCACTGATATGAATAGCAAAAATAATAACCTACTATTATTATCTTAAATTGATGCAATTAAATCAATTTAAAATCAATGGATTAGTCCACTAATTTTACAGACTTAAATAAAAGCTCGAAAAATAGCGTGTTTAGTAAAAAAAGGGTAGAAAGATAAAAAAAGCGTTACTAAAGAGTAACGCTTGAGTAACGAGTATGATTAGCTGAACTAGTTGCTGACAGTGACAGCAAACTCACCGAGTGTGACGACTTTACCGGCAGTAATTTTACAGCGTTTACGTGTTTCTACTTCACCATCAACGCAAACGAGGCCTTCAGCAATAATATTTTTTGCAGCGGCTCCGCTTTCTGTCCAGCCTTGGAGTTTTAATAGATCACACAGTTCTACATAGGGGTGACCATCTAATTGAAATGTTTCCATTGATTAATTATTTCCTATATCAGGATCGTGATATTCTTCGCAGGCTTGCAACGTATTTTGAATCAAAGTCGCTACAGTCATTGGACCTACACCACCCGGAACAGGGGAGATCCACCCCGCGCGTTGAGAGGCTTGTGCGAAATCAACATCACCAACCACTTTACCGTTTTCAAGGCGATTAATACCGACATCAATGACAATAGCGCCAGGTTTTATCCATTCACCAGGAATAAAGTTAGGTTTACCAACTGCCACAACCACCAAATCAGCATGTTCAACATGAAAACGTAAGTCTTTAGTAAAACGATGAGTGACAGTCGTTGTACAGCCTGCAAGCAGTAGCTCTAAACTCATTGGGCGACCAACAATATTTGAAGCACCAATAATTACCGCATTTAAGCCATTCATTGGAATATTGCAACGCTCTAAGAGTGTGACAATACCACGAGGGGTGCAAGGACGTAGCTTAGGTGCACGTTGGCACAACCGACCAATATTGTAAGGATGGAAGCCATCAACATCTTTATCAGGATGAATACGTTCTAATACTTTGACGTTATCAATTCCCGCAGGTAAAGGGAGCTGCACTAAAATACCATCAATAGTATTATCTTCATTTAGAGTATCAATGAGATTGAGTAAATCTGCTTCACTTGTAGTATCCGGTAGATCGTAAGAGCGAGAGATAAATCCTACCTCATCACAAGCTTTACGTTTACTAGCAACATAGATTTGCGATGCAGGGTTATCACCGACTAAAATAACCGCTAAACCCGGTGCACGTTTTCCTATCTTAATACGTTGTTTTACTTTTTCTGCCACTTCACTTCTGATGGTCTGCGCAATCGTTTTCCCATCTATAATTCTTGCTGACATCTATACATCCAAATTATTCAATTATGGTATTGCTCTATTTTGTCAGATCATAAGCAATCTGTCAGTTGATTACTTACCATATTTTAACCATCTAGTTTGATTTTGTGGAAAAATCGTTGACTCTCAGAATGTTGAAAGTATAATTCACACCCGTTATCAGCATAAATGCTAACGTCTATTTCCCCTCTAGGCGCCCTTAGCTCAGTTGGATAGAGCAACGGCCTTCTAAGCCGTAGGTCACAGGTTCGAATCCTGT
>NZ_KV791976.1:876-3380 GCF_001808035.1 Proteus sp. HMSC14B05 | reverse complement strand
CCTCCCCGCGAGGGCTTTTTTGTGCCCTCTCCCCGCCAAAGAAGTGATCTGCATTCCAATCTGAGATTTTTTTGAAAATAAATTACCTGAAAATACAATAAATTAACACCGCCAGTTATATTATTATCACCTGCGGTGTTGACTTATAAATCACCGCTGGTTATATTTATCACATCAAAGGCAAGGAGCCATAGATAAACAGGATGTTCGCTCTTTTACAATTAGGAACGCTCAGAATAAATTTTCAGAGCAACCACTGAGTGGTTTTTGGGATTGGTGTAGAAGATGGCGTGACGTAGCCACTTTCGCATAGCGGATCATGATTAGTCACATGACTATGCCAATCACCAAAGATCACTTAGGAGGCAAATATGGCAACGATAATTTTTAAAGAGAACTCAAAAATTCGCAGACGCAGAAAGCAAGGTGAGTTTTTGGCTCGAAAGATAGCTACGAGAAGTCGCTCAGTGGAAGAAATTTGGGATTCGATATTTGGCGTTGAGAAGAAAGAACGCCCTGTTCTCTCTCTCAAACCAACAAAGCATTATCCAAGTGGAGATAACTGTTGCTTGCCAAATTCTAGTATTTACTCAGCTAAATATAGAAAATCTGGTACGCTGTTAGAATCTGGAGAAGTAACTGCGAGGGTTTAACATGGCGAAGATAAAGTATCTTCCTCAAACAGGAAAGCTTAACTCTAAAATGCGTAGGTATTTGGCTAGAGGAAAGCTAATTGAGTTAAAAAGAGCTGAGGCGCTTATAGCTAAAGAAACAGACCCCAGCGTTGTTGTTGACCCATATAAACCAATTGAAGTACCTAATGGAACATTAACAGCAACCGATAGAGCCTTAATGAGTGGTGCTTTACCAAGAGACTGCGAGCCAAAAGATAACGCACCTAAAGATGACATAATGAATAGAGTTGTAAATCACGCTCATCAAAGAAATCCAAATAAAAAATGGTGATTTACGCCAATCAATCTAAAGCCTCGCAAATGCGGGGTTTTTTATTACCTAAATAGATACATCTGACAACTGTTGCTTACCTAATGTAGCAGTATTTTCAGGAGTTAAAACAAAACAGCCGAGCAGTGAGTTCGGGGTTACGGCGAGATAGGAGAATAACGTGGAAGAATTAGAGAATTTAATAAAAGAAATAGCAATAGATGAAGGCATCACATTCAAGGATGCCATTAAATTAGCCATTAATGTACTGCGCATTAATCAAGCTAACCAGCCTGATGAAAATTCAACGCCTGTTGATGGTGGTAATCATTTTGATGGATAAAGCGATGCATTCCAATCGTTAAAGGAGCATAAAAATATTGATGGATCTTTTGATTTAGATAGCGGTTTTGCGACTCTTTTAACCTCTGAAAGCAACTGATAGGTCGTCAAGTCACGCTTACCAAAGTATGTACCGTTTGGTAAATCATGGTTTTTACCATTTGAAAACATAATGTATCGGTAAAATTTAATACCTTCCATTCTTTTATGAAGAGTCTCGTAATCATCATAATCCGCATTATATAGCTCAATACGAACAATAAAATTTGCCATTTAAATCATTCCTTATATTGACTGTGGAATAACCAATATATCAATTTTCCTTGACTGTGGAAAGTGAGGAACCACCTCGCCTGACGTGGTTAAAAGCAGGCGCAGTTAACTAATTACAGTCCATTCTGTGGGCTGTGGTGAGATAACTTTTTTAGACCAATAAACCAAAGGCGATAAATCGGTCTCGCCTAACAAAAAGCACCGTTTGAACCGGAGGATTTATGTAAGCTGGCTTGCTAGCCTGAGCGCATCAGGTAATTAACCTACCGCACCAACACCAGAGAAACCAAATAACAATCGCTATCGCAAGATTAGCGCAGATTTCGCACATCCAGAGGTAAGCATGAATATTGATAAATACAAATTACGTGTAGCCCAAAGTAAAGCTGGAATTGCTTTATTTCTCACGGACGAGGACGGATGGAGCGAAGCAAACGAAACATTAAAAACAGCATACGGAGTACAGCATGAACGCAAAGCAGAAACACATAAAACATCAGATATTCGCACTATTGCGAGAGTCTGAAATGACAAATGAGCAAATCGACGACTTAGTTTTTCAATGGAAAATGAAAGTGTCTATGGAGCGCACAAACCTCATTCAGCATGAAATTAACACACGCAAGGAGCGCGCGTTTACCTAAGGAGGCTCTATGTTAACGAATACATACGGACTCAGAAACGACTGGTACGAACGCCAAATGGAACGAGAAGCGTTTGTTAATTCTCAGGAAGATAAAATATCAGTTGATGAGGTTATGGATAGCCTGCCCGAAGAACTGTTATGTATGGATTTAGCAAGGAAGTTAAATCCTGTATTTGAAATTAGTCCCCAAGCACTGGATGCGGTTTTAGCCGGAATTAGAACAGCTATTCAGATCGGGATAGATAAAGAGGTTTTAGGATGAAGCCCGGTATCTATTACGACATTTCAAATGAGGACT
>NZ_KV791976.1:0-856 GCF_001808035.1 Proteus sp. HMSC14B05 | reverse complement strand
ACATTTCAAATGAGGACTATCACCATGGATTAGGGATCAGTAAATCTCAGTTGGATTTAATAAGCAAAATGCCAGCCGAATATATTTGGAGCAAGGAAGCTCCTGTTGATGAAGAAAAAATAAAGGCATTGGATTTCGGGACTGCTATCCATTGTCTTTTGTTAGAACCAGATGAATACAGTAAGCGATACAAGATAGGCCCTGATGTAAATCGTAGAACAAACGCAGGGAAGCAAGAGGAAAAGGAATTTCTCGAAATGTGTGAAAAGGAAGGTATCACACCTATTACTCATGGCGATAACAGGAAGTTAATGCTCATGAGAGATAGTGCAATGGCGCACCCTATCGCAAGATGGTGCTTAGAAGCTAACGGAGTAGCTGAAAGTAGCATTTATTGGAATGACGAAGATACGGACATTCTTTGTCGTTGCAGGCCAGATAAACTCATTCAAGAGCACCACTGGATTATTGATGTAAAAAGCTCTGCCGATATTCAGCGATTCGATCGCTCCATGTACGAATATCGTTACCACGTACAGGACTCTTTTTATTCAGATGGATATAAATCATTAACAGGCGAAGCTCCTGTCTTTGTCTTTCTTGTTGTAAGCACGACTATCGACTGCGGTAGATACCCCGTTAGAGTCTTCAATTTAGACCAACAAGCAAAAGATATTGGTCGAACAACCTACAAACAAAATTTAAGAACGTATGCAGAATGCCTAAAAACGGACGAATGGGCAGGCATACGCACATTATCACTGCCCTACTGGGCTAAGGAATTAAGGGATGAGTAACCCACCATTAGCTCAAGCTGACTTGCAAAAAACACAAGGTACAAAGGTAAAAGAAAAAA
>NZ_KV791975.1:0-1977 GCF_001808035.1 Proteus sp. HMSC14B05 | reverse complement strand
GCACCTTCCTTTTGAAAACACTCAAAATTTCATTAATTTGATCAACTGAAAAATCTTCCTTCAATAAATCATCAAGAAATTTATTTGGTATGAATGTAAATCCATCTTCTTCTGGTAATTCAGGCAATAGTTTCTTGGCTCTTAATTTGTACGATGCAACATTACTCATGCGATCCTCCTAGTAATTTCTCACGATGCTCATTTCTCAATTTTGCATCTTCGAATGCTTCCTTTAGACGTTTACTTCCTAACGGTGTCACTTCTCGTAACGTCTTATCTCGCATGATGTTTTTATGCACTTCGTGACGATTAAACCAATGATTAACTTTCTTCTTCATGGTATAATTTCCTTATTCCTAAGCTGTATCAGCAAAAGGAAAGCTCAAAATCAGCTTCCCTTTAATACTGGTTATTGATACAGTGTATTTGTTAGTCTAAATGGTTAAGTCCATTTGTTGAGAAGCCTCACCATTCGCAGTGGTTGAGGCTTTTCTTTTAACCTTTCCCTTCCCTTCAAGAGCCTGAATAACCCTTTCAGCATAATCACCTTCAAGAACAACTTTCGTTGGCTTCTCACTGATGTTTACCGAATCAGGGGGTAATCCGAACTTACTCACCAACTGGCAAGCTAAATCGAATATTCTGGCTTTATCTCGACTGGATTTTGATGGGTGTATTCCTAGCGCCTTGGCGAGTCCGTTATTACCGACTGAATACATTTGTTGAATGTAAAACGTCATCAATTCGTTTGATGAGCACTCTACTTTGATATTTTTTGCACATTCCATAGTTTAAATTCCTTCTTAGATTACTTCCCATATTGGGAACAGCAGTAATGATCCGTGGCTCATTCCATATGAGCGGATTGTTGATAATAATTTGCCGATTGAAGTCAAAAGGCACTGCATGAATTTTTAAAGAGCGGGTGAAGCTAAGGTGCAAGTAATTTTTTCTGGCTAACTGATAGTAAGTATTCAGCTTTTACTTTCCCTTTTGATAGGGATTGGATTGTTTTTGCATAATTGGTTTTTCCAAAGAATTCTGTTTTTGGTAGAAAACCATTGTTAATCCATTTGTAAACCGCTCTCTCACTTACTCCACATGCCTTTGCTACTCTGGCAACGCCAATGTCAGTAATTGGCTTACGTAAATCATCCATAAAAATCTCCTTTATCGTACTTTCAGTACGCATTATCTCCGTACTGAAAGTCTTTTGCAAGAAGTTTATAATTGAACTCATGGTACAAGCAGAAAAAGTGCGGAATGAATTTTCCCGAAGGCTAGCACAGGCCTGTAAAGATGCGGGATTAAATGAACACGGCAGAGGGGCTGAGATAGTAAAAGCCCTTGGTGTCTCATCTAAGGCTGTTAGTAAATGGTTTAATGGGGAGTCTTTACCGCGGCAAGATAAAATGAACGCGTTGGCGAAATTCTTAAAATGCGATGTTATTTGGTTGCAGCATGGTCATGAAAATGTAAATAACGCTAATGTAAGTAACCCTAGACCTTATCGACCAGCTCCTAAGTACCCTGTTATTAGCTTTGTTCAGGCGGGTAATTGGACTGAAGCTTGTGAGCCATATACGTTGAGTGAGATCGATGAGTGGTACGAATCAGAGGTATCTGTTCAAGGTTCCGCTTTTTGGTTGAAGGTTGAAGGTGACTCAATGACAGCACCTATGGGTGTAAGTATCCCAGAGGGATCTCTAGTTTTAGTAGATACGGGTAGAGAGCCTATAAATGGGAGTTTGGTGATAGCCAAGCTTACCGACACGAATGAAGCAACATTCAAAAAACTTGTTTTGGATGGAGCTAAATATCTTAAAGCGTTAAACCCAGCCTATCCCGCCATTCCTATAAATGGTAACTGTAAAATTATTGGTGTTGTAGTTCAGATGATGATGCGATTTGTGTAACCCAATGGCCTGACGACACGTTTTAGGGTGTGGTTTTAAACATAATAATATTAACTAGATA
>NZ_KV791974.1:0-1122 GCF_001808035.1 Proteus sp. HMSC14B05 | reverse complement strand
ATATAATTACACAAAAAAAACCTCTGTTTTTTTTAAAAAAAAACTCAACAGATAAATACTTCACTGTTTACCTATACTTTGATATTTAAATCTAACTTACCCACCATATAAAGTATCTATTTCTAATTATTTAATAAATAAATATTTATTATAATTACATATAACTTGTCAAGATTCACGTAAATAAATATTATTATCTCGCTCTTAATTATGAGCAAATTTGTAACTACAATTAATACTTAAATGGACTTTAAAATGAAAAAATCATTATTTTCACTATTAATTCTATCTACACTTTCTTTATCAACACAAGCTATTGCACAACAGATTCACCTTGGTGGTTATAATATAGATATCCAAGGCAGAGTAATTGACGAGAAACTAACTTGTGTCGTTCAAGATGTTGCTCCAATTCAATTGGATGATGCTTACATTGATTCTTTACTACTTACTCCTGAAAAACGATTTAGTGTGGATTTTTCTGGCTGTACTAATCAAGAAAGAGCAAGAAAAGTCAAAATAGTTGTTGCACGACAAAACACTACTCATTTAATGAATGCTAGTTCGACAGCAAATGATACCAATGCTCGAGTAGCATTATTGGGTTCTACAGGTGAACTTGTTCCACTTAATGGTGAGCGAGAACAACGTACATTTTATTCGGATGTTGCCGGTGATAGTGGTAGATTAGTATTTTCATTAAAATATGATAGACCTGAATCGATTGATGATGCTGTTACCGCAGGTGCTTTCAAGGCTACCTTATCTCTTGATGCTTACATCACTGATAATATCCAATAAAAACAGCCAAAACTAAATATAATTCTGCTTTAATTTTCAACCCAATAAAAAGTCGGGGAAATACCGGCTTTTTATTTATGGATTAATACAATAAATAACTTATCTAATGGTTTATTAAAAAATATAAGATTATAAATTGGCAAAAATACCATCAAAATGACCTCATTACCCTACGTGATCTGGCAAAAGATCCCATTCCCATTTTAGATCAAGCCATATTATTTGCTTTTGGCAAAGATACGGCTATATATAATTTCTCCATCATCTCTCAGTTAAAACATTCTATCGATTTTATTGCGCGTGCAGGCGAAACTTTTAAAT
>NZ_KV791973.1:0-1776 GCF_001808035.1 Proteus sp. HMSC14B05 | reverse complement strand
GTTGGGTAGGGGAGCGTTCTGTAAGCCTGCGAAGGTGTACTGTGAGGTATGCTGGAGGTATCAGAAGTGCGAATGCTGACATAAGTAACGATAATGCGGGTGAAAAACCCGCACGCCGGAAGACCAAGGGTTCCTGTCCAACGTTAATCGGGGCAGGGTGAGTCGACCCCTAAGGCGAGGCTGAAAAGCGTAGTCGATGGGAAACGGGTTAATATTCCCGTACTGGTGGTAACTGCGATGGGGGAACGGAGAAGGCTAGGTTGTCCGGGCGACGGTCGTCCCGGTTCAAGCAGGTAGGCAGAGTGATTAGGCAAATCCGGTCACTTAATGCTGAGATGTGATGACGAACCACCAAGGTGGTGAAGCAATTGATGCCCCGCTTCCAGGAAAAGCCTCTAAGCTTCAGGTTACCAACAATCGTACCCCAAACCGACACAGGTGGTCAGGTAGAGAATACTCAGGCGCTTGAGAGAACTCGGGTGAAGGAACTAGGCAAAATGGTGCCGTAACTTCGGGAGAAGGCACGCTGGCGGTAGGTAAAGTCCCTCGCGGACGGCGCTGAAGCCAGTCGAAGATACCAGCTGGCTGCAACTGTTTATTAAAAACACAGCACTGTGCAAACACGAAAGTGGACGTATACGGTGTGACGCCTGCCCGGTGCTGGAAGGTTAATTGATGGGGTCAGCCGTAAGGCGAAGCTCCTGATCGAAGCCCCAGTAAACGGCGGCCGTAACTATAACGGTCCTAAGGTAGCGAAATTCCTTGTCGGGTAAGTTCCGACCTGCACGAATGGCGTAATGATGGCCAGGCTGTCTCCACCCGAGACTCAGTGAAATTGAACTCGCTGTGAAGATGCAGTGTACCCGCGGCAAGACGGAAAGACCCCGTGAACCTTTACTATAGCTTGACACTGAACATTGAGCCTTGATGTGTAGGATAGGTGGGAGGCTTTGAAGTGTGGACGCCAGTCTGCATGGAGCCAACCTTGAAATACCACCCTTTAACGTTTGATGTTCTAACCTAGGCCCATAAACTGGGTCGGGGACCGTGTCTGGTGGGTAGTTTGACTGGGGCGGTCTCCTCCTAAAGAGTAACGGAGGAGCACGAAGGTTGGCTAAGCATGGTCGGACATCATGCGGTTAGTGCAAAGGCATAAGCCAGCTTGACTGCGAGAGTGACGGCTCGAGCAGGTACGAAAGTAGGTCTTAGTGATCCGGTGGTTCTGAATGGAAGGGCCATCGCTCAACGGATAAAAGGTACTCCGGGGATAACAGGCTGATACCGCCCAAGAGTTCATATCGACGGCGGTGTTTGGCACCTCGATGTCGGCTCATCACATCCTGGGGCTGAAGTAGGTCCCAAGGGTATGGCTGTTCGCCATTTAAAGTGGTACGCGAGCTGGGTTTAGAACGTCGTGAGACAGTTCGGTCCCTATCTGCCGTGGGCGTTGGAAGATTGAGAGGGGTTGCTCCTAGTACGAGAGGACCGGAGTGAACGCACCACTGGTGTTCGGGTTGTCATGCCAATGGCATTGCCCGGTAGCTAAGTGCGGAAGAGATAACCGCTGAAAGCATCTAAGCGGGAAACTTGCCTCGAGATGAGTCTTCCCTGTCGCTTTAAGCGACCTAAAGGAACGTTTAAGACTAAGACGTTGATAGGCTGGGTGTGTAAGCGTAGCGATACGTTGAGCTAACCAGTACTAATGAACCGTGAGGCTTAACCTGACAACACCGAAAGTGTTTTGTCAGAGAGACGAAACAATGAAGTCAGCTTGTT
>NZ_KV791972.1:0-4597 GCF_001808035.1 Proteus sp. HMSC14B05 | reverse complement strand
TGCGGTTTTGAACGTTCAAATTTTTCTTTAGACATTTAAATTGTCCCTCTAAGACACGGAATCGGTGGTTACACCACATCAACCAAGCAGTAATTAAACTAGCGATTAGCTATGCTTGTTAAGATTTTTAATCAGGAAGGCAAGAACATTGGGGAGTGGTGCTGATAGGCAGATTCGAACTGCCGACCTCACCCTTACCAAGGGTGCGCTCTACCAACTGAGCTATATCAGCACATCTGGAGCGGGCAGCGGGAATCGAACCCGCATCATCAGCTTGGAAGGCTGAGGTAATAGCCATTATACGATGCCCGCAGAACTCGGCTACCTGACTTAAAATCAGCTTTGTATTCTACTCAAGTGTTCACGATTTGAAAACACTTAAGTAAGGAATTAATGGTGGTGGGAGAAGGATTCGAACCTTCGAAGTCTGTGACGGCAGATTTACAGTCTGCTCCCTTTGGCCGCTTGGGTATCCCACCAAATCTAAATTTTAAATGGTGCCGGCACCAAGAGTCGAACTCGGGACCTACTGATTACAAGTCAGTTGCTCTACCAACTGAGCTATGCCGGCTAAGTGGTGCGCATTCTAGGAGGACTTTCGTCATGATGCAACAAAAAAATTGCGATATTTGTTCTTTTGCTTAGATTTTGTTCATTTTTGTATGTATTGTTGATTTTTTAGGAAAAAAACGACCAAAATGACAGCAAAAAAATCAAAGAAAATCCAACGCAATATTCTCTCTACAATCCTAGATTTATCACTAAACAGTAAAATTCACCTAAAAGAATTATTTTTACGCTTTTATTCTACGCTTATTTTTATTTTTTATGACTATTTTTTGTACTTTTTTTACAAATTTATTCAGTTCGCGTCAAAAAAAGCAGAAAAAAAGTAAAAAATCTCTACGCCTCTGCCACATCACTCGTTATGATGCTGTTTATTTTTTATCGGATACGGGTGTTTAAAACAGCCTGTCCAACCTGCGAATACTAGGCAGATGTTGGCTTATGAATAACAAAGAACGCTTTACAACCCCTTATTTAGAATTTGATAGAAAGCAGTGGGCTACGTTAAGGAATTCGGTCCCCTTAACATTAACAGAAACAGAAATTGCCGACCTTAAAGGCATTAATGAAGAAATCTCAATTGATGATGTCATTGAAATTTATCTTCCATTATCAAGGTTGTTAAATTTCTATATCAGTTCAAATTTACGTCGTCAGGCTGTCTTAGAACAGTTTTTAGGCACAAATAACGCCAAAATTCCTTATATCATTGGTATAGCGGGTAGCGTAGCGGTGGGCAAAAGTACGACTGCCCGTTTACTTCAAGCTTTGCTAACTCGTTGGCCTGAACATCGGAAAGTGGATTTGATTACCACTGATGGATTTTTATTACCTAATGCGGAATTAAAAAAACGCGGAATAATGAAGAAAAAAGGGTTTCCTGAATCCTATGATATGCATAGTCTTGTCTCTTTTGTCTCTGATATTAAATCAGGCAAAAAGCAAGTGACAGCACCTGTCTATTCTCATTTAGTGTATGACATTATTCCAGACAAAAAACAGGTCATTGAGCAACCCGATATTTTGATCCTTGAAGGACTCAATGTATTACAGAGTAATCAAGACTACCCTCATGATCCACACAATGTTTTTGTATCAGATTATGTCGACTTTTCCATTTATGTTGATGCAGATGAAGCATTATTGAAACACTGGTATATCAGCCGATTTTTAAAATTCCGTGAAGGGGCATTTACCGATCCCGAATCCTATTTCAATAATTATTCCAAACTGAGTCGCGAAGAATCTATTGAGATCGCGTCTTCCATTTGGCAAGAAATTAATGGCTTAAACCTAAAGCAAAATATTTTACCAACCCGTGAAAGAGCCAGTTTGATTATGACTAAGGGTGATAACCATTCGGTTAAAAGCGTTAGGTTACGTAAATAAATCTTACCTATTTAGAGAATAGATAAATTATCAATTCTCACCCTATAAATAGGTGGATTAAATTTAAATATGCTCTCTTTGCCTATTTTAGAGAGCATATTTTAATATGAAGATTGCAGCAAAATAAACCAATTATGGTGCACTTCGTAGCGATATCTCACCACCAATATAGGGTACTATTTTATTATTTTGTTCTAAAAGTAACGCTCCTTGCTCATTAATACCTTTAGCGATACCAAAGATCTCTTTGTCACCAATAATTAATTTAACACGCCTATCAATAAAATTATCTAAACTTTTCCAACGTTCAATAAAAGCAGATAACCCCTGTTTTTCAAATTGTACAAATGCTTTTCTTAGCGCATTGGTGATTTCACAAGCCAACTGATTCCTATCTATTTTTATCCCTACCTGCTCTAAATTAATCCATTGTTGGTTTATTGCATCTTTTTGATTGTTACTCATGGCGATATTAATACCAATGCCAGTAACAATATGCGCAACATCACCTGTTTTTCCCGTTAATTCAACCAAGATCCCAGATAATTTTTTATCATTTAAGTAAAGATCGTTTGGCCATTTAACTTTGACACCATTCGCACCAAATTGCTGTAAAACTTCAGCAAGGATCACACCAACAACTAAACTTAGCCCGATTGCGGCAGCAGGTCCTTGATCCAATTTCCAATACATACTGAGATATAGATTACGGCCAAAAGGAGAGATCCATTGCCGCCCTCTGCGTCCACGCCCTGCAGATTGATATTCAGCAATACAAACATCACCGGAGGTTAATTCACTAATACGCTGTATCATATACTGGTTAGTTGAATCAATAACCGGTATCACACGAGCTGGTGCACCTTGAATGCCTCGATTGACACGTTCACTGTTTAACAGGTTCATCGGTGCATCTAGCTGATAACCCTGACCTGCCACTGTATGAATGTCGATACCCCAGCTACGCAATGTCTTGATATGCTTATTAATCCCTGCCCGTGTCATCCCCAAACTTTCGCCTAATTGTTCTCCTGAATGGAGCTCACCATCAGCAAGGATATTGATGAGTAATAGAGGAGTTGATGTCTCTTTCATGAAATAGCATCCACCGCGTTAATCTCGCCATGCCGTCCAATAAAACGCACTTCCGGCTCTAATTGGACTCCAAAACGTTCAAATACCTTTTGGCGAATATAACTTGCTAAATTAACAATATCGCGCCCACTTGCCTTGCCTTCTTTATTAATTAATACCAATGCCTGTTTTGTATGCACAGCAGCGCCACCGCTCTGATAACCTTTCAAACCACATTGATCAATAAGCCAGCCTGCAGCAAGTTTTACACCATTATGTTGTACATATTGAGGGCAAAATGGATATTTACTTTTTAAGCGTTGTGCAAGTTTTATATCAACAATAGGATTTTTAAAAAAACTACCCGCATTACCTGTAAGAGCAGGATCCGGCAATTTACTTGTCCTCATACCGCATACAGATTCGAATACTATCTGTGGTGTGACTGTTTCTGGTGATAATTTAGCTAAATCACCATAGGTCAAAATAGGTTCCCAATGTTTATTCAGCACTAAGCCAACGGCAATAATTGCATAACCTTGCTGATAGTGATGTTTAAAAATGCTGTCGCGATAGCCAAATTGGCACTCTTCATTTGTTAAACGCGTGACTTTACCAGTGCTTAACTCAACAATATCAACATAGGCGCAAACGTCTTTTAATTCTTTACCATAAGCACCAATATTTTGTATGGGAGCAGATCCAACATTACCAGGGATTAAAGCGAGATTTTCTAACCCATAAATATGCTTTTCAATTAAGCTCTTTATAAGGTTATGCCAATTTTCACCTGCCCCAACATGAATATGCCATTGTTGCTCATCTTCTGTAATTTCAATGCCAGAAATACAGTTTCTAATCACCGTACCGTTAAAATCTTCAATGAATAGAACATTACTCCCTCCGCCTAAAATAAGAATAGGCAGTTTTTGGTCTTGAGCATTTTGCCAGTACCGACAGAGTTCATCTGTATTCTTTGCCGTTTCTATATGACGAGCATTGGCTTTCAAACCAAATGTATTAAATGATTGCAATGAAATAGGTTCATTCATGAAAGTCGACCTCATTTAGCTAATAGCTTAGTTTAGCAGTCAACCTGCTGTGAGGATAGCGCGAGTGAGCTGTTGGTAGGTAATAAGAGTAAGTTAAAAAGATACCTGTAATATTCTAGGTGTGATGATCATTAAGAATAAAGAAAAACAAATGCAAAAAAGCCAACCCAGTGGGTTGGCTTTCTCGTCTAATTTAATGCTTGGCAGTTCCCTACTCTCACATGGGGAGACCCCACACTACCATCGGCGCTACGGCGTTTCACTTCTGAGTTCGGCATGGGATCAGGTGGGACCACCGCGCTATGGCCGCTAAGCAAATTCTGTATATAACTATCTGTTTATGTAGTTATCAATAATTTTTTATGGTGCTGATACCCAGATTCGAACTGGGGACCTCACCCTTACCAAGGGTGTGCTCTACCAACTGAGCCATATCAGCACTAGTGGCTTATTGTCACCGGCTGACACAGCCTAAATATTGATGCTTGGCAGTTCCCTACTCTCACATGGGGAGA
>NZ_KV791971.1:0-28000 GCF_001808035.1 Proteus sp. HMSC14B05 | reverse complement strand
GTGCGGGTGTTGTTGCTAAAGTATTAGGTTAATTACTCGGTAATTTTCCTAAAGAAGGGCATCAATTGATGCCCTTTTTATGCGTTGTTTGAAAAAGAACCTATCTCATCACTAGTTTTCTGGAAATTATTGGTGAGATAGGCTCTGATACAACGAATTGAGTCCAGTATCTTGCAGATACGAATGTCATAGAGATATGACGCTGTGTCAGATGCAATCATAGT
Organism: Proteus sp. HMSC14B05; assembly: GCF_001808035.1. Classification (NCBI taxonomy): domain Bacteria; kingdom Pseudomonadati; phylum Pseudomonadota; class Gammaproteobacteria; order Enterobacterales; family Morganellaceae; genus Proteus; species Proteus sp. HMSC14B05. The sequence goes on along the minus strand of NZ_KV791971.1, from coordinate 27,776 downwards.
TTATTTATGGTTAGTCTGATTTGTTTTGCTCTTGCGAGGCAAGCTGGCTATTTATTTACATCATATGGACAGGTTAATTTATGAGTGCGAATAGCGGAGCTCAAGATAGCAAACGCGGTGGTGATATCGCTAAGTGGATCATTACCGTCTTATTGCTGGTAGTAGCAGTGGGTGGCAACTATCTTTATCGTGAATTTAACCTTGCGTTGCGGGCTTTAGCGGTTGTTATTCTGTTCGCGGCTGCGGGCGGAGTTGCGTTGTGGACAACACAAGGTAAAGCAACACTAGCATTTGCTCGCGAAGCTCGAATTGAAATGCGTAAGGTAGTATGGCCAACGCGTCAAGAAACATTGCAGACAACATTAATCGTTGCTGCGGTGACGGCTATTGTGTCATTGGTTCTTTGGGGACTGGATGGCATTCTGGTTCGTTTAGTTTCATTTATTACTGGCCTGTGAGGTGTTCATGACTGATTCTCCTAAAAAACGCTGGTATGTTATTCAAGCCTTTTCAGGCTTCGAAGGCCGTGTAGCACAGTCTCTGCGTGAACATATCAAATTAAACGAAATGGAAGACTCATTTGGCGAAGTTATGGTTCCAACAGAAGAAGTTGTTGAGATCCGTAGCGGACAGCGCCGTAAAAGTGAGCGTAAATTTTTCCCAGGCTATGTTCTTGTCCAAATGGTCATGAATGATGCAACTTGGCATCTTGTGCGTAATGTGCCAAGAGTCATGGGTTTTATTGGCGGTACTTCAGACAGACCTGCACCAATTAGTGATAAAGAAGTTGATGCGATCATGAATCGTCTACAACAAGTTGGTGACAAACCACGTCCTAAAACACTGTTTGAACCAGGTGAAATGGTTCGTGTTAGTGATGGTCCATTTGCTGACTTTAACGGTGTTGTTGAAGAAGTTGATTACGAGAAAAGTCGCCTGAAAGTGTCTGTTTCTATCTTTGGTCGTGCGACCCCAGTGGAATTAGACTTTAGTCAGGTTGAAAAAGGTTAAACCTTTTTACTCGCCTTTCTTGCAAAAGGTGGAAAAGTTCACTACAATTTTCCACCTTTCGTTTTGAGTTGTTTTGTCATGAGACAAAGCAAAGTAAATCGGGGAGCCCTAGCCGGGCGATATACCCACATTGAGGAATTAATTAATGGCTAAGAAAGTCCAAGCCTATATCAAACTGCAAGTTGCAGCAGGTATGGCTAATCCAAGTCCACCAGTTGGTCCAGCTCTGGGTCAACAAGGTGTTAACATCATGGAATTCTGTAAAGCATTCAACGCTAAAACTGAAAGCGTAGAAAAAGGTTTACCAATCCCTGTTGTTATTACAGTTTACGCAGACCGTTCTTTCACTTTCGTTACTAAAACTCCTCCAGCAGCGATTCTGCTGAAGAAAGCGGCGGGTGTGAAATCAGGTTCTGGCAAACCGAACAAAGAGAAAGTAGGTAAAGTAACTACTGCTCAAGTTCGTGAAATTGCAGAAACTAAAGCTGCGGATCTGACTGGTGCTGATGTTGAAGCTATGATGCGTTCAATTGAAGGTACTGCTCGTTCCATGGGCCTGGTAGTGGAGGACTAATCTGATGGCTAAACTAACCAAGCGCATGCGCAATATCCGTGAAAAAGTAGATGTAGTGAAACAGTACGAAATCAATGAAGCAGTTGCTTTATTGAAAGAGTTAGCTACAGCTAAATTTGTTGAAAGTGTTGATGTTGCTGTTAACCTCGGCATCGATGCTCGTAAATCAGACCAAAACGTTCGTGGTGCTACTGTTCTGCCACACGGTACTGGTCGTTCAGTTCGCGTTGCTGTATTCGCACAAGGTGCAAATGCAGAAGCTGCTAAAGAAGCTGGTGCAGAATTAGTCGGTATGGATGACTTAGCTGCTAAAGTTAAAGCTGGCGAAATGGACTTTGACGTTGTAATTGCATCTCCAGATGCAATGCGCGTTGTTGGTCAATTAGGCCAAATCCTTGGTCCACGCGGCTTAATGCCAAACCCGAAAGTGGGTACTGTAACACCTAACGTTGCTGAAGCTGTTAAAAATGCTAAAGCTGGTCAGGTTCGTTACCGTAACGACAAAAATGGTATTATCCATACCACTATCGGTAAAGTTGATTTCAACGAAGCTCAGTTGAAAGAAAACTTAGAAGCTCTGCTGGTTGCGCTGAAAAAAGCAAAACCATCTTCAGCTAAAGGCGTTTATATCAAGAAAGTAAGCCTGTCTACCACTATGGGTGCAGGTGTTGCTATTGATCAAGCAAGCTTAAGCGCGACAGTTTAATCCTCGATTAGACTAAAAGTCATAAAAGACTTTACCTTGGCGTCAAATTTGTATAGAATTTGACGCCTTGAGTTTAGCTATGTTGTATTTTGAATGTGAGTCAACATAACTAAATTCCCAAATTCGGTTGGAGTCTGGCCTATCCAGACCCCGTCCAAGACCGCAGGTGTAAGTAATTACTTAATTTTCCTGCGTAGACGGTGAGAGAGCCAAAAAGAATTTTATATTCTGGATTCTGCTCACCGTGTTTTAGCGCTTATTTCCATTGTGGCAATAAGTGATGTGAGTCCCGAGTTTTTACTCGGTTAATCCAGGAGCAAGAAGCTAATGGCACTAAATCTTCAAGACAAACAAGCGATTGTTGCTGAAGTCAGCGAAGTTGCCAAAGGCGCGCTGTCTGCAGTTGTTGCGGATTCCCGTGGTGTAACTGTAGATAAAATGACTGAACTGCGTAAAGCATGTCGTGAAGCTGGTGTTACTGTACGAGTAGTACGTAACACATTGCTACGTCGCGCTGTTGAAGGTACTTCTTATGAAGTGCTGAAAGACGCATTTGTTGGTCCTACCTTGATTGCTTTCTCTTCTGAACACCCGGGCGCTGCAGCTCGTCTGTTCAAAGATTTCGCGAAAGCGAACCCAGCATTCGAGATTAAAGCGGCTGCCTTTGAAGGTGAGTTTATCCCAGGTTCAAACATTGATCGCCTGGCTACACTACCAACTTACGAAGAAGCAATCGCACGCCTGATGTCAACCATGAAAGAAGCCGCTGCCGGCAAACTGGTTCGTACTCTGGCTGCACTGCGCGATCAGAAAGAAGCTGCTTAATAGCCAATTTCCTTCGTTGCTTTACTACGTATAAACTTTTTCTGAATTTTAGGAACAATTGTTATGTCTATCTCTAAAGACGATATCTTAAATGCAGTTGCTGAAATGTCTGTAATGGACGTTGTTGAACTGATCACTATGATGGAAGAAAAATTCGGTGTATCTGCTGCTGCAGCTGTTGCTGTTGCTGCGGGTCCAGCAGAAGCTGCTGAAGAAAAAACTGAATTCGACGTTATCCTGAAAGGTATCGGCGGTAACAAAGTAGCAGTAATCAAAGCAGTACGTGGCGCTACCGGTCTTGGTCTGAAAGAAGCTAAAGACTTAGTAGAATCTGCTCCAGCAGCTCTGAAAGAAGGCGTAAGCAAAGATGATGCTGAAGCTCTGAAGAAAGCTCTGGAAGAAGCAGGTGCTGAGGTTGAAGTTAAGTAATTTAACTTCCCAGAGAGCAGCCTAACGGCTGATGGCTGGTGATTTTTTGGTCACCAGCCTTTTTGCGCTGTAAGGTAAGAGTAGCTTTTTCACACTTTTTTGGCTTCCTCTTTACCTCAATATTTTTTGCTATTGACGACTTAATATACTGTGTTAGCCACTACGATCCACGTTTTTCCAAAAGCTCGGTAGTGTGCGCAATGCAATGAAATGATTTAAGAGTAATAGCAATAAGTATTATGGAAAATTTTATTTTCCTACCTACAAAAAAACAGTGTTAGATGAATGTCGTGTCACCCTTAATAACAAGGGCAGGCAGAGTGGGTCACTTTTCAGCGAGCTGAGGAACCCTATGGTTTACTCCTATACCGAGAAAAAACGTATTCGTAAGGATTTTGGTAAACGTCCACAAGTTCTGGATGTTCCCTATCTCCTTTCTATCCAACTTGACTCGTTCCAGAAGTTTATCGAGCAAGATCCTGATGGTCAAAATGGGCTGGAAGCGGCTTTCCGTTCCGTATTTCCAATCCAAAGCTACAGCGGCAATGCTGAACTGCAATATGTCAGCTACCGCCTTGGCGAGCCTGTTTTTGATGTTAAAGAATGTCAGATCCGTGGTGTAACTTATTCTGCACCATTACGTGTAAAACTGCGTCTGGTCATTTATGAACGTGAAGCCCCAGAAGGCACCGTTAAAGACATCAAAGAACAAGAAGTCTATATGGGTGAAATCCCATTAATGACCGATAATGGTACTTTTGTTATCAATGGTACTGAGCGTGTTATTGTTTCCCAGTTACATCGTAGCCCTGGTGTGTTCTTTGATAGCGATAAAGGTAAAACGCACTCTTCAGGTAAAGTACTGTATAACGCACGTATTATTCCTTATCGTGGTTCATGGTTAGACTTCGAATTCGACCCTAAAGATAATCTTTTTGTCCGTATTGACCGTCGTCGTAAATTACCAGCGACTATCATTTTACGCGCAATGAACTACAGCACCGAAGACATCTTAAATCTGTTCTTCGAGAAAACAACGTTTGAAATCAGTAATAATAAACTGATGATGACGTTAGTTCCTGAGCGTCTGCGTGGTGAAACAGCTTCATTTGATATTGAAGCAAACGGCAAAGTTTATGTCGAAAAAGGTCGCCGTATTACTGCTCGTCATATTCGTCAGTTAGAAAAAGAACAAATTGAGCGCATCGAAGTACCTGTTGAATACATCGCAGGTAAAGTAGTGGCTCGTGACTATATTGATGAAGCGACAGGTGAATTGATTTGTGCTGCTAACATGGAAATCTCTTTAGATGTGTTAGCTCGCTTAAGTCAAGCTGGTCATAAAACCATCGAAACACTGTTTACCAACGATTTAGATCATGGTGCTTATATTTCAGAAACTATCCGCGTCGATCCTACCAACGATCGTTTAAGCGCATTAGTTGAAATCTATCGCATGATGCGTCCTGGTGAACCACCAACTCGCGAAGCGGCAGAAAACTTATTTGAGAACTTATTCTTCTCAGAAGATCGTTATGATCTCTCTGCGGTTGGTCGCATGAAGTTCAACCGCTCTTTAGGTCGCGAAGAAGTTGAAGGTTCTGGCATCTTAAGCCAAGAAGATATCATTGAAGTGATGAAAAAACTGATTGATATCCGTAATGGTAAAGGTGAAGTGGATGATATCGACCACTTAGGTAACCGTCGTATTCGTTCTGTTGGCGAAATGGCTGAAAACCAATTCCGTGTTGGTCTGGTGCGTGTTGAGCGTGCAGTTAAAGAGCGTCTATCTTTAGGTGATCTTGATGCATTAATGCCACAAGATATGATCAACGCAAAACCGATTTCTGCTGCAGTTAAAGAGTTCTTTGGCTCTAGCCAGTTATCGCAGTTTATGGATCAGAACAACCCGCTGTCAGAAATTACCCATAAACGTCGTATTTCTGCATTAGGCCCTGGTGGTCTGACTCGTGAACGTGCAGGCTTCGAAGTTCGAGACGTACACCCAACTCACTATGGTCGTGTGTGTCCAATCGAAACACCTGAAGGTCCAAATATCGGTCTGATTAACTCATTATCTGTTTATGCACAGACTAACGAGTACGGATTCCTAGAAACGCCTTACCGTGTTGTAGAAAACAACGCTGTAACAGATGAAATCCACTATCTGTCTGCAATTGAAGAAGGTAACTTCATCATTGCTCAGGCTAACTCCGTATTAGATGATGATGGCCACTTCGTAGAAGAATTAGTAACTTGCCGTCATAAAGGTGAGTCAAGTTTATTTAGTCGTGATCAAGTTCAGTACATGGACGTTTCAACTCAACAGGTTGTTTCTGTCGGTGCTTCACTGATCCCATTCCTTGAACACGATGACGCCAACCGTGCATTGATGGGTGCGAACATGCAACGTCAGGCTGTTCCTACACTTCGTGGTGATAAACCACTGGTAGGTACAGGTATGGAACGTGCTGTAGCGGTTGACTCCGGTGTTACTGCGGTAGCAAAACGTGGTGGTACTGTTCAGTATGTTGATGCTTCTCGTATCGTTATCAAAGTAAACGAAGATGAGACTTATGCTGGTGAAGCAGGCATTGATATTTACAGCTTAACTAAATATACCCGCTCTAACCAAAACACATGTATTAACCAAACACCTTGTGTTTCTTTAGGTGAACCTGTTGAACGTGGTGATGTACTTGCCGATGGTCCATCAACAGACCTTGGTGAACTTGCATTAGGTCAAAACATGCGCGTGGCATTTATGCCATGGAATGGTTATAACTACGAGGACTCCATCCTTGTATCTGAGCGTGTTGTTCAAGAAGACCGTTTCACAACTATCCATATTCAAGAACTTGCTTGTGTGTCTCGTGATACTAAGTTAGGGCCTGAAGAGATCACTGCAGATATTCCTAATGTTGGTGAAGCTGCGTTATCTAAACTGGATGAATCAGGTATCGTTTATATCGGTGCTGAAGTGAAAGGCGGTGATATTCTGGTAGGTAAAGTAACACCGAAAGGTGAAACTCAACTGACTCCAGAAGAGAAACTGCTACGTGCTATCTTCGGTGAAAAAGCATCTGATGTTAAAGATTCTTCTCTGCGTGTTCCTAACGGTGTGTCTGGTACAGTTATTGATGTACAAGTCTTCACCCGTGATGGCGTAGAAAAAGACAAACGTGCATTAGAAATCGAAGAATCGCAATTACGTGAAGTTAAAAAAGACTTAACAGAAGAGTTACGTATCTTTGAAGCGGGTCTTTTTGCACGTATTCGTGGCGTTCTGATTGCCGGCGGTATTGAAGCTGACAAATTAGATAAACTACCTCGTGAACGTTGGTTAGAACTGGGTCTTGCTGATGAAGAGAAGCAAAACCAGTTAGAACAATTAGCTGAACAGTATGATGAACTGAAAGCTGAATTCGCGAAGAAACTGGAAGCTAAGCGTCGTAAGATCACTCAAGGTGATGATTTAGCACCGGGTGTATTGAAGATTGTTAAGGTTTATCTGGCTGTTAAACGTCAGATCCAACCTGGTGATAAGATGGCGGGTCGTCATGGTAACAAGGGTGTTATCTCTAAGATTAACCCAATTGAAGACATGCCATACGATGAAAACGGTAATCCTGTTGACCTCGTACTGAACCCACTGGGTGTACCATCACGTATGAACATTGGTCAGATCCTTGAAACTCACTTGGGTATGGCTGCTAAAGGTATCGGTGATAAAATCAATACGATGCTGAAACAGCAACAAGAAGTGGCTAAGTTACGTGAATTTATCCAGAAAGCTTATGATCTGGGTATGGCACCTCGTCAGAAAGTTGATTTGGACACCTTTAGTGATGAAGAAGTGTTACGTTTGGCTGAAAACCTGAAAAAAGGTATGCCAACTGCAACACCTGTGTTCGATGGTGCAGAAGAGATGGAAATTAAAGAGATGCTGAAATTAGCAGATCTTCCAACTTCTGGTCAGATTACACTTTTCGATGGTCGTACAGGTGAACAATTCGAACGTCCAGTAACTGTAGGTTACATGTACATGCTGAAACTGAACCACTTAGTTGATGACAAGATGCACGCCCGTTCTACCGGTTCGTACAGCTTAGTTACTCAGCAACCTCTTGGTGGTAAAGCACAGTTTGGTGGACAGCGTTTCGGGGAGATGGAAGTATGGGCACTGGAAGCATACGGTGCGGCTTACACGCTACAAGAAATGCTTACTGTTAAGTCGGATGACGTTAACGGTCGTACCAAAATGTACAAAAACATTGTTGATGGTAACCATCAGATGGAACCAGGTATGCCTGAGTCGTTCAACGTATTGTTGAAAGAGATCCGTTCACTGGGTATCAACATCGAATTGGAAGACGAATAACGTATTCCATGAAAGCAGACTGCTAAATATGGCAGTCTGCTAAACAGTGACTACACTGGTTTAAAGGGGTGAATGACAGGGGTCATTTGCCTGGCAGGTCTAACTCCGACAGGAGCCATTTCGTGAAAGACTTATTAAAGTTTCTGAAAGCGCAAACCAAGACCGAAGAGTTTGATGCGATCAAAATTGCTCTGGCATCACCTGATATGATCCGTTCATGGTCATTTGGTGAAGTTAAAAAGCCAGAAACAATTAACTACCGTACGTTCAAACCAGAACGTGACGGCCTTTTCTGTGCCCGTATTTTCGGACCAGTAAAAGATTACGAATGTTTGTGTGGTAAATACAAACGTTTAAAACACCGTGGTGTTATTTGTGAGAAGTGTGGCGTTGAAGTCACACAAACTAAAGTTCGTCGTGAACGTATGGGTCACATCGAATTAGCTTCTCCAGTGGCGCACATCTGGTTCTTGAAATCACTGCCGTCCCGTATCGGTCTGCTGTTGGATATGCCACTGCGCGATATTGAACGTGTACTGTATTTTGAATCTTATGTTGTTGTTGAAGGCGGTATGACCAGCCTTGAACGTGGCCAAATCTTAACAGAAGAGCAATACCTCGATGCATTAGAAGAATTCGGTGATGAATTTGATGCGAAGATGGGTGCTGAAGCTGTTCAGAACTTGTTACAGAGCATGGATCTGGAACAAGAGTGTGAAACGCTGCGTGAAGAGTTAAATGAGACTAACTCTGAAACTAAACGTAAGAAACTGACTAAACGTATCAAGTTACTTGAAGCATTCATGCAATCAGGCAATAAACCTGAGTGGATGATCTTAACTGTACTGCCAGTGTTACCACCAGACTTACGTCCACTGGTTCCACTTGATGGTGGTCGTTTTGCGACTTCTGACTTGAACGATTTATATCGTCGCGTTATCAACCGTAATAACCGTTTAAAACGCCTGCTAGATTTAGCAGCTCCAGACATTATCGTACGTAACGAAAAACGTATGTTACAAGAGTCTGTTGATGCGTTATTAGATAACGGTCGTCGCGGTCGTGCAATTACAGGCTCTAACAAACGTCCTCTGAAATCTTTGGCTGATATGATCAAAGGTAAACAAGGTCGTTTCCGTCAAAACCTGTTAGGTAAACGTGTTGACTATTCTGGTCGTTCTGTAATCACCGTTGGTCCATACCTGCGTCTGCATCAGTGTGGTCTGCCGAAAAAAATGGCACTTGAATTATTCAAACCATTTATTTACGGAAAACTGGAAACCCGTGGTTTAGCGACAACAATTAAAGCCGCTAAAAAAATGGTTGAGCGTGAAGAAGCGGTAGTTTGGGATATCTTAGATGAAGTTATCCGTGAACACCCAGTTATGCTAAACCGTGCACCGACACTTCACCGTTTAGGTATACAGGCGTTTGAACCAATCCTGATTGAAGGTAAAGCTATTCAGTTACACCCACTCGTTTGTGCGGCATATAACGCCGACTTCGATGGTGACCAAATGGCGGTTCACGTTCCATTGACATTAGAAGCGCAGTTAGAAGCTCGCGCGTTGATGATGTCAACTAACAATATTCTGTCTCCAGCAAGTGGTGACCCAATTATCGTTCCTTCACAGGACGTGGTATTAGGTCTTTACTACATGACTCGTGATTGCATCAATGCCAAAGGTGAAGGCATGGTGTTAAGTGGTCCAAAAGAAGCTGAACGCGTTTATCGCGCAGGTTTAGCCTCTTTACACGCGCGTGTTAAAGTACGTATCACTGAAGAGATCAAAGATGGCGAAGGTAATATCACCACTGAAACTAGCTTAAAAGACACTACAGTTGGTCGTGCTATTTTATGGATGATTGTACCAAAAGGCCTACCTTACGCACTGGTTAACCAACCATTAGGTAAAAAAGCTATTTCTAAAATGCTGAATACCTGCTACCGCGTAATGGGCTTAAAGCCAACAGTTATTTTTGCTGACCAAATCATGTATACCGGTTTTGCTTACGCAGCACGTTCTGGTGCTTCAGTAGGTATCGATGACATGGTTATCCCTGCGAAAAAAGCAGAGATTATTGCCGAGGCAGAAGCAGAAGTTGCAGAAATTCAGGAACAGTTCCAATCCGGTCTGGTAACAGCGGGTGAACGTTACAACAAAGTCATCGATATTTGGGCTGCTGCGAATGAACGCGTCGCTAAAGCGATGATGGAAAATCTGTCTACAGAAACTGTGATCAACCGTGATGGTGAAGAAGAACAACAAGTTTCCTTCAACAGCATCTTTATGATGGCTGACTCCGGTGCTCGTGGTTCTGCAGCTCAGATCCGTCAGTTAGCGGGTATGCGTGGTCTGATGGCTAAGCCAGATGGTTCCATTATCGAAACCCCAATCACTGCGAACTTCCGTGAAGGTCTGAACGTACTCCAGTACTTCATCTCAACCCACGGTGCTCGTAAAGGTTTGGCGGATACCGCACTGAAAACAGCAAACTCCGGTTACTTGACTCGTCGTTTAGTTGACGTTGCACAAGACCTTGTCGTAACAGAAAGCGACTGTGGTACAACCGAAGGTGTAATGATGACTCCGGTCATTGAAGGTGGAGATGTTAAAGAGCCACTGCGTGAGCGTGTATTAGGACGGGTAACGGCAGAAGATATCCTGAAACCAGGTACTGCAGATATCCTTGTTCCACGTAATACGCTGTTAAACGAAAAACTGTGTGATCTGTTAGAAGAAAACTCAGTAGACAGCGTTAAAGTTCGTTCAGTTGTAACCTGTGACACAGACTTTGGTGTATGTGCTAAATGTTATGGTCGTGACCTTGCTCGTGGTCATATCATCAACAAAGGTGAAGCTATCGGTGTTATCGCAGCACAGTCAATCGGTGAGCCTGGTACACAGTTAACGATGCGTACGTTCCACATCGGTGGTGCGGCATCCCGTGCGGCAGCAGAATCAAGCATTCAGGTACGTAATAAAGGTACACTGAAATTGATCAATGCGAAATTTATCACCAACACTGCTGGTAAGTTAGTGATTACTTCTCGTAATACAGAATTACGTCTGATTGACGAATTCGGTCGTACGAAAGAAAGCTATAAAGTACCTTATGGTGCTCAATTATCGAAAGGTGATGGCGAAGCTGTAAACGGTGGCGAAACAGTTGCTAACTGGGATCCACATACCATGCCTGTGGTGAGTGAAGTTTCTGGTATTATCCGTTTTGCTGACATGGTTGATGGTCAAACCATTACTCGTCAAACGGATGAATTAACCGGTCTTTCTTCACTGGTTGTTCTGGATACTGCAGAGCGTACTGGTAGCGGTAAAGATTTACGTCCAGCATTGCGCATCACCGATGCACAAGGTAATGATGTATTAATCCCGAATACAGATATGCCGGCACAGTACTTCCTACCAGGTAAAGCTATCGTTCAATTAGATGATGGCGTTGCTATTAATGCGGGTGATACGTTAGCACGTATTCCTCAAGAATCTGGTGGTACTAAAGATATTACCGGTGGTCTACCACGCGTTGCTGACTTGTTTGAAGCTCGTCGTCCGAAAGAGCCTGCAATCCTTGCTGAAATCAGCGGTATTGTTTCTTTCGGTAAAGAAACGAAAGGTAAACGTCGCTTAGTTATTTCTCCATTAGATGGTAGCGATGCATACGAAGAGATGATCCCTAAATGGCGTCAACTTAACGTATTTGAAGGTGAGGTTGTGGAACGCGGTGATGTTATCTCCGATGGTCCAGAATCACCACATGACATTCTGCGCTTACGTGGTGTTCATGCGGTTACTCGCTATATCACTAATGAAGTACAGGAAGTTTACCGTTTACAAGGGGTTAAGATTAACGATAAACACATTGAAGTTATCGTTCGTCAGATGCTACGTAAAGTGACTATCGAAAATGCCGGTAGCTCTGAATTCCTTGAAGGTGAACAAGTTGAATACGCTCGTGTTAAAGTTTCGAACCGTATTTTAGAAGAAGAAGGTAAAGTACCAGCAACATACTCTCGTGACCTATTAGGTATTACGAAAGCATCACTGGCTACTGAGTCTTTCATCTCTGCGGCATCGTTCCAAGAAACAACACGCGTACTGACTGAAGCTGCTGTTGCAGGTAAACGTGACGAATTACGTGGTTTAAAAGAAAACGTTATTGTGGGTCGTCTGATCCCTGCAGGTACTGGTTTTGCGTACCATCAGGATCGTATCCAACGTCGTCAACAACAACTGCCAACGGATGAAACTGAAGCAACAATCAGTGCAGATGAAGCTTCTGCTAACTTAGCAGAATTGCTGAATGCAGGTTTCGGCGGTTCATCAAATAACTAATTGATACTGCATTAGTTTTAAATATAAATACCCTCGATAACTATCGAGGGTATTTTTTTGCTCTTTTTATACTTGTATAGGTAAGTTAAATAATTAAGTTTATATTTTTCAGATATTTATGATAATTTTTTACTAAGTAAAAGGTCATTTTTTCTGTAAGCTGGCGATCCACATTTAGCACGGAGTCAGCGATGAATAAACCTATTTTAATTTCTTCTCATGATGCTGCATTCAAACGCTTCATGATGAATATCAGTAATGCTAAGGATTTCTTTTTTATCCATTTATCAGATGAATTAAAAAGCTATTGTGATTTTTCAACTTTAAAGCTACAAAATTCCTCTTTTATCGATATTAAATTACGTTCTCGTATGTCAGATATTCTCTACTCAGTGAAAACCAAAACGGGGAATATCTCAATTTATTTCTTAATTGAGCACCAATCTCGACCAGATAAAATGATCGCTTGGCGTATGATGCACTATGCGTTTTGCACGATGAATCAGCATCTACAGCAAGGTTACACATCTTTGCCATTGGTTGTTCCTATCTTGTTTTATCATGGCAAACGCAAGCCTTATCCTTTTTCTGTCAATTGGTTAGATTGTTTTCCGCTTTCTACATTGGCAAATCAACTCTATCTTAATAATTTTGCATTAATTGATTTGAATTCAATTGATGATGAAATTTTATTAACACATAGAAAAGCCGCTGTAATGGAAATTGCAATGAAACATGTGAACAGTTGCGATGATCTTGATAAGTTAGCGATGCTTCTCTCAAAAGCGATAAATCAGAAAAACTGCAGTGATGAAGACACTATCGCTGTTGTACAATATTTATTCTCAATTATGGACGCGGCGGATTTTGAATCCATCATAAATAAGATAGCTGAACAAGTAGATAATCATAGAGAGACGATTATGAATATTGCATGGCGGTTAGAAAATAAAGGATTTAAATTAGGAAAAATGGAGGGGATAGAGATAGGTAAAAATGAAGGTATAGAAATAGGTAAAAAGATAGTACAAATACAATTAGCAAAAAACTTATTAAAAGAAAATGTTGAGTTGGAATTTATTGAACGAATAACTGGTTTAAGTATACAAGAACTTAAAATATTGCTTTTAACTTAATGAAATAGTTAGTTAACTTAATCTTTTTAAGAAAAATTTATTGTTATATCTAACGTATTGATATTATTTTTTATTATTTATTACTATGTGTTATGTAATAAAACCGCGATTATATTTATTAAAAAAATAAATTAAAACGCGGTATTATTTTATCTCTATTAACGACCTAAATAGTTATCCCAATCTTTCCATACAGGCTGTAATCCTCGTGTTTTGAGGGCATTAATTACATCACTGACATGACGATTATCATTAGGTGAAAATTGCTCTAACTCCTCATGGCTATCAGAATAACCACCGGGCTGAGTTTTAGAGCCAGCGCTGATATTATTGATGGCTAAAGGTACTGTATTATCGCGAAAGTAAGGCGATTCACGTGTTGAAAGGGAAAGCTCAACATCGGGGGCTAAAATACGAAAAGCACAAATCAACTGAACTAATTCTGCTTCACTCATTACCGATGCAGGATTAAGCCCACCAGCACATGGGCGTAGACGAGGAAAGGAGATAGAGTAACGACTTTTCCAGTAACGTTTTTGTAAAAATAGCAGATGCTCAGCCACCATATAACAATCGGTACGCCATCTGTCAGATAAACCAATTAGTGCACCTAAACCAATTTTATCAATGCCGGCTTGCCCTAATCTATCAGGGGTTTGTAACCGCCAATGAAAATCTTGTTTTTTTCCTCTTAGATGATGCAACTGATAAGTGGGTTCATGATAGGTTTCTTGATAAACCATTACACCATCAATACCGAGCGTTTTTAATTCAGCATACTCATTGGTCGCCAGAGGTTGTACTTCCATCATTAATAAACTGAACTGCTGGCGAATAAGCGGTATATATTGACGGAAATAATCCATACCAACTTTTCTTTGATGCTCTCCTGTAACGAGTAGCAGGCTATCAAAACCTAATTGCCGAATGCTATGACATTCAGCAAGGATTTCGTCTTCATTTAATGTTTTGCGCTTGATGGCATTACTCATTGAAAAACCACAATAAGTGCAATCATTAGCACATAAATTAGAGAGGTATAGTGGAACATATAAACCGACAACATTACCAAAACGTTGTCGAGTTAGTTGCTGGGCTCGTTGTGCCATTGGTTCTAAATAATGTCGGCCAGCTGGGGAGATCAGCGCCATAAAATCATCAAGAGTTAAAGTATGATGAGATAAAGCAGTTTCAACATCTTCACAAGTTTTACTATTCAGTCTTAACGTGATGTCATCCCAATCTAATTGTTGCCAATAATCAGAAAATGTTTTCATTAGAAAGCCTCTAAATATTGGGTTAATGGGCTAGAGGCTTGTGCTTGCATATGTGTTATTGCAGTCGGTACAGCCAGTCCAGATTGTCGAGTAAGCTCTCCAGCATCAATTGCAGCTTTAAAAGCTTGAGCCATTAAAACTGGATTTTTAGCTACGGCTATGGCGGTATTGACGAGTACAGCATCCGCACCCAATTCTAAAGCTTCAAGAGCATGGCTTGGTGCGCCAATACCAGCGTCAACAACAACGGGTATTGAGGTTTGTTCAATAATAATCCGCAAAAAATCGCGAGTTTGTAAACCCTGATTGGAACCAATAGGTGAACCTAACGGCATTACAGCTGCGCATCCTACCTCTTCTAAGCGACGGCATAATACCGGATCAGCACTGCAATAAGGTAAAACCACAAAACCTTCTTTAACGAGAAGTTCAGCCGCCTTAAGTGTTTCTATTGGATCTGGAAGTAGGTATTTGGTATCAGGATGAATTTCTAATTTGATCCAATGGGTATCAAAGGCCTCTTTTGCTAATCGTGCAGCAAAAACGGCTTCTTGTGCTGTTTTTGCACCAGAAGTATTAGGTAATAATTTTACCCCTAATGATTTAAGAGGGGCGATTAGATCATCATTGCCATTTTTTAAATCAACACGCTTCATTGCCATTGTGACTAATTGGCTACCAGAGGCTTTAATGGCTTCAGCCATGAGTGTTGGTGTCGCAAATTTACCTGTACCAGTAAATAACCTTGATGTGAATGTAGTATCAGCAATTTTCAACATATCAGCCTCCCGCAATTGCTTGAAAGAGAAGAATTGTGTCACCCTCATTGATCATTTGTGTATTCCAGTTTTCACGCGGAATAATGATGTCGTTGATAGCGAGTGCCACCCCCATAGAGGGTTGTTTTAACTCAATAAGGAGCTGGCTTATCGTGACAGGCATATCCAGAGAATAACGTTCGTCATTTACGGTAATATTCATGCTAACCCTCGACAAACAGGACAGTTTTTTGATGGTGTTAAGCGCAAGGTGCTCCAATTTTGTTTTCTACCATCGAACAGACGTAGTTTTCCACTTAACGTACTTGGTAAACCTGCAAGTAACTTAATTGCTTCAAGTGCCTGCAGAGTACCAATGACCCCTACAACGGGGCCTAGAATTCCAGCTGTTTGGCAATTGCGTTGTGGCTCTTTGTTATCAGGATAGAGACAGTGGTAACAACCATGCATAAAAGGGGGCTCAAACACGATCAACTGACCACTAAATCCAACGGCACTGCCACTAATAAGCGGTATTTGTTGTTTAACACAGATACGATTGATTGCTTGGCGAGTGCTCATGTTATCAGTGCAATCTAAAACTAAATCGATGTTTTGAAGCAACGTAGAGAGAAAATCATCATTAACACGTTGTTTATAGGTGGTGATTTTAATGTCAGGATTTAAGGCAAGTAGAGCCTGTTTGGCGATGTCTGATTTTGCATCTGGGATATCTTGAGTGCGATAGAGAATTTGACGCTGTAAATTCGAGACATGCAAATTATCATCATCGACTAAAATAAGTTCACCCACTCCTGCACCTGCTAGATAAAGTGATGCTGGAGAGCCTAACCCACCTAAGCCAATAATTAATACTCTGGCTTGCTGTATTTTGGTTTGCCCTTCTAAGCCTATATCTTCTAACACCACTTGTCGGCTATAACGCATAAAATCATTATCATTTAGCATGATGGTTTTCCCTCTACTAATTCTAATAATTTAAGTGTTACCTGTTGCCAATCTGATGCCTTTGTTATTGCACTCACTAAAGCAACTCCACCAACGCCAGTTGCTACGACATCAGAGACTTTTTCTAGAGAGATCCCGCCAATAGCAACGGTTGGAAAATCATGAGTTTGTTCTACTTGATACTTGAGTGCTCTTAAACCTTGTGGCTTTGATGGCATATCTTTCGTCGTCGTTGGAAATATATGCCCTAAAGCAATATAAGAGGGAAGTAGCCTTTTTGCTCTTTGTAGTTCAGTGTCATTATGGGTGGAAATACCAAGGCATAAACCTGACTGTTTAATAGCATCAAGATCGGCAATGTCGAGATCTTCTTGTCCAAGATGAACACCATAAGCGTGATGTTTAATGGCGAGTTGCCAATAATCATTGATAAATAATCTTGCGTTATACTTACGACCTAATTTGATTGCAGTGATTATATCTTGTTCAACATCTTTGGGCTGTTTATCTTTGATGCGTAATTGGATCGTTGTTACACCTATTTTCAACAGGCGCTCAATCCATTCAATAGAATCGACAACAGGGTAAAGCCCCAACTTTTTTTCGGTTGGGGCAAAAGCCGAATTAGAGGATCTGTTCATTATCAGCTACCTCGGAACTGGCTATTTCTGCACTGTGGTATAGCTCACTACCATGGGCTTTAAAGGCTTGTGACATTTGCTCCATACCTGCTGCATAATCACGCACTTCTTGTGTTATCTTCATTGAGCAGAATTTAGGTCCACACATAGAGCAGAAGTGAGCGACTTTCCCCGATGCTTGAGGTAAGGTTTCATCGTGATATTGACGGGCAGTTTCAGGATCAAGTGCTAGATTAAATTGATCTTCCCATCGAAACTCAAAACGGGCTTTAGACATGGCGTTATCACGAATTTGCGCGCCGGGATGTCCTTTGGCAAGATCAGCAGCATGGGCGGCGATTTTATAAGTAATAAGACCTTGTTTCACATCTTCTTTATTGGGGAGTCCGAGATGCTCTTTCGGAGTGACATAACAGAGCATGGCACAGCCAAACCAGCCAATCATTGCAGCGCCAATACCGGAAGTAAAATGATCGTAGCCCGGTGCTATATCAGTTGTTAGAGGGCCTAATGTATAGAAGGGGGCTTCATGACAATGCTCTAGTTCTTCCGTCATATTGCGACGTATCATCTGCATTGGTACATGACCCGGGCCTTCAATCATGACTTGTACATCATATTCCCAAGCAATCTTTGTTAATTCACCCAAGGTATGTAATTCAGCGAACTGTGCTTCATCGTTAGCATCTTGGATAGAGCCAGGTCTTAGACCATCACCTAATGATAATGAAACATCATAAGCGGTGCAGATTTCGCAAATCTCCCGGAAGTGGGTATAGAGGAAATTCTCTTTATGGTGTGATAAACACCACTTCGCCATAATTGATCCACCACGAGAGACAATGCCCGTTAAACGTTTTGCGGTCATAGGAACATAGCGTAATAGGACACCTGCATGGATAGTGAAGTAATCTACCCCTTGTTCCGCTTGTTCTAATAAAGTATCACGGAACATTTCCCAAGTGAGATCTTCTGCAATACCGTTAACTTTTTCGAGAGCTTGATAAATAGGAACAGTACCAATAGGGACTGGGCTATTACGGATGATCCATTCACGTGTTTCGTGGATATAACGTCCAGTTGACAGATCCATTACCGTATCGGCCCCCCAACGTGTTGACCAAATCAGTTTTTCTACTTCTTCTTCGATAGATGAGGTAACCGAAGAGTTGCCGATATTAGCATTCACCTTAACTAAGAAATTACGGCCAATAATCATCGGCTCAGATTCTGGGTGATTGATATTGGCAGGAATAATGGCACGGCCGGCGGCAACTTCTTGGCGTACAAACTCAGGCGTAATATTGTCAGGTAAATGTGCACCAAAGCTAAATCCGGCATGTTGTTGGCGTAATACTTCGCTACGAATACGTTCTCGCCCCATATTTTCTCGAATGGCAATAAATTCCATTTCTGGCGTAATAATACCTTTGCGAGCGTAATGTAATTGCGTCACTCTCTTATTATTTAGCGCTTTTCTAGGGCTGGGTTTTAACGGAAAGCGTAGATGTTCTAATCCTGCATCAGTAAGGCGTTGTTGAGTGAAATCAGAACTTAAGTGTGAAAGAGGTTCGGTATCATTACGCGCATCAATCCATGGTTGGCGAATTTTTTTTAAGCCAAGATTAACGTCAAGTTGAGAAGTTGGATCACCATAAGGCCCTGAAGTGTCATAGACTGGAATAGGTTCATTCTCTTCAAAAATAGGATCTTCTTTTGAGCCACCGATCAGGGTCTTATCAAGTTGGATCTCACGCATTGGCACTTGAATATCTGAACGAGTACCAGTGATATAAATACGTTTTGAATTGGGAAAATTAATACCTTGAATAGTGCTAATAAAGGATTGCGCTGCATCGCGTTGTTCTTTACGTGGGCGCTGTTTATTCGCAGTGGGCGAAACATCTTTAATAGAGATAGTTTGATTTTTGGACATAGCATTTCCTAATAAATATCAATCAAGCACAAGGCTTGTCGGGTGAATATTGAGAAAAATGCTTGTCTGGAGGTCGCAGGGAGTATCGACAGATAAGAGTGTAAAAAATAGACACAATGAAGCTATCTAAAGGTCGAATGACTCTTGTTCCCTTCGCGGGTATTAGCCCGATCAGGTTCCGCGGATCCCGAATTAACGGTCTCAGCCTGTGTTTAAAATAGCCTTATAAACACTAGGCACTCCGACAAGAATGCCCACAGTATATTAAAGATCTTAAAAACTACAAGCCCGATAATGATTATTTATTTAACTGCCAGTAGCACTGTTGCCATTCTTTTTCTGTTGCTATTTGGCTTAATCTTTCATCGGCGTTAATGGTGATAACCTCATTTGCTTGATAGCATAAAGGGAGATCGTTGGCTGAGTCAGTATAGAAATAAATATAAGAATTATTAATGTTGTTTCGTTCTTTCCACTGATTGAGTCGAGTGACTTTACCCTCTCTAAAGGTAGGAATACCCTCAATATGGCCTGTATAATGATTATTTTTTATCTGCATATCAATGCCCATAGAAATATCTGCATTAAGTTGTTTTGCAATCGCATGTACTAGAAAAGACATAGTTGCAGAGATAATGATAACGGGGATATTTTGTTGTCGGTATAGGTTTATGGTATTAATGCCTTGGGGATAGAGCAATGGCTTGATTATGGTATGAGTAAAATCAGTAACCCATTGATTTATTTCTTCAATATTATTCTGATTAAAATAAGATAAATGTTGGTGTAAGTACTGATTTATATTGAGCCTTTCTGCGTAATAGTCAGCGATCATTTGTTTATCTAAAGCTAAAAAAGCAGGATCAGTGACTCTCTTTTTCTCCCACAAGTAATTTGTCCATAAACAGCTAGAATCTCCGGCTAACAGTGTTTCATCTAAATCAAAAATAGCGATCTTATGTTTCGTTATATTTGTCATTCGAGTGAACCTTATTTATAAATATAATTTATATTTTTACCATGGAGGTATAGATGAATTTTGGCGTAGCGACATAATTCATTGAGCGGCTCTTGTGAAAGAGAGTATCCTCTATTGTATATCATTAACTAAGATAGAATTATTACTATGCATTTATATACGCTAACAGGTGGTGAAAAAGGCTGGTGGACAGTCAGCCTAGGCGGCCGAGTTTGGTTACCCAAAGGTGAACTTCCATTTGGTTTAGCAACAGATTGGGGACTTGTGGGTAAACAAGCCAAAATTGTTGGGGAATGGCAAGGAGAAAATGTCTGGCTGATTTATGACAAAATGGAAAGCGATATGTGTTCACCAAGGCTTATCGCATCTCAAGATGAAAAGTTATTTAAATTAGTCGGTCGTGGTGTTCAACTTGCTGAATTTTATCGTTCTCATCGGTTTTGTGGCTATTGTGGGGCTAAAATGCGCCATAGTGAGAGTGAATGGGCATGTTTATGTGATAACTGTCATGAGCGTTATTACCCACAAATAGCACCTTGTATTATTGTTGGTATTCGTAATAAAGATAAAATTCTATTAGCACACCACGTTAGGCATAAACATTCACCACTCTACACCGTTTTAGCTGGTTTTGTTGAAGTAGGGGAAAGCTTAGAAGATGCGGTAGCTCGCGAAGTTTTTGAAGAAAGTCATATTCATATTCGCAATATTCGTTATGTTTCTTCACAACCATGGCCTTTCCCTCATTCTCTTATGATGGGTTTTCTTGCCGATTATGCAGGGGGAGAATTACGACATGATCCTTCGGAATTAATCAGTGCAGCATGGTATCGCTATGATGAGTTACCACAAATACCACCTTCTGATACTATTGCGCGACGTTTAATAGAAGATACGATAGCGAATATTAGACAAGATGAAGAAAATAGCTAAATAAAGGTGTTGCCTGCCAACTGTTATTTTTCCAACATGTTACACTACACGCTATTTTGCGGCCCTATTACTATTAATGGAGTTAGACATGAGTGAGTTGAAAAACGACCGCTATTTACGTGCGCTGTTGCGCCAACCTGTTGATGTCACCCCTGTTTGGATGATGCGTCAGGCAGGCAGATACCTTCCTGAATACAAGGAAACACGAGCACAGGCGGGAGACTTCATCTCATTGTGCAAAAATACCGAATTGGCATGCGAAGTTACCTTACAGCCTTTAAGACGTTTTCCTTTAGATGCCGCTATCCTATTTTCTGATATTTTAACTATCCCTGATGCGATGGGATTAGGTTTGTATTTTGAAACAGGGGAAGGTCCTCGTTTTAAAACACCGATAAATAGCCTTGATGATATAAAAAAATTACCTATTCCCGATCCGGAAGATGAACTAGGTTATGTCATGAATGCGGTACGTGCTATTCGTCATGCATTGCAAGGTAATGTGCCATTAATTGGTTTTTCAGGTAGTCCATGGACACTAGCTACTTATATGATTGAAGGTGGAAGTAGTAAGGCGTTCACAAAAATTAAAAAAATGATGTATAGCGAGCCACAAGCTCTGCATCTATTACTGGATAAACTGGCGGATAGCGTTATCCTTTATTTGAATGCTCAGATTAAAGCAGGGGCACAATCCATCATGATCTTCGATACATGGGGAGGTGTGCTAACAGGACGCGATTATCAATTGTTCTCATTACAATACATGCATAAGATTGTTGATGGTCTTATTCGTGAAAATGAGGGCAGAAAAGTTCCGGTCACCTTATTTACTAAAGGTGGTGGGCGTTGGTTAGAAGCGATGGCAGCCACAGGTTGTGATGCATTAGGACTTGATTGGACGATTGATATCGAAGATGCTCGCCGTCGAGTCGGTGATAAGGTTGCCTTACAAGGTAATATGGATCCTTCTATGTTGTATGCGCCACCAGCAAGAATAGAACAAGAAGTCGCTACGATTTTAGCTGGCTTTGGCAAAGGTACTGGTCATGTCTTTAATCTTGGGCACGGTATTCATCAAGATGTTCCACCAGCGCATGCTGGAGCATTTATTGATGCGGTTCACCGTCTATCGAAGCCTTATCATCAGGATAATGATTAATACTCAGCAATTACGTCAAGAGCAGACAGAGAAAGCTCAACAGATTATCTTAACCGACCAATTTATGGCACCAACTTATATTGCAGGTGCTGATGTCGGATTTGAAAATAGCGGTGCGGTCACTCGTGCCGCTATTGTTGTTATGCATTATCCCTCCTTTGAAATTGTTGAATATCAAATAGCCCGTATTGCAACATTACTACCTTATATTCCCGGACTCCTTTCATTCCGTGAGTGTCCCGCGTTATTAGAAGCTTGGCAGGGCATCAAGCAAAAACCGCAACTTGTTTTTGTTGATGGTCAAGGGATCGCACATCCTAGACGGTTAGGGGTGGCAAGTCATTTTGGACTCTTAGCCGATATTCCAACCATCGGTGTGGCAAAAAGTCGTTTATGTGGTGATGATAAAAAATTAGACGACGATGTAGGAAGTACGGAAAAATTAATGGATAAGAATGAGCAGTTAGGTTGGATTTATCGTAGTAAAAAAAGATGTAAACCTTTATATATTTCTCCAGGCTATAAAGTGAGTATGGAGAGTGCATTAGCGTGGGTAAAACGCTGTATAAATGGATATCGATTACCTGAACCGACTCGTTGGGCCGATGGTATTGCCTCAAATAGGCGATTATTTGAGCAATTGAATAAGAATAAGCTCTAAATCGGCGGTAAATATGTGGATATTTTCAATTTTCAGGTAAACTGCGGCTAAGTTAAGAAAATGAGTAATCACTAATGTTGAAGAACCCAATCCATTTACGTTTAGAAAAGCTTGAAAGTTGGCAACACTTAACGTTTATGGCGTGCCTGTGTGAGAGAATGTATCCAAATTATCAGGTATTTTGTCGCGAAACAGGATTTACTGATCCAACCCTGTATCGTCGTATTCTCGATCTAGTTTGGGAAACTTTAACGGTAAAAGATGCGAAGGTGAATTTTGATTCTCAATTAGAGAAATTAGAAGAAGCTATTCCTGATGCATCTCAGTTTGATATTTATGGTGTCTATCCTGCAATCGACGCCTGTGTGGCACTGAGTGAGCTTATTCATTCTCGTTTAAGTGGTGAGTCACTCAGTCATGCTATTGAAGTGAGCAAAATTTCGGTTGGAACTGTTGCTACACTTGAAATGACACAAGCAGAAAGAGAAATGTCTGAAGAAGAATTAAAATCTCTTGCTGCGGTCACTGAAGAGTTCGATATTCAATGGGAAATTTATCGCCTACTTGTTGAGTGCGAAGAAAGAGATATTGAACTAATAAAAGGTCTGCGTACAGACCTGCGCGAATCTGGAATGAGCAATATCGGTATAGAATTAACGCACTAAATCAGAAAAACGTGATTTAGTGCTTGAAAAGCGACGTTTAAAGACTTCACATTACCCCCGTGTATGTTCTACATTGGGTACGAAAAGAAGTGGCTCAGGTGTTTTGCTTAACTGACTCTCTAAAAAAGATGAATTAAGTTTTTTCACCAGATGTTTTTCAAACGATAAAACATACTTTAAGGACTATTTTATGAACAAAGCTGAATTAACCGAATCAGTTGCTGAAAAAGCGGATCTGACAAAAACTCAGGCAAAAGCTGCTATTGAAGCGTTTATCGACTCAGTAACAGGTGCTCTGAAAGAAGGTGATTCTGTCCAGTTAGTTGGTTTCGGTACATTCAAAGTGAATCACCGTGCAGAGCGTACTGGTCGTAACCCTCAAACTGGCAAAGAAATTAAAATTGCAGCAGCTAACGTTCCTGCATTTACTGCCGGTAAAGCACTGAAAGACGCAGTAAAATAATTCCTTTGAACGGAATGAACAATAGAGGGGGAGTTGCTCCCCTTTTGTTGAGACGACAGGGGCTGTTAGCAATAGGGTTCTCTTTTTTGCTCAGCGCCTGCTCTTCTTCTCCACAACTACCCGAATTTTCTGCAACGGGCTATATTGCAGATGAAGGGGTTGTGCGGCTTTGGCGTTTAAATAACAAAACATCAGAGCCTCAAGTGATTATGAGTGTCTATAGCTTTTATCAAAAGCCTGAAACTGTTGTCACTTTTTATGAGTACCGCCAAAATAGATTATGGCAAATTCGCAGTGAAATCGTTAATCCCTCCCATCCTTCCTCTTGGCATTTACGTTTAAATAAACGTGGCGAAGTTATCTTTATGCAACAAGAGTATCAAGGACAAAAGCGCCCATTAACAGAAGATGAACGTTTAAAAATGGTATTTGCAGCCAGTCGAGAACGAGAGATCAGTAAGGCATTGGCGATAGGTCAGGTAAAGTTAGTTCAAGGAACCTGGTATCAAGATACATTGACAACATGTGCGGGTGAAAAAGTGAATGTATCATTTGAAGCACCAGAACAACGTTGGCTAAAACGTAGAACACAGCATCTAACTCGTCCCGCTTATGTTGCTTGGCTGGATTCCCCCGAAGGTAACCAGTTGTTAATGGTTGCAGAACACGATTTTTGTAAATGGGAACCAACAAAAGAGAGTTTGTGATCACTCCCTTTTGCTGTTTTAACTTACTTTTTTAAACGCGCAATGGCACGATAGCCGATATCATGGCGATAGAAACAGCCATACCAGTGAATACTTTTGGCTAAAGCATAGGCATTCTTTTGAGCTTGTTCGATATCTTCCCCTAAAGCAGTTGCACATAATACTCGGCCTCCTGCTGTAACAACTTCACCTTGAACCGTTAATTTTGTTCCTGCTTGAAATACCTTAGCTGTTGAAGAAGATGTTGCTGTTAGTCCCTCAATAATATCATTTTGGCGGTAGTTATCAGGATAGCCACCGGCGGCCATTACAACACCTAAAGCGGGGCGGGGATCCCAAATGGAGTCTTTACCGGCTAGTTCGCCTTTTGCACCCGCTAAACAGAGATCAACTAAGTCTGATTGCATGCGCATCATAATAGGTTGCGTTTCCGGATCGCCAAAACGGCAGTTAAACTCAATGACTTTGGCAATACCTTGCTTATCAATCATTAAGCCTGCATAAAGAAAACCTTGATAGCGATGTCCTTCGGCAGCCATGCCTTTGACAGTTGGATAAATGATGTTATCCATGACTTGCTGGTGGATTTCAGGAGTAACAACCGGTGCAGGAGAATAAGCCCCCATTCCGCCGGTGTTTGGGCCTGAGTCACCATCACCGACGCGCTTATGATCTTGACTTGTTGCCATTGGAAGTACATTTTCACCATCCACCATAACAATAAAACTGGCTTCTTCTCCATCAAGAAATTCTTCAATAACAATACGGTGTCCTGCATCACCAAAAGCATTACCTGCTAACATATCTTTTATCGCATTTTCTGCTTCGGTATGTGTCATGGCAACAATGACACCTTTACCCGCAGCTAGGCCATCCGCTTTAATCACAATAGGTGTGCCAACTTTATGGAGATATTCAAGTGCAGGCGCTATTTCAGTAAAGTTTTGATAAGCTGCCGTTGGGATATGATGGCGGGCTAAAAAATCTTTTGTAAATGCTTTCGAACCTTCTAGTTGTGCCGCACCTTTGGTGGGGCCAAAAATCATGAGCCCCGCTTGTTTGAACGCATCTACTACACCAATTACCAATGGTGCCTCAGGCCCCACAATGGTTAAATCAATGTGATTTTGTTGGGCAAATGCAACTAATGCGGCAATATCAGTGGCACTAATATCGACGTTTTGTACGCCATGTTCTAATGCTGTTCCTGCATTACCAGGGGCAACAAACACTTGGGTTGCTAAAGGAGATTGCGCTGCTTTCCAAGCTAGTGCATGTTCACGACCACCATTACCAATGATTAAAATTTTCATAGCAATCCCTTATTAATGGCGGAAATGACGCATGTTAGTAAAAATCATCGCGATATTGTGTTCATTAGCTGCAGCAATTACTTCATCATCACGAATAGAACCACCTGGCTGAATAACACAAGTTACACCGGCCATAGCTGCCGCATCAATACCATCTCTAAAGGGAAAGAATGCATCAGATGCCATGGCGCAACCTGCTACTTCTAAACCTTCATCAGCCGCTTTAATCCCTGCTATTTTAGCAGAATAGACACGGCTCATTTGGCCCGCACCGATGCCAATCGTCATGTCATTTTTGGCATACACAATTGCGTTGGATTTCACAAATTTTGCAACTTTCCAGCAAAATAGCGCATCTTTCCATTCTCGTTCACTAGGCTGGCGTTGCGTGACAACCCTTAGGTTTTCTTCTTTAACCATACCTAAATCACGATCTTGTACTAATAAGCCTCCGTTAACCCGTTTGAAATCAAGTGCAGGTTTAGCTTCTTGCCATTCACCACAGGCTAATACACGAACATTAGGTTTGGTTGCTAAAATAGGTAGAGCATCTTCATTAATAGACGGCGCGATAATGACTTCGACAAATTGACGCTCTATAACGGCACTTGCTGTTTTTGCATCTAAGCTTCTATTGAAAGCGATAATACCGCCAAATGCAGAAGTTGGATCAGTTTTAAATGCCTTGTCATATGCTTGTGTGAGAGTGTCCGCAATAGCAACGCCACAAGGGTTTGCATGTTTCACGATAACACAAGCTGGTTCGGAAAATGATTTCACGCATTCCAATGCAGCATCAGTATCGGCAATATTGTTATAAGAGAGTGCTTTACCTTGTAATTGATTTGCTGTTGCGATAGAGGCTTCTTCAATATTCTCTTCTATATAGAAAGCCGCTTGCTGATGAGCATTCTCACCATAACGCATATCTTGTTTCTTTATATAGTTAAGATTTAAGGTACGAGGGAAGGTTCCTGATGGTTGTGAAGTATCACCATAATAAGGTGCAACTTTTTGGCCAAAGTAGTTCGCAATCATACTGTCATAAGCTGCGGTATGCTCAAAGGCTTTAATGGCTAAATCAAAACGTGTATCTAAAGTCAGACTGTTTTGGTGATTGTCCATTTCTTCAATCACTTTTTCATAGTCATTGCTATTAACCACAATGGTGACGTCTTTATGGTTCTTTGCTGCGGAACGAACCATGGTAGGACCACCAATATCAATATTCT
The DNA here is from genome assembly GCF_001808035.1 of Proteus sp. HMSC14B05. Classification (NCBI taxonomy): domain Bacteria; kingdom Pseudomonadati; phylum Pseudomonadota; class Gammaproteobacteria; order Enterobacterales; family Morganellaceae; genus Proteus; species Proteus sp. HMSC14B05. The sequence continues at coordinate 666 of NZ_KV791971.1, read as the reverse complement.
CAACAGCATCTGCTAATGAGCAATCGGGACGAGCTACTGTTTTAGCGAAGGGATAAAGATTGACAACAACCATGTCGATAGGACGAATATCATGTTCCTCCATAATGGTATCATCTTGTCCACGACGTCCTAAAATACCACCATGTACTTTAGGGTGAAGTGTTTTTACACGACCATCCATCATTTCTGGAAAACCGGTGTAGTCAGAGACTTCTATAACGGGTAAGCCAGCTTCTGCTAATAGACGCGCTGTCCCCCCTGTTGATAAAAGTTCTACATTTCTTTCTACAAGCGCTTTCGCAAATTCTAAAATACCTGCTTTATCAGACACACTTAAAAGAGCACGGCGGATAGGACGAAGGTGTTGCATGAGTTTTATCCCTTGGGTTTTTGTATAACAGTAGTCATTGTGATGAAAAGTCACGTTGATACAGTGAAATTGTGTTTGCACCACTAACATTTCAGAAGATGAAGACAAAATCAATCTCACTCATTTGGGTATTATAATAACGCAAACGTTTGCGTTTGACATGCTAAATTTGTGGGAAAAGATGGCTTGTGGATAAAATTGTTGATAACTGCGTATAACTAAGGGTTTTGCTGTGGAATTAAGCAAACGAATTTTTTTCTTAAAAAAACTATTGCCAGCCTCAGAAAACTCCCTAT
>NZ_KV791970.1:693-2376 GCF_001808035.1 Proteus sp. HMSC14B05 | reverse complement strand
GCACCTTCCTTTTGAAAACACTCAAAATTTCATTGATTTGATCAACTGAAAAATCTTCCTTCAACAAATCATCAAGGAACTTATTTGGTATGAATGTAAATCCATCTTCTTCCGGTAATTCAGGCAATAGTTTCTTGGCTCTTAATTTGTACGATGCAACATTACTCATGCGATCCTCCTAGTAATTTCTCACGATGCTCATTTCTCAATTTTGCATCTTCGAATGCTTCCTTTAGACGTTTACTTCCTAACGGTGTCACTTCTCGTAACGTCTTATCTCGCATGATGTTTTTATGCACTTCGTGACGATTAAACCAATGATTAACTTTCTTCTTCATGGTATAATTTCCTTATTCCTAAGCTGTATCAGCAAAAGGAAAGCTCAAAATCAGCTTCCCTTTAATACTGGTTATTGATACAGTGTTCTTGTTAGTTGAACAGACCTAATTGTTCTTCTCTAAAGGCCTCAGTTGTTCCCGCAATTGAGGCTTTTTCATATGCATGAACTTGAAGTTTTAACCTCGATAGCTCAGCCATATTTTCCAGATACAATCTATAATCTGATTCCCTGATAACCTTCTCGCCCTCCCTCACAAAACCAATTACACGACGTGTGGCAAGCATTTCGCATACACCATCAATAGATTGGATTCTTCTTGAGATAGTCGAGTCTGAGCGTGATGTGGCTTGTGCAATTTCTCGCTGATCACCATCACGTAATATTTGAAGTGCGCTACTTACTAAGTGGCGTGTTCTAAATTCAATAGCTCGTTTGTCACGAACTGTTTTGCATGTGTTTCCGTATTCCATTTGTTAAATTCCTTCTTAGATTACTTCCCATATTGGGAACAGCAGTAATGATCCGTGGCTCATTCCATATGAGCGGATTGTTTGCTCTGAGAATTTACTCTGAGCGATCTAGCGATGTTAAAGAGCTGGTGATACTTATTTACCTGATGGGAACGGTTTAACTTCTTCAGCTTCAACTGTTCCATCTTGTTTTCTGATAACGAAAATATTTCGTTTTTTTAAAATTGCTTTACTTATCGCACTTTGCCTAACACCTAACAATTCAGCCGTTTTGTGTTGTCCTAGCTCAGTAGCAAATTTAGTTAATGGGACTCTTTCCATAGTTTCTCCTTTTTTAATTATTATCACCGCAAGTGATAAAATAGTCAACACCTGCGGTGATTGGTAAATATTCCATTTGGTAATAAAATTGCAGTATGAAAAAGAAACCGATCACAGAAGAACAAAAAGCTGATGCTCTTCGCCTGAAAAATATCTTTGAGGCAAAAAAGAAAGAGCTTGGCTTATCACAAGAAACCCTAGGCGATTCAATCGGCATGGGGCAGAGCGCTGTTGCTCAGTTATTGAATGGAGTAAACGCTCTAAACATAGAAAACGCGGCAAAGTTAGCTGAGGCGTTACAAGTTACCGTTGATGAATTTAGCCCATCCCTAGCTAAAGAAATTAGAGGCATGTTTAAGGCTGTCAGCCCATTAAAAACACCAAGCATGGATGAGAAATATCAATACCCTCTATTCACTAAGGTACAAGCTGGCGCTTTCTCAACAGAATTTAACTCATATACTCAGAAAGATGCTGTGTCGTGGATACCGACAGCCAAGAAAGCCAGTGAGCGCGCATTTTGGTTAGAGGTTGAAGGCCAATCAATGACAG
>NZ_KV791970.1:0-673 GCF_001808035.1 Proteus sp. HMSC14B05 | reverse complement strand
TTGAAGGCCAATCAATGACAGCACCACCAGGAGGCAAGCCAAGCTTTCCAGAAGGAATGCTTATCTTGGTTGATCCAGAGGAAGAAGTTGAGTTCGGAGATTTTTGCGTCGCGCGTTTACTGAATGATGAATTCACATTCAAACGATTGATTAGAGATGGTGGAATTGAGTATCTAGAGCCATTAAACCCTCGCTTCGATCTGATCCCTATTAACGGGAATTGCACAATCATAGGTAAGGTAATCAAATCACAATGGCCTGACGACACGTTTTAGGAGGAAATATGGCGTTTAGTAATATTGAGATAGCAAATATTAGACGGTGTATGGAATTTTTCATGGAAAAGCGTCGCCCAGCAGAACACCTAAGGGATGAATTAGATTTACAGTATCGCATCGAGGACGACTCAGTAATTATCTTTGAAATTAGGCAACTAATATGGAGTGATGGCAGAGTAGAAGAACCTATAGCAAAAATCACACATAATAGATATTCGAATTCATGGTCTCTGCTTTGGATGGATAAAAATAGTAACTGGCACAACTACGATGAAATAATGCTAGGTAGTTTCTCTGACGCCATTAGGCTCGTTGAAGATGATGTGCGAGGTTGCTTTTTTGGGTGACGACACGTTTTAGAGTGTGGTTTTAAACATAATAATATTAACTAGATA
>NZ_KV791969.1:0-284990 GCF_001808035.1 Proteus sp. HMSC14B05 | reverse complement strand
GCTGCTGCTATTGCTCGGGTAAAAGCTAAAAAAGAAGCACAGCAACGCCATGCTAAAGAAGAAGTGACATTGGATTAATACAAATGAAATTTAGACCAATACAAAATAACAATAGCAAATTAAAAATCGCCAGCTCTCCATTTACTCATAATCAACAATCCACCAGTCAAGTGATGTTGTGGGTAATATTGGCCGCTATTCCAGGTATTCTATGCCAACTCTACTTCTTTGGTTTAGGGACGCTATATCAAATCATCTTGGCAATCATTGTCGCGCTATTGGCGGAGACTATTTGTGTCAAACTCAGAAAAGAAGATCCACTTCTATACCTAAAAGATAATTCCGCTTTACTAACAGGTATCTTACTAGCAATTAGTATTCCTCCTTTAGCGCCTTGGTGGATAATTGTTTTAGGGACATTTTTTGCGGTTGTTATTGCCAAACATATTTATGGTGGATTAGGTCAAAACCCATTTAATCCCGCGATGGTCGGTTATGTGGTGCTATTGATCTCCTTTCCTGTACAAATGACATCATGGATGCCCCCCATTGAATTACAAGCAGTGTCTTATAACTTTATAGATAGCTTAAGTATTTTCTTTACCGGACATACACCATCAGGACTCACCCTTGAAGATTTAAGACGCTCTGTAGATGGCATTACCCAAGCCACACCACTTGATAGTTTTAAAACCGGATTATTAACCCACTCTATTGATGAAGTATTAGCAACGCCAATCTTACAAGGTGGATTTGCGGGAATGGGTTGGCAATGGGTGAATGTTGCCTATCTGGTTGGGGGCGTTATCTTGTTATATAAACGAATTATTAGCTGGCAAATTCCTGTTGCCATGTTAACGCTGCTTGGTGTTTGTTCGCTGATCAGTTGGGGGATCGATCCTACTCGTTACTCTCAGCCACTATTACAGCTTTTCTCAGGTGCGACGATGTTAGGGGCTTTCTTTATTGCCACCGATCCTGTTAGCGCCTCCACCACACCAAAAGGGCGATTAATCTATGGTGCAATCATTGGCCTATTAGTGTGGATTATTCGTGTCTATGGTGGTTATCCTGATGCCGTGGCCTTCTCAGTCCTATTAGCTAATATTGCTGTACCGCTTATTGATAGTTATACCCGTCCTCGGGTTTATGGACATTAATGGAGATAATGATGATCGAGATACTAAAACGTCATGGGTTAACATTAGCTATCTTTGCGGCCTGTACCACAGGGTTAACGGCTGTCGTCTATCACTTGACGGCGAATACTATCGCAGAGCAAGCGGCTTTAGAAAAACAGAAATTATTAGACCAAGTGATCCCAACCTCTCTCTACAATAACCATCTCGCGCAAGATTGTTATATTTTGACAGATAAAGCATTAGGTAATGAAAAACCACATAAACTTTATATTGCTCGTTTTAATGGTAAACCTGTCGCCGCCGCATTAGAATCAACGGCACCTGACGGTTATTCAGGGGCGATTGAATTATTGGTTGGTGCTGATTTTAGTGGCAAAGTACTCGGTGTTCGCGTGACAACACATAATGAAACACCGGGGCTAGGTGATAAAATAGAAACGCGTATTTCAGATTGGATTTACTCATTAAGTAACAAGTTTATTACCAGTGATCATGACTCACATTGGGCGGTAAAAAAAGATGGTGGTGATTTTGACCAATTCACCGGAGCAACTATCACACCAAGAGCCGTCGTTAATGCATCAAAACGCACTGCATGGTTAATACAATCTTTACCTGAAAAATTAGATACCCTTTCAGCTTGTGAGGCGAATTAAAATGAGTATGATCAAAGAACTGTTTTCACAAGGATTATGGAAGAATAACTCTGCTTTAGTTCAATTATTAGGGCTGTGCCCATTACTGGCAGTGTCTTCTACCGCGACCAATGCTCTAGGCTTAGGTCTAGCCACAACATTAGTATTAGTTTGTACCAATGTGGCAGTGTCTAGTTTACGTCGTTGGGTTCCCTCTGAAATTCGTATTCCAATTTATGTTATGATTATCGCATCCGTTGTTAGTGCGGTACAATTGCTTATCAATGCCTATGCTTATGGTTTATACCAATCGTTAGGAATATTTATTCCTCTTATTGTCACTAACTGTATTGTGATTGGTCGTGCAGAGGCGTTTGCAGCTAAAAATGAAGTTTTCCCTTCAGCAATTGATGGCTTTGCTATGGGATTAGGTGCAACAGCGGCACTTTTTATTTTAGGGGCAATGCGTGAAATATTAGGTAATGGCACTTTATTTGATGGTGCTGATTTATTATTAGGTGAATGGGCGCAAGTATTAAGGGTTGAGATAGTACATTTAGACTCACCTTTCTTACTGGCTATTTTACCACCCGGTGCCTTTATTGGTTTAGGTTTTATGCTGGCCATAAAATACCTGATTGATGAAAAACAGAAAAAACGCGTTCCATCCACGACCAAAACCTATGAAAAAGAACAAGGTTGTGGCAGTCATATTGTTAAAAACTAATTTGTGAGCATAATGAATCAAGCTAAACGTATAGAAATTTTAACTAGGTTGCGGGATAACAATCCGCATCCTACTACTGAGTTAAGATTTAACTCCCCGTTTGAATTATTGATCTCCGTGTTACTCTCTGCACAAGCCACCGATGTTAGTGTTAATAAGGCAACAGCAAAACTTTATCCTGTTGCCAATACACCTCAAGCAATGCTGGAATTAGGTGTTGAGGGGATCAAATCCTATATTAAGACCATTGGCCTATTTAATACAAAAGCTGAGAATGTGATTAAAACCTGCCAAATATTGGTAGATAAACATCATGGCCAAGTTCCTGAAAATAGAGAAGCTTTAGAGGCATTACCCGGTGTCGGTCGTAAAACAGCGAATGTCGTACTTAACACCGCTTTTGGTTGGCCGACCATTGCTGTTGATACACATATCTTTCGCGTGTGTAATCGCACTAAATTTGCACCGGGAAAAAATGTTAATGAAGTGGAACAAAAACTGCTAAAAGTGGTACCGGCAGAATTTAAAGTCGATTGCCACCATTGGCTTATCCTGCATGGTCGTTATACCTGTATTGCCAGAAAACCACGGTGTGGCTCTTGTATTATTGAAGATCTCTGTGAGTATACCGAAAAAACAGATCCACAATAACATTGTGCAAATTTCTCTGTTTTTCTGATGCATATTACTTGCGTCATTACACACAATCGAATAAAACTATTGCCCACTTTTATTATTAAAATTGCCGACTTTCCGGAAAAATATGTTTCAAGACAATCCGCTGCTTGCTCAGCTAAAACAGCAACTCCATGCCCAAACACCGCGCGTGGAAGGCCTTGTAAAAGGGACAGATAAAGGCTTTGGCTTCCTTGAAGTTGATGGTCAGAAAAGCTATTTTATCCCTCCTCCTCAAATGAAAAAAGTGATGCACGGTGATCGCATTATTGCTGCCGTACATACCAATAATGATAAAGAGTCCGCTGAGCCTGAAGAGCTGGTAGAACCCTTTTTGACTCGCTTTGTCGGCCGTGTTCAGAAAAAAGAAGGTGATAATCGTCTATGGATTATTCCTGATCACCCTCTACTCAAAGATGCCATTCCTTGTCGTCCTATAAAAAGCTTAACGCATCCATTTGCTGATCAAGATTGGGCAGTGGCGGAAATGCGCCGACACCCTCTTAAAGGTGATAAACATTTTCAAGCTGAATTAACTGATTTTATTACCGATAAAGATGACCATTTTGCACCTTGGTGGGTGACATTAATGCGTCATCAATTAGAGCGAAATGCACCTGAAGTAGACAGTGAAACATTAACCTTACATGATGATCTACCGCGTGAAGATTTAACTGCGCTCTCCTTTGTGACCATCGATAGTGCTTCAACCGAAGATATGGACGATGCGTTATATATTCGTAAAGAAGAAAATGGTCAACTTTCACTGTATATCGCTATTGCCGATCCAACGGCTTATATTCAGCCTAATAGTGAATTAGATACCATCGCAGCACAACGAGCGCTAACAAACTATCTACCGGGCTTTAATATCCCGATGTTACCTCGTGAGCTATCAGATAATCTCTGCTCATTGCGCCCTAATGAAAAACGTCCTGCGTTAGTCTGCCAAGTGGGTATTATGGAGGATGGTGCATTAACCGATGAGATCCACTTCTACTCAGCATGGGTAGAATCAAAAGCAAAACTGGTTTATGACAATATTTCTGATTGGCTAGAAGGTGAAGAAACACAGTGGGCACCTGAAAATGAGATTGTTCATGAACAAGTCATGCTATTAAAAGAGATGAGCGAGAAACGTCATATATGGCGTGAACAACATGCTCTCGTCTTTAAAGAGCGTCCGGACTATCGCTTTATTCTTGATGACAGTGGCAACGTATTAGATATCGTGGCGGAAAAACGTCGTACTGCCAACCGTATCGTGGAAGAAGCGATGATCACCGCCAATATTTGTGCGGCAAAGGTACTTAGTCGTAATCTCGGTTTTGGTATTTATAACGTTCATACTGGTTTTGATCCGCTCTATATTGATCAAGTCTCACAAACCTTAAAAGAGCACGGTATTGAAACTAATGCCGATGAGTTATTAACCCTTGAAGGTTTCTGTCGCTTACGTCGTGAACTGGATAATCAGCCAAACCAATTCCTTGATAGCCGTATTCGTCGTTTCCAAAACTTCGCTGAAATAAAAACAGAGCCAGGCCCTCATTTTGGTTTAGGCCTTGAAGCTTATGCGACATGGACATCACCGATCCGTAAATACAGTGATATTTTAAATCACCGTTTATTAAAAGCGATTATCAGCAAAAGTGCGGCAGAAAAACCGCAAGATGAAGATTGTGTTCGTATTGCCGAACGTCGTCGTGCTAACCGTATGGCCGAGCGCGATGTCGGTGATTGGTTATATGCGCGCTTCTTAAAACCTTTTGCTGGCACTGAGAGTACCTTTAATGCCGAAATTATTGATATTACTCGTGGTGGTATTCGGGTACGTTTAGTTGAAAATGGGGCTATTGCCTTTATTCCTGCACCATTTTTACATGCAGTACGTGACGAAATTCAATGTAGTCAAGAAACTGGCTCTGTCATTATTAAAGGTGAAACAGCCTATAAGCTTAATGACATTATTCCGGTACGTATTGAAGATGTGAAACTAGAAACGCGTAATATTGTTGCTCGTCCGATTTAACAGCTATTTAGCGTAATAGATATTATCAAGCTGATAACCTTACTCAGGTTATCAGCTTTTTTATTCCATTTTGCGACTCTCCAGATATATAAAGTGACACTGTCACCACCAAAACTAGTTTGCTAATAATAAAAATGCGCCGACCTTCAACAAGATAAGCGCACTATATGTAGAATACTAGGCTTCAATCAATGATTGGGGGTGTGATAAAAAAACGACCTCAGCCTCCGGCCAATTTCACTTTCATCCCTTTCGCTTCTAATAAAGATTTAATTAAATCCCGTTTATCACCTTGGATTTCAATTAATCCCTCTTTAACACTGCCACCACAACCACATTTCTTTTTTAATTCAGCCGCTAATTTAGCCAGAGCGGCATCATCCAAATCAATACCAGAGATAACACAAACCCCCTTACCTTTACGGCCACTGGTTTGACGTTGGATACGCACAATACCATCACCGGCGGGGCGTGTAGGTTTCTGCTCTTCTTCTTTAATCCGACCAATATCAGTGGAATAAACCAGCCGAGAATTATTATCCATGTTGCACAACACCTTGTATAGAACGATTAATTTGCTGTAAAGTTTCCAGTGGATTTTCACTGCGTGTAATAGGTCTGCCAATCACCATATAATCCACCCCAGCCACTATCGCTTGCTCTGGCGTCATAACTCGACGCTGATCACCCACATCGCTCCCCGCGGGTCGAATTCCGGGAGTGACCAATAAAAAGTCATCACCACACACTTGTTTAAAACGAGTGGCTTCATGGGCCGAACATACCACACCATCAAGACCACAGGCTTTAGCCAGTAATGCTAAGCGTTCGGCTTGTTCTGCTGGAGTTAGGTTAATGCCCAATTCAGTGAGGTCGGATTGATCCATACTGGTCAACACAGTGACAGCGGTTAATAGCGGTGCCTCTTTGCCAAATGATCTTAAGCTCTCCTTTGCCGCACGCATCATACGACTACCACCACTCGCATGCACATTTACCATCCATACCCCTAAATCGGCAGCCGCGGCAACTGCTCTCGCCACCGTATTGGGTATATCATGAAATTTTAAATCTAAGAAAATATCAAACCCTTGCTGTTGCAATTGCGTTACAAATTGCGGTCCAAAGCGAGTAAACATCTCTTTACCAATTTTAAGGCGACAAGATGAAGGGTCGATACGTTGTGCAAAATCGAGTGCACTTTTTTGGTCTTCATAGTCTAGTGCCACAATAACGGGCGCGCAGGTAGAGCTGGGCGATTTTTTATCACAATCAAATGACATTTTAAGGCCTTTATTTATCAAGAGACTATTAAAAGTGACATCGTCACTGACCATCTAAGCCACGTATCGGCTTAACGGTATCCCAAGAGCGACAGGATGGACAATGCCAATATAATGCATGGGAGGTAAAACCACATTTATGGCAACGGTAATCAGGTTTTGTGCGGATCTGCTCACCGACCATATAACGTAATAAGATCAGACTCTCTTTTGCGCGTCCTTCTTCTGCTTCAGCTAAATGATAGCGCATTAAACGATAGAAAAGTCGCATGGTAGGATGACGTTCTAGTTGGCGATTAATATATAACTGTGCGGCTTCAATGCCCTCTTTCTCTTCAATAATATCGGCAAGATAAAGCTCTGCAATGGCACCACAATTACTCTCGACACATTGACGTAGATAGGCTTCCCAACGTGCGGGATCACCTTGAGATTGGAAGCATTCAAAAAGCATTGGCAAAGTTTCACTGACCATCTCTTTATCTTGCTCAATTACTTTCATTAATACATCAATGGCTTTATTTTTTTCATCGCGCGCGATATAGATACGACCATACATAATGGAAACACGGGCACAAAGTGGATCCATTTGCCCGGCTTTTTGTAGAAAACTTAGCGCATTATCAAGATTATCACTGCTCATTTCTTGCAATGCGAGTTCACAATAGAAATGAGCAATTTGCTCTTTAAGTTCATGTTGACCCAGTTTTACCAATTTCTCTGCGGTTTCTATCGCCTTACCCCAGTCACTGGTAAGTTGATAAATGGCTAGGAGGGATTGTAATGCACTTTGACGAAAATCCTGCTCATCAATCAGCTGTAAAAACATATGCTCAGCGCGATCATAAACCCCTGCTGCGACATAATCACGGCCAAGTTGCTGAATAGCGAGAAGACGTTGTTCAAAAGAGAGTGCTGCGCTCTCCATTAACGATTGGTGAATACGAATCGCACGTTCAACTTCACCACGAGAGCGAAATAGATTACCTAAAGTAAGATGTGCTTCAAAGGCTGAGCTATCCTCTTTAAGCATTTCAAGGAACAGATCAACCGCTTTGTCTTGTTGATCAGAAAGTAAAAAGTTAACCCCTGCCACATATTCACGTGACAGGCGATCGGCATTTTGCTGTTTATCCTGTTGCGCACCACGACGCCCCATATACCAGCCATAAGCCGCAGCGACCGGTAATAACAGAAACAGCAACTCAAGCATCTATTCTCGTCCTTATTTTACAGTAGAAACGGCTGTAGAACGATTTTCTTGGCTTTCTTGTTTGGTTTGTTCACTTTCAAGGCGCTTAATTTTACGCTTTGCTCTTACTAATGATAAACGTACTCGCAAGTAAAAAACGCCACTGACGATCCAGCCCAGTACAAAACCAACACCAAACAGCGTGGCTAATAAAGTAGAGATACGATATTCACCTTGAGCAATAAGATAATTGAAGGTGATCACCTGATCATTATTTGAACCTAACGTCATGGCTATTACGACAATAGCTAGCACCAGAACAACCAAAATAAAAAGTAGAACTTTCTTCACATTATTTCCTTTTTATTCTCTTTTCTTTGGATAAGGGATAAAGGTAGCATTTTCACCACTCACAAAGAAAGTCATTTCTTAGAATCATCTGATTTTCGTATATTTTTTCACATAAATAGTGAAAAATAAATTCGCTATCTCAAAAAGAAAAACGATTATCAAGGTTTTAACAACAATCGTCGTTCAATCATCCAAAATGCACACCACACCAACACAGCACTAATCAGAATACCGACAATCACATCAGATGCCCAGTGCATACCTAATATTATTCGTCCGACAGTCACATCAATACCCCATAATATCCCTAAGCTGGCTAAAAAATAATGACGTCGTAACATACACAGCACAAACACAAATAAAGCCAGTGTTGCAGAGAATAAGCTGTGTCCAGAAGGAAAGGCATAACCGGTTTCTGCTCGCCAATGGCTTAATTGCCATTGAGGGATCAGCGACGAATGAGATAATCCATTATGCAACAGTTGCTCACGCTCAGGACGAGACACTTGGTAAAAATGTTCTGGTGATATTGATAGTTGGTTACTGACCCAAACCACATAAGGTCGTGGCTCTTTAACGCTATTTTTTACAACCACTTTGATCAACTGCCCCAACATCAAAGTCGCGACCATAATAATTGCCAACTGAATAAATGCTTTTTTAGGTAGTTTAAGAATAAAAAAGAGCAAAACAAGGCAAAGTAATATAGTTAAAGCTCCCCAAGGTTTAGCCGCACTATTGGCTATCCATAAAGTGCTTTCGCCTCCCAGAGGATGTGCTGATGGTTGCCATTGCCATCCCAGAATAAGCACCACAATAGGTACAATCAAAAGCAATCCACTTCCTAAAAGCATCAATACTGATATTTGCTTATTCAATCTATTTGTCCTTATCTATTCTGTATGCACTGTTTTTATTTACTGATGATTAACTGATATAAATGATTAGTATAAACAATACCAGTTTAGCAATAAATAATTATGCAAGTAGGCTTAAAATCTGATAATTTGTTTAGGTGTGATTTATTAAGTGTGTGTGTGATCAAATTCCCTGCCGATTTAGACAAGGAACCATTTCAGTGTTTTATTTCTCTTTGTCCTCGTTATAAAGTGTATAATCTTGAACGAGAGTATCACCTGAAATTATGAGTCAAAAATAATGAAATTAAGACGTATCGCAGAAGCAAAACTCCCTACTCCTTTTGGTGAGTTTTTAATGGTGGGTTTTGAAGAAATTGCCACAGGAAAAGATCATGTTGCCCTCGTTTTTGGTGACATTTCTGGCACAAAACCCGTTTTATCCCGTATTCATTCTGAATGTTTAACTGGCGATGCACTATTTAGCCTGCGTTGTGATTGTGGTTTTCAGCTAGAAGCTGCCCTTTCACAAATTAGCAAAGAAGGCCGTGGTGTATTACTTTATCATCGCCAAGAAGGTCGCAATATTGGTTTACTTAATAAAATCCGCGCTTATGCATTACAAGACCAAGGATTAGATACTGTCGAAGCTAATCTAAAGTTAGGATTTAAAGCCGATGAGCGCGACTTCACCCTTTGCGCTGATATGTATAATCTATTAGGCATACATGAAGTACGATTATTAACCAATAATCCAAAGAAAATCGAAATAATGAAAGAAGCTGGGATCAACGTGGTAGAGCGTGTTCCATTAATCGTAGGACGTAATCCAAGTAATGCTCATTATCTTGATACTAAAGCGGATAAAATGGGACATATGTTATTTAAAAAAGCGCAATAACATAAATATCGGATAGATTATCAGCGTTATTATTCAATCCGGGTGATTTAGCCCGGATTTTATTTTCCTGCACTTACCCCTATCAAGCTACTGACTATTTTCAAGATGATTTTTTTATCCTTTAATTATTAAATTATATCATGTGAAATTTTATCATATGGCAAGCTGTTGACTCTTTAACTGGCTTTAAGCTATTTATAACTAAATAATTTTTAATAGGAATAGCATAATGCCATTACATTTTTCTGGTAGGATTTTTGCGTCTCTTTTATTAGCTGGGACACTATTAACAGGTTGCGATAACAATGATAACAACCGTTATGCAATTAAAGTGGGGGTGATTAATGGTGCAGAGCAAGATGTGGCAGAAGTCGCTAAAAAAGTGGCTAAAGAAAAATATGGTTTAGAGGTTGAGCTGGTGGGTTTTAGTGGCTCATTGTTACCTAACGATCCCACTGCAAACAAAGAATTAGATGCCAATGTGTTCCAACATCGCCCTTTCCTTGAGCAAGATAATCGTTCTCGTGGTTATAACCTCGTCGCGGTAGGCAATACCTTTGTTTTTCCTATGGCGGGTTATTCAACCAAAATTAAACATCCTCAAGAATTAAAACCCGGTGATACAATAGCACTGCCCAATGATCCAACCAACTTGGGGCGCGCATTATTATTGCTACAAAAAGAGAAACTGATCACCTTAAACCCTGACAGTGGCCTATTACCCACAACACTCGATATTATTGATAATCCACTTAAATTAAATATTATGCAATTAGAAGGTGCGCAACTACCACGAGTATTAAACGATCCCCAAGTAACAGTTGCGATAATTAGCACAACTTATATCCAACAAATTAATTTATCACCAACCAAAGACAGTATTTTTATTGAAGATAAAAGTTCACCTTATACTAATATAATTGTTACAAGAGAAGATAATAAAGAAGCAGAGAATGTACGCGATTTTATTAAAGCCTACCAGTCACCCGAAGTGGCAACAGCCGCTGAGACTATTTTTAAAGGTGGTGCTATTCAAGGGTGGTAAACACGACTTATAATTTATCAGGTCACTTATAATAAGTGACCTATTTATTAATAGTTATGACCCAAAATAAAACTTTAATTTATTATTTTCATCTGCTTTAATTGATACTTGAAGATCATTACCATATTGATCATATATAATACAATTCATTTCTTCATCTTTCCTACTGGATGTAAATGCTTTTCCATATTCTATACTATAGCTCCAGAAACATACTCCATCCTCATCATTTGCTGATGTGACCGGAATTAAAGTATCTGGTTTAAAATGGAATTCCTTAGTGTAATAATGAGGCTTTAATGGAATTTTTTTAATATATTTATCAGTCGATGTGCTAATAATCTGATAATGACCTTTTTGAAAATAATGAAAAGATTTATTTTCTTCATACTCTACACTCTTAGTTATCGTTCTATTATTACCGTTAAACCTTAGATAATATTTCGTCAAGACATCACCTGATGTTTCTACATCTTTTTCTATTCTAGGATTTACCAGCGGTTCTATGTCTACATCTGCTTCTGTAAATATTTTTTTTGGTGCAACGTCCAGAATGATAAAATTTAAATAATCACTGTAATTATTTTTAAAGGCTGTAGTATACTCTTTTCCTTTAATGTGAGTCTGTGCACAAATCCTAAAGGTATCTATCACTTTATTAACAGAAAGATAAATAACACAAGTAGATGCATCAGGGGAGTTCAATGTTGCTTCTTCACTGCTTGGAAATACAAACCCATTTTCTTTATCAGATAAAGAAATATCATTGCGGTCAATAGGAAGATTTTTTTCATTTACAATATGTGTATTTCTATAAATATCTTCTTTGGCTACTTTTATGATACGACCATTTTTATCTAAAGCCTCTATATAAATAGTAATAGGTACCTGATGTCTACCATTAACATATGCAGTCGCTGTACTGTTATATCTATTAATATAAATATAAAATGCTCTTAGTTCATCAATATCATCCCAAGAGCCAAATTGGCTCTTAATAACCTCACCTTTCGATACAATTGTATTTCCCTCAACAGTCGCATAACCAGTCACCCAACCATTTTTTTCAACTATTGCATCACCACGAACAATAGCATATTCTGATACTTTAGCATTATCTTTAATAACAGCATTATCATATATTACAGCATCGTCAGATATTCTCGCATTATCTTTAATAACTGCATTATCATATATTACAACATCATCAGATATTGTCACATTATCTTCCACTAGCACATTACCATAAATCTCTGCATTGTCTTTTACTTTACTATTTCCCTTAACTATTGCATTACCGTAGATCTTCACATTATTTCTTATAATTGCATTATCTGTGACTTTAGCATTACCAAATACCATTACATTATCAAAAATAAAACAATTATCATCTCTGCTTAAATTACTTTCATTTTCTATCCATCCTCCTGGACTATCTGTATACACTCTTCTAATTCTATATAAAGTAACACCATTATATTCTTTTGTTTCACTCGTTATTTTATATTTCTTCATAAACACCTCCATAATAACACCCTGTTAATATTGTTATATTAACTTGATACTCATTAAAAATACGTTTAGCATTTAATGGTTAGTTTATAGTATTAGATGAAATCATTTGTCGATATTATGAAATATAAAAATATTCTATTATAAAAAAGAAAGCGAAGAATTAATTCATCATTCTTCGCCAACTAATTAATACTTACTAAATTATTTTACAACATATTACGAATAACATAATGCAAGATCCCGCCATGTTCAAAATAAGCCAGCTCAGTTTGCGTATCAATACGACAACGAGCCATAATAGTTTCTTGGCGACCATCTGCAAAAGTAATATTGACAGCGACATCTTGACCCGGTGTTAGCGAATTAAGCCCCGTTATCTCAATTTTTTCATCACCTTTGAGCCCTAAAGTCTGGCGTGATACACCGTTAGGAAATTCTAAAGGTAATACTCCCATACCAATCAAATTAGAACGGTGAATACGTTCAAACGATCCGGCTATCACCACTCGCACACCTAATAATCGTGTACCTTTGGCGGCCCAGTCACGGCTAGAGCCTGATCCATATTCATTACCGGCAATAATGGCTAAAGGCGTATTTTCTTGCTGATAACGCATCGCCGCATCATAAATGGCTAACGTTTCTCCCGTTGGAATATGTTTTGTAAAGCCCCCTTCGATCCCCGGCACCATTTCATTACGAATACGGATATTTGCAAAAGTTCCTCGCATCATAACTTCGTGATTACCACGTCTTGAACCGTAAGAGTTAAAGTCTTTTGGTTCAACACCATGCTCTCGAAGATAACGCCCTGCAGGACTATCAGCTTTAATATTCCCTGCAGGTGAAATATGATCGGTGGTCACCGAGTCACCTAATATGGCTAAAATACTGGCTTGGTGAATATCTTTAATCGCCTCAGGTGTTTTTGTCATACCTTCAAAAAAAGGAGGATGGCGAATATAGGTAGAATCAGGTTGCCAAGCATACACCGGGGTATCTTGTATTTTTAGTGATTGCCAAGTTTCATCACCATCAAATACCGCAGAATACTCTTTATGGAACATCTGCGTTTTTACTTTTTCCACCGCATCGGCAATGGCTTTACTGTCAGGCCAAATATCTTTTAAATAGACCGGATTGCCCTGCTTATCTTCACCTAATGGCTCTTTGGTCAAATCAATATTCATATTACCAGATAGCGCATAAGCCACGACTAAAGGAGGAGAAGCAAGCCAGTTGGTTTTCACTAAAGGATGGATACGACCTTCAAAGTTACGATTACCCGATAATACAGCGGCTATAGTTAAATCATTATCTTTAATCGCCTCTTCAATCGGGGCTAATAAAGGCCCTGAGTTACCAATACATGTAGTACAACCATAACCAACCAAATTAAAACCAAGTTTATCTAAATAAGGTGTTAATCCTGCCAGTGCTAAGTAGTCAGTCACCACTTTAGAGCCGGGAGCTAGTGACGATTTGACCCATGGCTTACGCTGTAGGCCTTTTTCTACCGCATTTTTAGCCAGTAGACCTGCGGCCATTAAAACATTAGGGTTAGAGGTATTGGTACATGAGGTGATCGCTGCAATCACTACCGCACCATCCATTAAGGTAAAAGGAGGCTGATTATCAATAGTGACCTGAGGATATTGAGCAAGAGGTTTTTTATTTGTTTCAAGCTCTACAGCAGCTTTAAATGCTTTTGGTACATTCAGCAAGTTAACTCTATCTTGTGGTCGTTTAGGGCCAGCAAGACTTGCTTCCACAGTGCCCATATCTAACGATAAGGTTGAGGTGAAAATAGGTTCATCACCGGCATGACGCCATAAGCCTTGCTCTTTACTATAGGCTTCAACTAATGCAATTTCTTGCTCTTCACGCCCAGTAAGGCGTAAATAATCTAATGTAATTTCGTCAATAGGAAAGAAGCCACAGGTTGCACCATATTCAGGTGACATATTGGCAATCGTCGCTCGGTCAGCAAGAGGCAAAGAAGCCAGTCCATCACCATAAAACTCAACAAATTTCCCTACCACACCATGTTGACGTAACATTTGCGTTACGGTTAATACTAGGTCAGTCGCTGTGATCCCCTCACGTAGTTTACCTGTTAATTTAAAACCTACCACATCAGGGATCAGCATTGAAATCGGTTGGCCTAACATCGCAGCTTCCGCCTCAATGCCACCAACGCCCCAACCTAATACTCCCAGACCATTGATCATAGTAGTATGTGAATCGGTTCCAACCAAAGTATCAGGGTAAGCAATATGTCGGCCATTTTGTTGCTCAGACCATATCGCTTTACCTAAATATTCTAAGTTAACCTGATGGCAAATGCCCGTTCCAGGAGGTACTACACGAAAACGTTCAAACGACTGTTGCCCCCAACGTAAAAAGAGATAACGCTCATAGTTACGCTGCATTTCAATTTCAACGTTTTTCTCAAAAGCATCATCACTGGCATATTTATCAACCATCACCGAATGGTCGATAACCAAGTCAACAGGAGAAAGTGGATTAACTTTTTCTACATTTCCCCCCAAAGATTTTACGGCTTCACGCATAGCGGCTAAATCAACAACGGCAGGTACACCCGTAAAATCTTGCATTAATACTCTTGCTGGGCGATAGGCAATTTCACGGGAGGCGTGGGCATTTTTTTGCCAATCCACCAATGCCTTAATATCATCTTCAACAACCGTATCATCATCAAGATAGCGGACTAAATTTTCTAGCAGAACCTTTAACGATTTAGGGAGACGAGTGATATCCCCTAATTGACGAGCAACTTCAGAAAGACGGTAATACTCATATTGATGAGTACCTACAGAGAGCGTAGAAAGACTCTCCTTTTTCAGACGTAACGACATAGCTCCTCTCCTTCTTATTTTTATGCTGACAGCAATCACAAACTATCAAAATAGGTAAGGTTATCTATTAACCATATCATAGAAAGAGAAATTTCGCTTACGGACCACACGATTTGTTAATATGATGTTATTGAGATTATATTACTAACAAAACTTAATCTCTTTCTTTTAACTTAATTAGGATTTAATGGGGGTATTATTGCAAATAAAGGATAATGTATATGAACAATCAACAAGCCGAACAACTAAAAAAGATTATGATGGCTGATAGTTATTTTGCACAACCTATTACGCCCCCTTTTCCACAGCCTTTAGCAATAAAATCATTACAACAGACACTTAATATCAAAGATACAGAAGGACTTGTTCAATTTATTATCGCTTCACCTAAACGTTTTAACGAATCAGAAAAAATGATCATGACACAGCTGAAAGATATACAAATTGCCTTAATCTCTATTATGTCGAATCATCTTTCAGTATTAAAAAAAGAAGATAGTGAAGCTTATTATCAACCAGAGCATTGGCTAGAAACCCTTAATCATTTGCCTTTGCTTAGCCGTAATAAAGTTGAAAGCAAACGACTTGATAAGCAAACATTTGATTTTTCAATTGCTCAAGCCTTTGTGCAACTGTTATTAGGTGCAGCCATTAATGCAGCGTCACCGTCATTAGCCGAGTTTATCGATTTTTTACGCAATCAGGGACAACAAATTGAACTAGGAATACGCCAATCCTTTGATAGCTATAAAACAATAACTATTGCAGGTGTGACGGAAATCCTTAATCATAATAATCAGCTTATTTTTGTACCTAAATTAAAAATAATGAGTCTACGTTTCTCACATCGAACAGCCAAAATGTTATTAGCCAGTTGTTCGGGGCGAAAATTTACGATTTCAGTAGAATACACAACAATCACCTCAATTTTTGATATTGGTGCACTTAATGATCCACTAATTAATCGACAATTTTATGCTTTTTTAAATAAGTTTCGTCAGTTGAGTATTACTCAATCTGATTCATTTTTTAGTGGGGACTTTTTATTGCAATAGCATTAATGTTATAAGTTACATAATGGTAAAAGGCGGGATAATATACCCGCCTTTGCGTATTAAACTAAAGGTAACTCGATATCTTTAAATAACTCTTCAATTTCTTCATTGGTGCGTAAAGCTGTCGCTTGTTCCACCAAATTACGTGTTAGATGTGGGGCAAAACGCCACATAAAGTCATACATATAACCGCGTAAAAAACCACTACGTCGAAATGCAATTTTTGTGGTGCTATAACTAAATTTATCACGCATATCAATAGCGACTAAGTCGCTATCAAGCGTCGGATCAAATGCCATACTCGCAATCACACCAATACCTAAGTGTAGCCTGACATAAGTTTTTATTACATCCGCATCCGTTGCAGTAAAAACAATTTTAGGCTTTAAACCCACTTTACCAAAGGCTTCGTCAAGATCAGAGCGCCCAGTAAAACCATGGGTATAAGTAACGATATCGTAAGTTGCAAGCTCTTGTAAGGTAACTTCACGCTTTTGCGCCAATGGGTGATCTTTAGTTACCACCACAATACGATTCCAACGATAACAAGGTAACATCACTAAATCGTTATACAGATGTAGTGATTCTGTCGCTATAGCAAAATCACTTTTACCACGGCAAACATCTTCTGCGATTTGTGTCGGTGAACCCTGATTCATATGTAATGACACTTCGGGATAACGTTCTATAAAACCTTTAATCACTGGGGGTAAAACATAACGCGCTTGTGTATGAGTGGTGGCAATAGAAAGCGAACCGCGATCAGGATAAGTGTGTTCCCCTGCAGCCGAGCGGATAGCTTCTGTTTTGGATAATATCTCACGAGATAATCTGACAATTTCTTCCCCCGCTGGCGTCACATGTGTTAAGTGCTTACCACTGCGAGAGAATATTTGTATACCCAACTCATCTTCTAGCATACGAATTTGTTTACTGATCCCCGGCTGAGAGGTATATAAACGCTCTGCTGTCGTTGAGACGTTTAAATCGTTATTCACCACTTCAACGATATAACGCAACTGTTGTAATTTCATAGAAGCACGATCCCTTTACAAAAGACTTATTATTCTGTTATTCCGCTCATATTCATATAACTAAAAAGAATAATAAATAAGCAATATATAACCACTATATCACTTATTTCATTTCGGTCTAACGTAATTAATAAGGTTATTTAAGTTTTATTATATCGAATAGTTATAAGCTATAAAAATTGGTAGAAATCTTGCTGTCTGTGGATGGTCTTGATTGTATTGTGATAATAACAATTTACTGATTCGATTTACTGTTAAAACCACTGTACTATTGCCTAGTAAGCGTTGGAAAGTACAGTAAACGGTCAGGAGCAACAGAGTCATATTTAACGTAATGTACATACGTAGAAGATGATCACCATCGAAGGTTAGCTCATATCAAATAAATCTATAAGATTGCATAGTTAAATTAATAGTTGAATTAGAATAGTAACCTATTGATTAATCAATATATCTAACAAAAGAAGTAAACGCTTTTTCATCACTATTCTCGATTATTTCATTAAAACCAATCATTTTACTATAAGTCGAACCACTCAGTGTTTTAATATTACCGTTAGGGAAAATAGCTTTTTTATCATTTGAGATGATAGTCGTGGTTAATTTAGGTTCAACTTTATAATTAAAATAGATTTCTCCATTTGATTTATTAGATAGTTTTTTCTCACCTTCCGTGCTCGATGATGAATAATAGATGGATTGCTCATTCTTGCCTTCTACCATTACAGGGGCTAATGTAGCAAACAGTTCTATTTTTGAATGCTTATCATCGGTAATTGGAATAACCTTACTAAAAACCATATAACTTTTATAAATAGTAGAGACTGGTGCTAGTTCTATTTTTACTAACTTCCAGTTACACCATCCCCCCCCATCAATAGGCACGGTATAGGTCGCGGCTTTATTATCCTCAGTTATTTTACGCTCTACCTCTACTTTTTGTGTTAAAGAGGAGTAAGAGACTTCGGTATAATCAGAATTAAAATGAGAACGTTCACACTTATTAGATGTATAAGTACCTCGGACTTGCACTACCATTTCAGGGGAAATAGTTGAATAAACCGTGATTTTATTGCCATCATTATTCATATTGACGGGAAATTTATTATCAAGATATATATTGATAAGCTCACTACAACCACCTAACAATAGATAAGGGATAAGAACAAATAATTTAATCATTGTCATTAACATAGTTAATCCCATTCAACTCCATTCACCTGCTTAAAATCGCAATCGCATATCCCTTCTTACACTTTAGACAGCAAAAAACTACTTACTCCCCCAAACAGATTAATCAATCAATATATCGAACAAAAGAAGTAAACGCCTTTTCATCACTATTCTCGATTATTTCATTAAAACTAACCCTTCCAGTATAAATAGAAAAGGTCGGCTCTTTAATACTCCCATTAGGAAAAATAACTTTTTCATCTTTTGAGATAGTCGTGGTTAGTTTAGGCTCAACTTTATAATTAAAATAAATTTCTCCATTTGATTTATTGGATAGTTTTTTCTCACCTTCCGTGATTGATGGTGAATAATAGATGGATTGATCATCTTCTTCCACTATAACAGGGGCCAATGTAGTAAATAGTTCTATTTTTGAATGTTTGTCATCGACAATTGGGATAACCTTACTAATCACCATATGATTTTTATAAATGGTAGAGACTGGCGCTAGTTTTATTTCTACTAGCTTCCAATTACACCATCCTCCCCCATCGATAGGCACGGTATAGGTCGCGTTTTTATTATCCTCTGCTATTTTACGTTCTACCTCTACTTTTTGTGTTAAAGAGGAGTAAGAGACTTCGGTATAATCAGAATTAAAATGAGAACGTTGGCATTTATTTGACGTATAAGTACCAATCACTTCCACTACTGTTTCAGGGGAAATAGTTGAATAAACCGTGATTTTTTTGCCATCATTATTCATATTGACGGGGAATTTATTATCAAGATATATATTGATAAGCCCACTACAACCACCTAACAATAGATAAGGAATAAGAACAAATAATTTAATCATTGTCATTAGCATATTTGAACCTTTTCATCGCCGTTATGCCTTCTGGCATAAATAATGTGGGTAATATATTACTGACAGGATCTGCCGTGATGTTACCTTGTGTTTTCCCTTCAATGGAAATATAGCAAGGTGTTGGCATAACAATATCCTTTTATCAAAAATAACAAATTAAACTAAACTATTACACTAAAAACACTTCGTCCGTTATATCCGCTACCTTAGCCAGTGCGTACAATAAGACTTGAATAAAGGATAATAAAAGCTTATTAATAAACTGTAAACAGCTCCCATATTTAGTACCTCTCTAGCATAAGTCACTTTTCGTAAAATAATTGAAATATCACTATATCATGCTACATAAATAATCATAAAAAGTGTTTGTCAATATAAAATATGACTAATAAACAAACAAATCACTCATAACCCAGTAAATACTGTGTACAGTAAAATATATTTTGCTTCCAATATGGAAAACTCAAAAAATAGTTCATAATATATTGATTTTTAACAGTTAAAAATTAATCGCATTCAATTTCATTACCTTACCACTTTAAATAGCTCAATTTTATCAATATATTTAGCTAATAAGCTTGGTTTAATTAAAATATAATTCTAAATAAGCCATTTATTTTATTTAGCTTATATAATATGTCTGTTTTTTAATCTTCTTTTGGGCTTTTTATATTCATTTTATGAATAATGATAAAATTCGAATTGCATAAATAAAGAGAAACGAAATAAATAAAGATTCATATTATGTTAGATATATTATTTTTTATAAATAATTAATCAAATAAGTAATAGTAGAAAATGACGGGAAAAATAGAAAAAGAAAAAATGATATGGTTAACACCCAAAAAATACATAAGAAAAACCGCTTAAAGCAGTCGTTTTTTAATCAATATTAAATGTGATTTCATCACATAGCGATGGGATAAAACTATGCACTATTTTAGTGAGTATAACCATTAACCCAAAAGCCATCATCAGATAGCTTTTGGATTATAAATAAATGAATTATTTAATCACACCACATGCCATTCTAGCACCACCACCGCCAAGCGCTTCTGGGTTATCTGAGTAGTTATCTCCCCCAACGTGCACCATTAAGGCTTTATCTTTAATTTGATCAAGCTTAGTCAGTCTAGGAGCAAGAACGGCATAATCAGCGTCACCTTGACTATTGGCAACCAAACCAGGTAGATCACCTAAATGTCCTTCTTTGTTATAAGGCCCTAAGTGAACACCTTTATTTTCAGGATCAAGATGACCACCCGCTTTTAATGCTGGAACAGGTTTTCCATCTTTCATATCTGGCTCACAAGAGCCATTAGCATGGATATGAAAACCATGAACACCCGGTGTTAACCCAGTAAGTTTTGGCGTAAATAACAGCCCATAATCGGTTTCGGTAATAGTGACAACACCAATATCATCACCCGCCCCTGTAGGTAAGGCTTCTTTTAACGTAACATCTAAGCTCGCCGCACTGGCAACCGATGTAAAGAGTAGTCCAGAGAGTAACAAAGGTATCAGTTTCATAGTATCTTCCTCTTATTATTTATGCTCAGCATAAAGTCGTCGATATCAACAAATAGAGACTCACCATTAATACTGTTTCAATGTACGTTAATTAGCATATCGTCTTAATGCAAAAAAAGCGACTTATGTCAGTAAGTCGCTTTTTTATCTTAAAATATCAATAACTATCGATACTATTTACTTTTTTCAACCCATTTGCCATCAATATAAAAGGCTGACCAACCTGTGGCTTTCCCCTCTTTTTCAGAAGAGACATATTGCTGTTTAGTTTTACGACTAAAACGTACTATGGTTGGATTCCCTTCAGGATCGGTTACAGGTGCTTGTGCTAAGTAGCGCATTTTTTCCGATAATCTATCTTTAAAACGTACTAACTCAGCCACTTTCGGTGCACGGGTTTCCCTTGATTTAGGGAACGTATTGGCCGCAAGGAAAATACCCGCCGCGCCATCACGTAACACAAAGTAAGCATCCGATTTTTCACAAGGCAATTCAGGTAGTGGAACCGGATCTTCTTTTGGGGGTGCAATTTCACCACTCTTTAAGATCTTACGTGTATTTTTACACTCTTCATTGGTGCAACCCATGTACTTGCCAAAACGCCCCATTTTTAGATGCATTTCAGCGCCACATTTATCACACTCAATCACTGGGCCTTCATAACCTTTTAAGCGGAATTCACCTTCTTCAACTTCATAACCATCACATGCAGGATTATTACCACAAACATGTAATTTACGATGAGTATCAATAAGATAACTGTCCATTGCCGTACCGCATTTCGGACAACGACGACGGGCACGTAATGCATTAGTTTCCGCATCATCTCCTTCCAAGATATTAAGTAATTCATCTTCAGGAATAAGATTTATCGTTTGTTTACAACGCTCTTTTGGTGGTAAAGCATAGCCTGAGCACCCTAAGAATACCCCTGTCGTCGCTGTTCTAATTCCCATATGACGAGAACAAGTAGGACATTCAATAGAAGTAATAACCATAGGGTTAGGTCGCATTCCTCCTTCTTCTGGATCTTTTTCAGCGACTTCTAGTTGCTGACTAAAATCTGTGAAGAATGCATCTAATACCGCTTTCCAGTTTTCTTGGTTGTTGGCAACATGGTCGAGATGATCTTCCATTTGAGCCGTGAAATCGTAGTTCATCAAATCACTAAAGTTTTCTTCTAAGCGATCGGTAACAATCTCACCCATTTTTTCTGCATAGAAACGACGGTTTTCAACTTTGACATAACCTCTATCTTGAATGGTAGAGATAATTGAAGCATAAGTTGAAGGTCGACCAATACCTCGTTTTTCTAGCTCTTTAACTAATGTAGCTTCACTAAAACGCGCTGGTGGCTTAGTAAAGTGTTGCGTTGGCGATAACTCAGCTAACGCTAATTGCGCCCCAACATCAACCGCTGGTAATGTTTTATCTTCATCTTTACTGCGCATTGCTGGCATGACTTTTGTCCAACCCGCAAAACGCAATGTGCGACCTTTAGCGCGTAGTTTATAATCCCCTGATGCAACCGTAAGTGTGGTTGAGTCATATTTTGCCGGTGTCATTTGACAGGCGACAAATTGATCCCAAATCAGTTGATATAAACGCTTCGCGTCGCTATCCATATCTTTTAAAGATTCAGCCGTCACATTGATATCAGAAGGACGAATAGCTTCGTGTGCTTCTTGTGAGTTCTCTTTACTTGAATAAACATTCGGCTCTTTAGGCAGATATTTTGCACCAAATTTATCGTGAATATAATCACGTGCCATTTGGATTGCATCCTGACTCAGGTTGGTAGAGTCAGTACGCATATAGGTGATATAACCTGCTTCATAAAGACGTTGAGCCAACATCATGGTCTTTTTCACCCCAAAGCTTAAGCGAGTACTTGCCGCTTGTTGCAATGTAGAGGTGATCAAAGGGGCACTTGGTTTACTGGATGTTGGTCTATCTTCACGGTTTTTAACGATGAAAGTGGCATTCTGTAACGCCTTAACCGCCACCTGAGTCTCCTCAGAGGAGACTGGTTTAAAGGCATTATCTTGATAGTGCGTCACTTCCATACGCAAGGGTTGTTCATCGGGTGTCAGCAGTGAAGCGTGTAATTGCCAATACTCTTCTGGCACAAATGCTTTAATTTCACGTTCACGCTCGACGAGTAGGCGTACCGCAACTGACTGTACACGCCCCGCAGATAAACCACGCGCCACTTTTTTCCATAACAGCGGAGAAACCATATAGCCAACCACACGATCCATAAAACGACGTGCTTGTTGCGCGTTAACACGGTCAATATTCAGCTCACCCGGTGTTTGGAATGCTTGTGTAATGGCATTTTTCGTAATTTCATTAAATACGACACGACTAAATCTATCATCTTCACCGCCGATCACTTCGCGTAAATGCCACGCGATAGCTTCTCCTTCGCGGTCAAGGTCCGTTGCGAGATAGATATGATCTGCTTTTTCAGCCAATGCTTTTAGTTCAGCGACTACCTTCTCTTTACCCGGCAGAATTTGGTAGTTTGCATGCCAACCATTATAAGGATCGACACCCATACGGCTGACTAAGGCTGATTTCTCATCCTTTTTAACCTTTTTCACGCCTTTCGTGGCGGATGAGTTTTCGCTCTTCTGGCTGCCAGAACCACTTTTTGGCAAATCACGAATGTGACCCACGCTAGATTTTACTACGTAGTCATTGCCAAGATATTTATTGATTGTTTTGGCTTTAGCCGGGGACTCCACGATAACAAGAGCTTTACCCATAATTACCTTTACCTAATTAAACTTTGTCATGACGGTATTGTTTAATACCCTCAGCTCAGAAAACTTTTGAAATCTCTTTTTATATTGCGTTAGTTTTGCAATATATCAACCTGTTTTTATTCAAAGCTTTTGTTTAAACGCAAAACACGTTACTTTTTTTGAGGTATTTTAATCACCTCATCACTGATTCAGGTCTAAAACATAGCGATGTCTATGTATATAGAGTAGCTAAGCTTTTAAAAATGCCACACTCTACCTGATAAAAAGCGAGGCGCAACAAATTATTTTTCTAAGGAGCATAAATGATGTCGACACAAACTACACCTATTTCCGCAGAGATGCTACTTGAAAAAGCGAATAAAATCATACGTGAACATGAAGACTATTTACAAGGTATGTACGCAGATTCTGTTGAACAAAAAGGCAATGTACTGGTATTTAAAGGCGAATTTTTTTTAGATGAACAGGGCTTACCCACGGCTAAAAGTACCGCTGCATTCAATATGTTTAAACATTTAGCACATGTGTTATCTGAAAAATACCATCTAGCGTGATGATGTTTGCTGACTATTTTGGCACTTATTGCCAAGAAATCGGTTATTAACTATCAATATAAGATATAGAGAAGATTTTCAGAGCCTATCAATTCAATATGTAATATCAATTATATTTATTTTCTCTTTATCGCTATATTGAGTCTTCCTAGAAAGAGGAAATATTGCCCGATTGTTGTTAAAAATTATCAATTATTTTTATGCCAGTGTGTACCTCACTGGCTTTTTTTATTCGAAAAACGCTGAATAAATAATAAAAAAATAGCGATACTCAGCTTACATCTAACTACTGAATATCGCTAATTTGATAGCAACTCGTTATTTGATAATGCTTATAACAGTGGGTTTTTACCCCTTTGTAGCCAACGCATCATTAATTTATCCACGCTTTCCATTGCGCCACCAGTAACTCGTTCTACCATTTTTTTCTTCAGGATATATTGAACGGATAATACTTCAAAATCATTAATACGACTGATGAGCCAATCATCGCTGACCCCCACTTCATCAATCAGCCCTTTATCTACAGCATCCGTTCCATACCAATACTCGCCGGTTGCAACACTATCGATATCTAATTCAGGGCGATATTTATGTACGAAAGACTTAAATAGCAGATGAGTTTCATTGAGATCTTGTTTAAATTTCTCACGACCTTCATCCGTATTTTCCCCTAATAGGGTTAGCGTGCGTTTATATTCACCGGCAGTATGTAACTCAACATCAATGTCATTTTTCTTTAATAAACGATGAATATTGGGTATTTGAGCGACCACACCGATAGAGCCGATAATCGCAAAAGGTGCCGCAACAATTTTATCAGCGACACAGGCCATCATATAACCCCCACTGGCGGCGACTTTATCGACCACTGCAGTTAATTTGATCCCTTTATCTTTTAAACGAGTTAACTGGGCTGCTGCTAGGCCATAACCGTGAACCATACCGCCAGGACTTTCAAGACGAAGCAGTACTTCATCACCCGCTTGTGCCACAGAGAGGATAGCGCTTATCTCTTCACGTAATGCACCAACTTCATGGGCATCCATGCTACCTTTAAAATCAATAACATATAAACAAGGTTTAACAACGCCTTTGCGCCCTTCTTTAGCATTGTTTTTACTCAGTTTTTGCTCTTTCTTTTGTTGTTTTTTAAACGCTTTATGCCACACTTTCAATTCAGCCTCATCCATTTTGGCTTGTTGCATAACACGTTGTTTATCGTGGTAAGACTCAGCAAGATCAGTCACCTTTAATGTGCCTTTTCGATGTTGCTTTTTACTACCGATAACCACAAAAAACGAAACAATAGCAATAATAGCGACAACAACTGTCGCAATCTCAGCTAAAAACAGTCCATATTGTAAAATATACTCCACAAAGGCCTCTTTTAAGGTTAATAAAACACAGTGAAATTATAGCACCTAGTTTAACGAAATTTTACGCTGATGCCAGTAACAAAGGCGCCATTCTGGCAGTTATTATCTGTATCACTAGCCGTTAATCACTTTAAAAATGAGTCGCTAAACTGGTTCTTAAGCACATAAGACGTTACACTTTATTTATTTTTCAATAAACAGGATATTAATATGTTGCAATATCAACCCGATCATACCGTATTAAGAGATAAAATAATTCTAGTAACGGGGGCTGGTGATGGCATAGGTAAAGAAGCTGCTCTCACATATGCTCGCTATGGTGCGACATTAATCTTGTTAGGACGTACCTTATCTAAGCTTGAAGATGTACAAAATGAGATTATCACTTCAGGCGGGCAACAACCGATGCTTTACCCTTTAGATCTACTCACCGCGAGCGAGAACGATTATCAGGAATTTGCTGATACTATCGTAAAACGTTTTCCTCATTTGGACGGTGTATTACAAAATGCCGGCCTACTCGGTGTCGTTGAGCCGATAATTAACCAACCAAGTACACTTTGGCATGATGTGATGCAAGTCAACGTTAATGCAACCTTTATGTTGACTAAAGCCTTAATCCCCCTAATGCTTAAGGCGCCTCATGCAAGCCTTATTTTGACAACCTCCAGTGTTGGTCGCCAAGGCCGTTATGGTTGGGGGGCTTATTCTGTCTCTAAATTTGCCACAGAAGGCTTAATGCAAGTGTTACATGAAGAATATAAAGACAGTAGCTTGCGTATTAACTGCATCAATCCGGGTGGAACACGCACCAGTATGCGAGCAAGTGCTTTCCCCGATGAAAATGCACAAAAACTTAAAACGCCAAAAGATCTAATGCCGTTATATCTCTATCTAATGAGTGATGACAGCATTGAAGTGAGTGGTCAATCTTTAGATGCACAACCCGATCGTAAAGCCGGACCTGCTGAATAACTTGAGAATATAAGGTTTATCCTATGAGTGATGCACAACACCAACAGCGCCAACAACGTTTGAAAGAAAAAGTTGATGCCCGAATTGCGCAGGCGCAACGCGAACAAGGCATTTTGATGATTTTTACTGGTAATGGTAAAGGGAAAACCACCGCTGCCATGGGAACCGCTACACGTGCGGTTGGTCATCATAAAAAAGTCGGTGTTGTGCAATTTATTAAAGGGACATGGGAAAATGGAGAACGTAATCTTTTAGAACAAGCCGGCGTTCCCTTCTATGTTATGGAAACCGGTTTTACATGGGAAACTCAAGATAAAGCTGCCGATACACAAGCCTGTTTAAATACTTGGCAATATGCACTGCAATTACTCAATTCACCTGACTATGATTTAGTTGTCTTAGATGAACTTACTTATATGATCAGTTTTCATTACCTACCACTTGAAGATGTGGTTGCGGCTATTACTTCTCGTCCTGATCATCAAAGTGTTATTATTACAGGACGAGGCTGTCATAGACAATTAATAGAATTAGCAGACACCGTTACGGAAATGCGTCCTATTAAGCATGCGTTTGACAGTGGTATCAAAGCACAAAAAGGAATTGATTGGTAAAATAAACGCGTATAATAAACTCGTATTATGTGTTCAGATTGCCGTAATATATTTATATCAATACAGGTTCACCTAATATACCTGCACCAAATATTCTTCCGGTCTCTTTTATTAATTGAAAGTAGGCTTCTTTATCATCCAGTATATCATTTTGTATTTGTTGGCTATAAATCCATGCCATAGACATGATATGCAGATGATAAATATTATAAAGCTCTTGTTTCTTATCAGGATCACGAGACGCTAAATACGAGTAAACTATTTCATAAATAGTATTGGCTTCTTGTACTAATTCTTTATTATTAAAATTTATTTCACTCAGTGTAGGATTAAAATCCTCAGTACGTGTATCTTTTTCATTTATCCAACTAAACTGTTCTTTCTCAGCTTGTTTGGTTAATAAATCGTGATTATTATCGAAATGAATACCATAAGGATATTTGGCTAAAAACGTTTGAAACTCCTCTTGAGAGAAGCATTTAGTCAATACATTGCCTACCCCAGAATTCTTCCAATCTGGTAAATAAGGAGGAATAGGCTCATTTAATGGAATGTCACAACGAAAGATATTGTTGTCGATAAACACAGCATCTGTGCTATTAATGGCACCATGTATTAATTGTCCATTGATCCAAACAGAGCGCGTATCTAAATAAAAGTGTTCTTTATTTTCTTCTGAAGTAAACACGGAAGTAAAGCTATAGTATATTTCCTGAGAGGGATTAATAATCCCCCCATTATTTCCAGGGTAAACCATAAATACTTTCTTTTCACCTGAGTTTGATTCTAATATATGCTCTCCATTGGTTAATGTTATTTTTTTTACCTCACCTTTATTAATCGAAAAATGATTAGTATCAATTTTAAATTGTAACGGCACATTGTTATTGTTACTGATATAAAAAATGCCTGTTTGTGTTGTCGATGTTGTTGCCTCATCACAGCCTAAACTAAGAAAGTTCATACACAACACTGTTGTTAAATAAATATAACGATGCATATTATCGCGTATACCTTATCGTAATAAATACAAATAAAATATTAATATGATAGAAACAGCTTATCATCGTATTAATATAAGCATCATAGTTTTATTTATTATAAAAATAAAGCTATCAAAAAAAGAAGTCTGCTAAAAATTAGCAGACTTCTGTATCTAACTGAAAATTTAATTTGAATTTATCAATAATTATTCGTTTATTTGCTTTTACTTCCCGCTGATTGGCGGCGGCTTGAGGCACGCTTAGCCGGTGAAGTTGAAGTACGCGCAGAAATTTTGGTATGGCGTTTCACCGCCCGACGAATTTGATTTGCTTTAATTCGACGCTGATCTTTTTCGACAGCCACTTTGGTTACTGTCTCATCGTTTAGTTCCACCAGCTGGCGTAAATAGTTAATTTGATTTAAGCCTAGCTCAACCCATCCGCCACGTGGAAGTCCTTTAGGCAAATCAATATCACCATAACGAACACGAATAAGGCGACTAACCTGCACACCTACCGCTTCCCACATACGACGGACTTCTCGATTGCGTCCTTCCGTTAGCGATACATTGTACCATTGGTTAATGCCTTCACCACCGCGATAAGAAACCGAACGGAATGATGCCGGCCCATCTTCTAATTGTACCCCACGAGTCAATTGACGAATTTTTGCATCATCAATTTCACCAAAAACACGTACCGCATATTCACGCTCAACTTCACGACTTGGGTGCATTAAGCGATTGGCTAACTCACCATCAGTGGTAAAGAGTAATAAACCACTGGTGTTAACATCAAGACGACCAACGGCTATCCAACGCGCACTATTTAAACGCGGAAGACGTTGGAATACGGTCGGTCTGCCCTGTGGATCACTACGTGTACATAGCTCACCTTCTGGCTTGTAATAAGCTAACACTCGACAAACATCTTTTTGTGCTTCGCGAATACTTAATATACGACCATCTAAACGGATTTTGGCTGTAGAATTGGCATCAATACGATCGCCTAATTTTGCCTTCACGCCATCAATACTGATACGGCCTTCTTGAAGATAGCCTTCAATCTCACGTCGAGAACCATGACCAGAACGAGCAAGAATTTTTTGTAATTTTTCAGTACGTTGCGATTTATCGCTCATGAAACAACCTCATGTGTCGCCTTCACAGGCGTCATAAAATAAATTAGTTTTAAAATCAATCAGGTAAAAAATAACCCATGTTTATTAAACTGTTTAACAAACACAGGTCTATTGATTCAGGGATAAGCCATGCCAAAGTGACAATAAAATGAGCATGACAAATAAAATCGTGTCGATAAAATAGCGCCTAAGGCTTCCATCGTTACTATGCCGTTTACTTCAAAAACAGCTTTCTTGATGTCACTAACCACAAGATGCGCCCAATGGCTTTATCGCAGTGCGTAAATTTAACACAAGCAATAAATCTCTTCACCTTTTATCTCACTATAATAAGTCCCCTATGATGCATTTACCAAATTTAAAAGGTTATTGAAAAGGCGTAATATCGCCCATTCCTTCACGGACAATAACGGGGCTATCTTCTGTTAAATCAATCACCGTGGTTGGCTTTTGCCCCAAGTAACCGCCGTGGATCACTAAATCAACCTGTTTACCCAATAAGTCATTAATCTCTTCCGGATCTGACTCTGCAAAATCATTACCCGGTAATATTAAGCTGGTAGACATTAATGGCTCACCGATATTTTCTAATAATGCCAGCGCAATAGGATTAGAAGGTACACGTAAACCAATTGTTTTACGTTTATCATTCATTAAACGCTTAGGTACATCTTTGGTGGCTTTTAAAATAAAGGTGTAGTTACCAGGCGTATTATTTTTAATTAAACGGAAAACAACATTATCAACATAGGCATAAGTGGCAATTTCTGATAAATCTCGACACATTAGAGTGAAATTATGATGTTTATCGAGTTGGCGAATTCGACAAATACGCGTCATCGCATCTTTATTATCCAAACAACAACCTATCGCATAGCCTGAATCTGTTGGATAAATTACCACTCCGCCTTTGCGTAAAACATCCGCACTTTGTTCAATTAAACGAGCCTGCGGATTATCAGGGTGAATGTAAAAAAGTTGGCTCATATATCCCTCAACGACTTTTTGATGTTATCCCTGCCATAATGTCCATACAGGTTCAACATTAGCGGGTAACCATAAATTACGTCCTAGCTCTATCCACGAGCAAGGGCGATGAAAATCAGAACCTAACGAAGCTTTAAGATCATAAGCTTGTGCTAAAGCTGCGTGTTGTTCTCGCTCTTGTGGTGGTTGTTGGCATTGTGCCACTTCTATAGCATCACCACCTTGTTGTTTAAAATAAAGCACTAATCGCTTTAACCATTTAGAGGATAGACCATAGCGACCAGGATGTGCCAATACCGCAACTCCACCCGCTTGATGAATAGCCGTGACAGCGTCACCAATTGAGCACCATTGTGGCGGTACATAACCTGTTTTTCCTTTTGCTAAATAGCGTTTAAATACTTTATTGACCGATGCCACATGCCCTTCATTAACCAAAAAACGCGCAAAGTGTCCTCGTGTCACTTGCCCGCCTTTCGCTAGGGCACTTGCTCCTTCCCATGCCCCAGCAATACCCGCTTTAGCTAAACGTTCGCCGATCATTTTAGCGCGAGTTTCACGGCATTGACTCTGTTTTGCTAGGCATGTCGTCATAGCTTGATGTTCGATATCAATCTGTAATCCAACAATATGGATTTCTATATTCTCCCACAAAGTCGATATCTCGACACCTGATATCAAAGTTAAAGGTAAACTTTTTTCTGCAATATAATTTTTGGCAGGTTGGATAGCAGCAGTAGTATCGTGATCGGTTATCGCTAATACCGTAATTTGTTTTTCAATGGCTCTATCGATTAATTCATCAGGTGAGAGCTCGCCATCTGATGCAGTAGTATGGCTATGCAGATCATAAATCACGCGTAAATCAGATAGCAATTCAGTCATTCCTTCTCCCTGTTTATCCTCAGTGATACAACGAATTTTTAAGAGTATGCCATAAAGTACTTGACGAACCTAATATAATCCAGTTTACTAGTACACAACATGAGCTAGTCTATTAAATATAAACTTATCATCCGCTGTAAGGAGATCTTATGAATATCAATCAACGTCTTATTGCTCTGTGGTGGCGCAAAACTCTTTTATGGGCGGTTTGATCTCCTGCTTAGCATCAGTGATATCTAAAACCCGCCTACCGCGGGTTTTTTTATGTGCCAATTTTGTGCTTATCAGCACCAGAAAAAAGAAAATAGAGCGATAATAATGAATACTTCACTTGCATTCCCATTAACAACTAAGGTAACGGCATTGCCTTATCACAGCGAGCCGGCGTTACTTTTCAATACGTTGTGTGAACATCGTCATCACACCTTATTGTTAGAATCCGCACAAATTGATACCAAAGCCAATTTAAAAAGTTTGTTAATCGTTGATAGTGCATTGCGTATTAGTGCAAACAAAAATCAAGTGACTGTCGATGCGTTAAGTCTCAACGGCCAATATATCTTAGCGTTATTAAAAAACGCACTAAAAGAAAAAAGCACACTCTCCGTAGAGCGAGCGGAACAATGTGTATTTACTTTTGCATCATCATCTTTCCCACAAGATGAAGAGAGCAAGTTAAAAGCGGCTAGCGTATTTGATGTTTTACGTTTTTTCCTAGCAAATAGCACCGCAAAAGAAGCCAATGCTGTTTTTGTGGGAGGGTTATTTGCCTATGATTTAGTGAACGGATTTGAATCCTTACCTGATTTAGAAGCGGTTTTTTCTTGCCCTGACTACTGTTTTTATTTAGCTGAACAGTTAATTGTGATCGACCATCAACATCATCATAGCCAATTAATTTCCGTTGCCTTTACGGATAATCCACAAGAGTGTCAGCGTCTTGATACCCGTCAGGCACAATTAGTTGCACTCGCACAGCAACCTTTAAAACAACCACAACGTCAACCATTAACACCTCAGCAAGCGGTTGTAAGTAGCAATATGAATGACGAAGAGTATGGTGCTATTGTTGAAGCGATGAAAACCTATATTCGTCGTGGCGATATTTTCCAAGTTGTTCCATCACGCCGTTTTCAAATTAACTGCCCCTCACCACTGGCTGCCTATCAAGTTTTGAAACAAAAAAACCCCAGTCCCTATTTGTTTTATATGCAAGATGCGTTATTTACCGTTTTTGGTGCGTCACCTGAAAGTGCGTTGAAATATCAAGCAAGTGATCGCCAAATTGAAATTTATCCTATCGCAGGTACACGCCCAAGAGGTCGCAATGCCGACGGCTCAATCAATGCTGATTTAGATAGCCGCATTGAGCTTGAAATGCGCACAGATACCAAAGAGTTATCAGAACACCTTATGTTGGTTGATTTAGCACGCAACGATTTAGCGCGTATCTGCCAAGCTGGAAGCCGTTATGTCGCTGAATTAACCAAAGTAGATCGCTACGCTTTTGTTATGCACTTAGTATCAAGAGTAGTAGGAACATTACGTCATGACTTAGATATTTTTCATGCCTATCAAGCCTGTATGAATATGGGGACACTCTCAGGAGCACCGAAGGTCAGTGCTATGCAACTGATTGCACAATATGAAAAAACCAAACGAGGCAGTTATGGCGGTGCAATTGGCTACTTTACTGGTAACGGTGATTTTGATACTTGCATAGTTATTCGTTCTGCTTATGTAGAAAAAGATATTGCAACTATTCAAGTGGGCGCTGGTATTGTGCTCGATTCTGATCCCAAAATGGAGGCGGAAGAAACTCGCAATAAATCACAAGCGGTTATCAATGCCATTTTACAGGCGCATGCTGAAACTCACATGCAGGAGGCTTGCTAATGGCGACGCTCTTACTACTCGATAATATCGACTCTTTTACTTATAACTTAGTCGACCTTTTACGCAGTCAACATCATCAAGTGATCATCTATCGCAATGATGTCAGTGCTTCTTTTATCGAAAAACAATTAAACCTGTTAGATAACCCTATTCTTATGTTGTCTCCCGGCCCTGGTACACCATCACAAGCGGGTTGTATGCCTGAGCTACTTAATCGCATGTTAGGTAAATTGCCTATTATTGGTATCTGTTTAGGGCATCAAGCCATTATTGAAGCTTATGGCGGTAAAGTCTCTTCTTGTGGGGAAATTTTACACGGTAAAGCTACGCTCGCCACCCATGATGGGCAGGCGATGTTTGAACATCTGCCAAATCCTCTGCCCGTCGCTCGTTATCATTCACTCTCTGGCGAAATTGTGCCTGAGCAACTTATCGTCAATGCGTGGTGTGATAACACCGTGATGGCCGTGCGCCATCGCCAACATCGAACTTGTGGTTTTCAGTTTCATCCAGAATCAATTTTAACCACTAAAGGCGCACAACTTTTACAACAAACCATTACATGGGCACAAGCACCAAGAGGAGACGCATAATATGGATACTATCTTCAATAAATTATTTGCAGGACAACAATTAAGCTTAGAAGAGAGCCAAACACTGTTTAGTGCGATTATTCGTGGTGAATTAACAGAATCACAGTTAGCAGCGGTATTGATTAGTATGAAAATGCGTGGTGAGCACCCTCAAGAGATTGCCGGAGCGGCTCGTGCCCTATTGGATAATGCCTCTCCTTTTCCACGCCCAGATTATCTGTTTTGCGATATTGTGGGTACTGGCGGCGATGGAGCCAATAGCATCAATATTTCAACAGCCAGTGCGTTTGTCGCGGCAGAAATTGGTCTAAAAGTGGCTAAACATGGTAATCGTAGCGTGTCTAGTCGCTCAGGATCATCAGATTTATTAGCGGCATTTGGTATTCCGCTAGATAAAAGTGCCAACGATGCCCGCCAATTGTTAGATGAAATTGGACTATGCTTTTTATTTGCGCCGCTTTATCACAGTGGTTTTCGCTTTGCCGCCCCTGTGCGCCAACAGCTAAGAACACGCACGCTCTTTAATGTGTTAGGCCCATTAATTAATCCAGCGCGTCCGCCTTTAGCATTAATTGGTGTTTATAGTCCTGAATTATTAATGCCTATTGCAGATACCTTAAATGTCTTGGGCTACAAACGTGCGGCAGTGGTCCATAGTGGTGGAATGGATGAAGTGTCATTACATGCTCCCACACAAGTGGCTGAGTTACACAATGGGGAAATCACTCGTTATCAATTAACCCCAAGTGATTTTGGTCTGCGTCCTTGTGCGATAAGTGATCTTGAAGGCGGTACACCTGAGGTTAATCGCCAATTATTGGCTAATTTACTGCAAGGACAAGGTAAACGCGCACACACTGAATCCGTCGCTGCCAATGTCGCCTTATTAATGCGTTTACACGGACAAGAAGATTTGAAAGCTAATACCGAAGTTGCTATGCACGCAATCTATAGCGGTAAAACCATTAATCGCGTTAATGCGCTAGCCGCAAGAGGATAAAAATAATGACTGTATTAAATGCCATTGTTAAAGATAAAACCGAATATTTAGTTGCACGTAAAGCACAGCAACCTTTATCAACCTTTATAGATAAGATTGCGCCATCGACACGTTCATTTTATCAAGCATTAACGCAATCACACCCAGTGTTTATTTTAGAGTGTAAAAAAGCATCGCCCTCAAAAGGGATTATTCGCTCTGATTTTGATCCTGTTGCCATTGCGAAAATTTATCAACCCTATGCAGCCGCTATTTCGGTACTGACTGATGAAAAATATTTTCAAGGCAGTTTTGATTATTTACGTCAAGTTAGTGATGCCGTTCATCAACCTGTTTTATGCAAAGATTTTATTATCGATGAATACCAAATTTATTTAGCTCGTTTTTACCAAGCTGATGCCATTTTATTAATGCTTTCTGTTCTTAATGATGAACAGTACCGTGCGCTTAGTGCCGTTGCTCACCAATTAAACATGGGAGTATTAACAGAAGTGAGCACCGAAGAAGAGCGTCAGCGAGCCATTGAGCTTAAAGCAAAAGTGATCGGGATTAATAATCGTAATTTACGTGATCTCTCTATTGATTTATCCCGTACCGAACAACTTAGCCAAGGTTTACCGCAAGAGGCTATTGTTATCAGCGAATCTGGAATTCATACCCATCAACAAGTTAAAACACTAAGTCAATATGCTAATGGCTTTTTAGTGGGCAGTGCCTTGATGTCACAAGAGAATATTGCCCAAGCGGTAAGAGCACTTGTTTTGGGAAAGCATAAAGTGTGCGGCTTAACCCGTACACAAGATGTTAAAGCGGCCTATCAAGCGGGTGCCTATTATGGAGGATTAATTTTTGCTGAGAAATCACCACGAAGAGTGACACTGTCACAAGCGCGATTATTGATAACACAAGCGCCATTAGCTTTTGTGGGCGTTTTTCAAAACCAATCTATTGAGCTTATTTGTGACTATGCTAAACAACTTAATTTATCTGCTGTTCAGTTACATGGCGCTGAAGATGCACAATTTATTGCCCAACTAAGGGAAAAAATTGCCCCACAATGCGAAATTTGGCAAGCGCTTAATATGGCTTATCACCATGATATTCAGCACATTGCGCAAGTTAACAAATATGTATTAGATAATGGTACGGGTGGTACAGGCAACACCTTTGATTGGCAAACTATTCCGCCTACTTTACGCCATAAAGCATTACTTGCAGGTGGCCTAAACAGTGATAACTGTTTAGACGCTCTAAACACCGGTTGCTTAGGACTTGATTTTAATTCAGGGGTGGAATCTTCAGCAGGTATCAAAGATCCACAACGTCTATCGCAAGTCTTTACACAATTACAACAAAGCAAATTTTCACAAAATTTCTGACAAGGACAACATCACAATGAGAAAACTTAATCCCTACTTTGGTGAGTTTGGTGGTCAATATGTACCAGAAATATTGATCCCTGCATTAGATCAACTTGAACAAGCCTTTATTGACGCACAAAACGATCCGTCATTTCAGCAAGAGTTTCAAGATCTACTCAAAAATTATGCAGGTAGACCAACGGCACTGACACTCTGTCGCAATTTGACCCAAGGTACTCGTACCCGTTTATATCTAAAACGTGAAGATTTATTGCATGGCGGTGCTCATAAAACAAACCAAGTATTAGGCCAAGCACTGCTAGCAAAACGGATGGGAAAAACAGAGATTATTGCAGAAACGGGCGCTGGGCAACATGGTGTTGCCACTGCGTTAGCTTGTGCTCTGTTAAATATGAAGTGCCGTATTTATATGGGGGCAAAAGATGTTGAACGTCAATCACCCAATGTATTTCGTATGCGTTTAATGGGTGCCGAAGTTATTCCGGTGCATAGTGGTTCATCAACATTAAAAGATGCGTGTAATGAAGCGTTACGTGACTGGTCTGGCTGCTACGAGCGTGCTCACTACTTATTAGGCACTGCGGCAGGCCCGCATCCTTATCCCACTATTGTTCGCGAATTCCAGCGCATGATTGGGGATGAAGCTAAGGCGCAAATTTTAGCCCGTGAAGGTCGTCTCCCTGATGCCGTTATCGCCTGTATTGGCGGTGGCTCTAACGCCATTGGCTTATTCGCCTCATTTATACCAGAAACCTCAGTACAATTAATTGGTGTTGAGCCGGCAGGAAAAGGGATCGAAACAGGAGAGCACGGAGCACCATTAAAACATGGCAAGTTAGGCATTTATTTCGGTATGAAATCACCGATTATGCAAACCGAAGAAGGCCAAATTGAAGAGTCCTATTCTATTTCTGCAGGATTAGATTTCCCATCCGTAGGCCCTCAACATGCGCATTTAAACAGCATTGGCCGTGCAGATTATGTTTCTGTAACAGATGATGAAGCCATTGAGGCTTTTAAAACGCTATCACGCCGTGAAGGGATCATCCCCGCATTAGAATCGTCACATGCTCTGGCCTATGCGTTGAAACTGATTGCCCAAAATCCAGATAAAGAACAACTCTTAATTGTCAATTTATCCGGACGAGGTGACAAAGATATTTTTACTGTTAACGATATTTTAGCTGCACGAGGAGAAATTTAATGAGCCGTTATCAATTATGCTTTGAAGCATTAGCACAAAAACAACAAGGCGCGTTTGTTCCCTTTGTCACTTTAGGTGATCCCGATGCTGAACTGTCGTTAAAAATTATTGACGCATTAATTGAAGGGGGTGCAGATGCGTTAGAGATAGGCATTCCATTTTCTGATCCACTGGCTGATGGCCCTACTATTCAAGGGGCAAACTTACGGGCATTAAATGCTAATGTCACCCCAACCCTATGTTTTGAGTTATTAAGCCAGATCCGCCAAAAACACCCCACTATTCCGATTGGACTATTGGTGTATGCAAATCTTGTTTTTAGCAATGGCGTTGATAATTTTTACCATAAATGCCAACAAGCGGGTGTTGATTCAGTACTGATTGGTGATGTTCCCTTGCGTGAAGCAAAACAATTTCGAGAAGCAGCATTAAGCGCGAATATTGCCCCTATTTTTATTTGCCCGCCCAATGCAGATGATGAGTTATTACAAGAGTTAGCCACCAGCGCAGAGGGATATACTTATCTATTATCAAGAGCCGGTGTTACGGGGACAGATAAACGAGCAGAACAGTCACTCACTCATTTAACCAGTAAACTTAAAGCTTATAATGCACCACCCGCATTACAAGGTTTTGGTATTTCTGAGCCACAACAAGTTTCACAGGCCATTAGTAATGGTGCATTTGGCGCTATCTCAGGATCAGCCGTTGTACAAATTATTGAAAATAACCTACATCAACCTGATGTGATGTTAAAAATGTTGACGCAGTTTGTGCAACAAATGAAAGCCGCAACAATAAGCGTTTAAGTCTAAAATTATTATCGCCGTCTGCTTAGAGAAAACTTTTTCCTAAGCAGATTTTTCCTAATTTAATCATTAACAATCGACCATCACTTCCCCATCAGCCTCTATTCGTAGCGCGAGTAATGCGTGATTCGCCTGAACAAGCATAAAACTATTTTTGCTCAGTCAGTTGGCAATCTGTCATTTCTTGCACATACTTTATATAGGGTATACAGCTTTAGGTTTTCTATTCAGTAGTACTCAATCAATAATGTCATTATAAGGAGTTTGATAATGAAACTATGGGCAAAAATTTCTACCGTATTAGCGGCATTACTTATGGCCATGACTTTATCTGCATGCTCTCCAACGGCAACATCAGAAGGCACTGGGGGATATTTTGATGACTCGGTGATCACCACTAAAGTAAAAACAGCTTTAATTGGTGAGAAAAACCTAAACTCAACACAAATTAGCGTTGAGACATTTAAAGGTAAAGTTCAGTTAAGTGGTTTTGTCTCTTCACAGGCTGATGCAAATCGCGCCATAGAAACCGCACGTAAAGTCACTGGCGTTAAAGGTGTCATTAACTCAATGGTTATCCGTTAAGCTATTTTTTATAAGTCAGTAAGAAAAAAGCCACTTCGGTGGTTTTTTTCTTGTCTCATCTAAAGCATTCCACACTCTTTGGTATGAAGATCAATTTTTGACAAATTCTCTGTTTTACTAAAATTAGCCGTTTCTTTTTTACGGGTAAAATATCCCCAAAAAACCGTTAAAACTAAAGTTATACTTATCTTTTTTCGATGTTATTTTCACCACTCTGGTGACTTTCACTTAAATTTGATGCGACCATCATTTTCTTAATAGTACTATTCAATATCAGTAATAATATTTTTGGCCGATTTAGGCGCTATTTTTTAATTATTATTAGGCAATATCATACGCAAATAAAACATGCAAATAAAATACATCTATAAATTCCCATTTATGCGAGCCAATTAAATGCTCATCGAGAATAGTGATTATTTTTTTAACTAATAAAAAATATAAAGATGTATCTTTAATACACCATTAAAATATACCTCTATTATTTTAGTTATAATCAGCTAAGCCTTAATACACATAATAGAGGTAATAAAATTTTTTAGTCTAAACACGATAACTGTAGATAAGCAATTATGATTAACACAGATAAAAAAAAGCGGAGCCACTGCCCCGCTGATACTTAATAGCATATTCTGTTATTGCAAGAATAATTAGAAACGATAACCAACACCGAACATAAACACAAATGGGTCTAAGCGAGTATCCACTTTATAGTGGTTTCCATCGCCATCTTTAAATTTGACATCGGTTTCGATATTCATCCACCAAACAGAAGCATTCAGCATCCAGTTTTTATCTAGGTTATAGTCTAAACCTGCTTGTGCTGCAAAGCCCCAAGAGTTTTTAAGATCAAGATCATTTAATCCATGTTGGCCTACCGCTGGATTATTATTGAATTTTTCATCAAAGAAGGTCGTAAAGTTTAGACCAGCACCTAAATAAGGGCGTAATTTATCTTCAGCACCACCAAAGTAATACTGTGCCATTAATGTTGGCGGTAAATGTTTAACTTTAGCAATTTCGCCCACACCAGTTAAAGAAACTTTATGCTCAAAAGGTGTTGCTGCTAATAACTCAACCCCAATATTATCAGTTACCATATAACCAAAGGTTAAACCTAATTGAGTGTTGTTATTAGCATCAAAATGCCCACCTAATATAGTATCTGAACCTGTATTAGGACGAACTGTTGCAGTACCCGCACGGAATAAAAAATCACCCGCTTGATGAGCAAAAGAAATAGACGGTGCAAGTGTTGCAGCCGCTAGAATAAGCGCAGAAAGTTTTTTCATTATTTAACCCATTCCTGTAATAAGTAAAATCTCCGCTAAAATATACCCATTAATAAGTAATTATGATCTAATGCCGATCACAACTTTGGAATTATTTTTGCAGAAAGTGTTATTCCTCTCTTTATTATTTATGATGCTGATTATTTATAATTGATCCACATCAAATTTAGCATTAATACAATATTTTCTTATAATTAAATTTATTGTTTTTAAGAATCATTAAATAAAAGAACCTCATTAAAATATGATATTTGACAATATCGTTATTTAATTGTTAATTTAATGTTTCATCTGATTTGATTATTTAATTTTCATTCACCAAACGAATGAAAAAAACCTTTCAATAACAATAGCTATAGAAATAACAGAAATGATCCCTTTTTGTTGTCTTAAAAGGTACAATATGTCCCATTGACTTAGTCTATTTGTATAGGAGCAGTTTCATGCCTACCCCGGCACGCACAATCTACCGTGATAGTCTTAACTTTTATAAAAATGAACAACGTAGCATTATCACGCTATCTGCAGTTTTGGCCCTCATTTTAGCTGTCATATATCTATTGGTTGGCCCTAATGCACAAGAATCACAAATAATTAATGACTTTATTATTAATTTTCAAAAAACCAGATTCGCTGATGTCTCACCCGCTGAATTAGAAGCGATGAATAACAGTGTTATTGGGGTATTTCAAAAGGTCTTACTGGTCTATGTTTTTGAGCTTTTTCAGCAAAGTATTCTGGTTTTAGTGATTTTAATGTTGGCAATGGCACTTTCTGCCGGTCATAACGTGACATTGAACCAAACGTTTAATGCCAGCTTACCCCGTTTACCGAAGATGTTTCTGCTAATTTTGCTCTGCTCTATTTTAATTAGTGCAGGCTTTATGTTGATTATCCCTGGTATCATTTTATTAGTGGGATTTGCACTAGCGCCAGTCGTACTGGTACGCCAACAATCTATTGGTAGCGCAATACGTCTAGGCTGGAAAATGGGCTTTGGTGAATCAGGGGCGCTGATCCCTGCCTTAGGAATTTGGATTTTATTACAATTTGGGATTGGCTTCTTAAGCAATATTACGGGTGAATTGCCTAACATGATCCACAAATTTTTATATTATTTTTTAAAGAATATTACGTCTGCATGGATGATTATTTATCTAT
Source organism: Proteus sp. HMSC14B05 (assembly GCF_001808035.1). NCBI lineage: Bacteria > Pseudomonadati > Pseudomonadota > Gammaproteobacteria > Enterobacterales > Morganellaceae > Proteus > Proteus sp. HMSC14B05. The sequence continues at coordinate 243,882 of NZ_KV791969.1, read as the reverse complement.
TCCGTCTGTTTATGCTGACTGAAAATAAATATATCACCAAGTAACCCCCTCGTAGCAAACAATGCCGTGCTAATGTGATTAATAGATTAGCACGGCATTGTTATTAACATAATCATTTAAAAACAATCAATTAACCTTACACACCTATCCAGCCACTAAACCCCATGTTATTCATTCTATCCCCTCGTTTCCGTATCCCTGATGAAAGTGGCTTGGTTATCTTCAGCAAACGGCTCTTGTTGTTGCTGTTTGTGTTTTTCTTTTATTTGTTGTCGACTTTGATATAAACGAATAACAAAATAGAGATCGGGTGCAATAATTAAATCATCATCATTGATAGTGATCTTGTTACGTGCAATCCAACGATTTAATTCTGTTCTGCGCCCAGCCAATACCAATTTAACGCCTTTGATCCTAAGCTCTCTAATTAGCTCATCAATAACAGCAAAAACACTCACATCGTCATAAGTAAAACTTACAGTAGCATCAACCGCTAACCATGCAGGACGTTGTGGCGCGCTGTCCACTAGCTGTAGTACCCGCTTTTTAAAATAGCCAACATTGAAATAGGTTAAGGGGGAATTAAAACGATACATCATCAATCCTGATATCGATTCAATGCCGTTACCTTGGTTGATTGAGTGGATCATTCCTTGTTCATCAACACCTAATAACTGATCACTTGGGCGGAATACAATACGTAAAAATTGCAATAACCCAAGTAACACAGCAAAACCAATGCCGTTAATCAATCCCGCTAACAACACCGCTAATAAAGTAAACGTTGCTAAGGTAAAAGCTTGTCGATTTCGTTTACGATAAGACCAAATATGACGAATACTTAGCAATGACCAAGAGGAAACAATCAGCACAACGCCTAAAGAAGATAACGGAATGTAGGCAATAAAGTCGGTCATAAAAAGCAACACAACTAAAATTACTAACGCAGCCACAATAGAGACCAATTGTGTTTTACCGCCAACAGAATCATTCACCGCAGTACGGCTACTGGCGGCACTTACTGCAAATCCCTGCGAAAGTGCCGATGCGATATTAGCAATGCCTAATGCCTTTAATTCTTGGTCGGCATCAACATCATAACCATTTTTGCTAGCAAAACTTCTTGCCGTCATCATAAAGCTAACAAAACTAATCACCGCAAGGTTAATAGAAGGAACAATTAATTCACGAAGTGATCCAAGATGAAAGCCACTCATTGAAACGATGGGTAAAAAGAGATCACCGTTGTCTGCTTCTTTATCAACAATAGCAATCCCATAATTGACTAAATCAAATTGCCAACTTAAATAGGTCATCACCACCATAGCAATTAATGGAGCGGGCCAACGTTGTCTAAAATGACGAATACCTAATAGTAATGCTAAGGTTAGCGCCGACATCAACAGTGTTGGCCAATGTGCATCTTTTAATCGAAAAGGTACTTCAAGTAATTTTTCAATTAAATATTCTGGGGAGGTGGTAAAACCAAATACTTTACTCAATTGCCCCACCATGATAGTGATGGCAACGCCATTTAATAGACCTTGTAATATAGGTCTAGAGAGAAAGTCCGTAAATGCGCCAAAGCGAAAATGACTCGCAAGAATGCACCAAAAACCGGTCATTGCAGTCATTATAATGGCCAGTTGCCAACGGGTATTTTCATCCCCCGCAGAAAGAGGGATGACAACTGCGGCTATCACGGCACAAGTTGCAGCATCAGGGCCAGTAATTAATTGGCGTGAAGTGCCAAATAAAGCATACATGATCATGGGTAAGATACAGGCGTATAATCCCACAATGGCATTGATACCGAGTAATTCGGTATAAGCGATAGCAACAGGCAATGCAACCGCAGCAACAGAAAGCCCTGCTTTAATATCATATCCAAGATATTCACGCTGATAATTAAACAATAAGCCTAATCCAGGCATCCATTTTATTATTCTTTTTCCGTTCATTGATTTCCTCTTATCTGAATTACTTTTTCGCGCATTCATCAAAAAGTCGCGTGAAGAGATAATGGCTCAATGAATCATATACTAGAGTGATGTTTTAATCTCCTACCATAATCAATACTTTATCTTTAAATGACACAAGATTAAATTAAACCTTATATTCAATGAGTTAATCTAATATAAAACCGCCATATTGTGATAAATAAGCCTGATCTTATTAAAGATATGCAATTGTTTACCCTTTTCATGTCGCTTTGCATTAGAATAACCTAGTTTATAAATTTAACGACAATAGGTTTCTATCGGTTATGAAAAACGGCTGGCTTAAGCAATTACTTGATTTCGCTCCACTATTAGTGTTTTTTATCTTTTATAAATGGCAAGATATTTTCTATGCTTCTGGCGCATTAATTGTAGCAACATGGATCTCAGTCGGTTTAACATGGCTTATTTTCCATAAAGTCGAAAAAGCACCACTGATCACCGCAATCGTTGTAACGATATTTGGTACATTGACTATCGCTTTCCATTCAGATGTCTTTATTAAATGGAAAGTCACCGCAATCTACGCCATTTTTGCGCTAGTGCTTATTGCGATGCAACTCTTTACGCCGAAAACATTAATGGAAAGAATGCTAGGTAAAGAATTAGCGATGCCAGCGACTAATTGGAAAAAACTCAATATCGCTTGGGTTCTGTTCTTTTTAGCTTGTGCGCTGGGTAATCTTTATGTCGCATTTTCTTTATCTCAAGAAACTTGGGTAAACTTTAAAGTCTTTGGGTTAACAATATTAACCTTAATCTTTACTGTGATTAGTGTTGTGTATATCTGGAACAACCGGTTACCCGAAGAAGAGACGAAAGAGGAATCAACAGAAAGTCATACATCTGAAACATCAGATAACGGAACAACATCAACATCTAAAGTATTACATAAAGATGTGACATCTAAATCTGAATAATGACCTCTATTTTATCGGGAGACTGCCTCAAGGGAGTCTCCTTAGTTTTAACATTGATAGATAGTATTTCCCCATGACTGAACAACAATCTTTGCCTAATGGTGAGCTAGTATTACGTACGCTTGCCATGCCAGCTGATACTAACGCCAATGGTGATATTTTCGGTGGCTGGATAATGTCTCAAATGGACATTGGTGGTGCCATTTTAGCGAAAGAAATTGCCTTAGGTCGCGTTGTTACTGTAAGTGTAACAGGCATTACCTTTCTAAAACCTGTTGCCGTTGGCGACGTCGTTTGCTGTTATGCTCGTTGTTTAAAAACCGGTAACTCTTCAATTACTGTTAATATTGAAGTGTGGGTTAAAAAAGTAGCAACTGAGCCGGTAGGTCAACGGTATCGTGCCACTGAAGCCGTGTTTACTTATGTGGCAGTCGATGAGAATAATAGCGCTCGTCGCCTACCTGAAGGTAAAACCAATTTTACCTTAGCAAGTACCATGGAATAACCTTTTTAAGCTCAATAAAACCAACAAAAAAGGCACTTATCAAAAGTGCCTTTTTTTATCATTGAGTGATGTGACGCTTTATCAATCAATGGCTTCTTATTAACTTGCAGAAACACCATCTATATTAAAATCAATGATAACCACTTTACCTTTATAAGGGATTTTCTCATAACGCCATTGACGCATTGCTTTTCTCACTTCGCGCTCAAAGACATTTTTTGGGTTAGCAGAGAGAATTTCTACATTATCTACCCGTCCATCGGCATCGATATCAAAGCGTACTTTTATTGAACCCTCAATACCCACTGCCTTGGCACGAGGAGGATAGATAGGTAACCCTTGGCGAAGCACATTAGGTACTTTTCCTTCCCCTTGGCTAGTTGTCGCAACAGGCTTTTCCTCACCTTTATTACTCGGTGTAGCGTTGGGATTAAGATTTTTCATCTCATTTCCCTTGTTCAGCGCCAATGGCTGTTGCTGTGGCCGTTCGACAGGTGGCTTTGGTTTTTCCACCGGTTTTGGCTTAGGTTTTGGTTTCGGTTCGGGCTTCTTCTCTATCGGTTTTTCAATCACCGGTTTTACATCTGGGATCGGTTCTGGTTCTGGCTCAGGTTCTGGCTCGACAACAGGCTCAGGCTCCGGAGGCGTCACCTTTTCAACTACAGGCTCAGGCTCTCCTACCGGCTCATCTGCAGCAAAGGCTAGCATCTGTATAGAGATAGGTTCTGGTGCAATTGGCTTATCTTCTACAACATACAGTATGGCAGCCGCAACAAGCGAGGCATGCAAACACAGTGATATAAATACCCAAAGCTTAAAGCGCATAACTGATCTTATTTCACCTAAACAAAAAATAATGCCTCTAGTTTAAATGCAAATAGCAATCATATTCAATAACGTTTATCAAAATGATTGCTATAACAACTAAAAAAGCTAAAGATCAATTTAGTTCGGTGTATTGCACGAACAACAGCGCTCTATGTTTTCTAGAAGTATCAAGCTTACGCATTTGGTAAATACGTAAGTTACGGCGTGATTGACCCTCTAACCAACGGCGACGGCGACGTAACGCTTGTCTCATCATTCGCCAACGTGCCACTTCATTCCTGCTATGTCTCATTGCAATCAATACCTATTTTTTCAAATAAGTGGTGTATTATAGGACGTTCATTTTATGATCCAAGGGGGGATTGATAATTTGCCTTATTTTTTATTTATGCTTTATACCTTTCTCTCAAAAATAAAATGTATCAAAATAAGTATATAGCGACTTATTTGATGTTTATCTCTTACCAGAGAGATTTGACAGAGAAAATAATCCTGATTTAATAACAACATTTGGCAAATAATAGAAATAATGAACTATTGTTAGTAAATTGCCTCCGACCTATTCATGCGATTCTTTTTCAACGGAAAATAGCTTTACTATGACAACATTTTATACTGTATTAAGTTGGCTAACTTTTTTCTTCTATTGGCTATTGATCGCAGGGGTCACATTTCGTGTCCTAATGCATCGACGACCTGTCACCTCAACGATGACATGGCTACTGATTATTTATATCCTTCCTTTAGTCGGTGTTATCGCCTATTTTGCCTTTGGTGAACTTCATCTTGGTAAACGCCGTGTCGAACATGCTAGGCAGATGTGGCCTTCCGTAGTTGCATGGCTTGAAGAATTAAAAAAATGTAAACATATTTTCGCTAAACACTATAGTGATGTTGCGGAGCCCATTTTTCAGTTAACCGCTAAACGCCAAGGTATTAATGGTGTAAAAGGTAATAAGATCCAGCTACTAACAACTTGCGAAGACTCATTAAATGCCATCACGCGTGATATTAATAATGCGCGCGATAATATTGAAATGGTGTTTTATATCTGGCAATCCGGAGGATTGGTAGAGGAAGTCACTGAAGCCCTTATTCAAGCGGCTAAACGTGGTGTAAAATGTCGCATTATGGTGGATTCTGCAGGAAGCCGTAGTTTCTTTCGCACCAATGGCCCTGCAAGAATGCGAGCCGCCGGCATTGAATTTGTCGAGTCATTACAAGTCAATCTGTTCCGTTTCTTCTTGCGTCGTATGGACTTACGTCAGCATCGTAAAATAGTATTAATTGATAACTACATTTCCTATACCGGCAGTATGAATATGGTCGACCCACGCTATTTTAAACAAGATGCGGGTGTCGGTCAGTGGATTGATATTATGGTCAGAATGGAAGGCCCTGTTTCTACGACACTGGGTATTATTTATGCTTTCGACTGGGAAATGGAAACCGGTGAACGCCACTTACCACCGCCGCCAGATAACAATATTATGCCATTTGAACAAGCAAATGGGCATACTACACAGGTGATTGCCTCAGGCCCCGGCTTTCCTGAAGAACTCATTCAACAATCATTAATTACGGCCATCTATTCAGCCAGAAAAGAATTAGTCATGACAACCCCCTACTTCGTGCCAAGTGACGATCTGGCTCATGCCATTTCAACCGCCGCTATGCGTGGTGTGGATGTCAGTATTATTGTGCCACGAAGTAATGACTCTTTCCTGGTACGTTGGGCAAGCCGAGCCTTTTTTACTGAAATACTTGAGGCGGGTGTAAAAGTTTTTCAATTTGAAGATGGCCTATTACATACAAAAAGTGTGATGGTTGATGGTCAACTGAGTATGGTTGGCTCGGTTAACCTTGATATGCGTAGTTTATGGCTTAATTTTGAAATAACTGTTGTGATTGATGATGAATGTTTTGCTAGTGATCTTAGCATCGTACAATATGATTATATTGCCCGTTCAACACAACTTACTCTTGATGAATGGGAAAAACGTCCATTTATGAATCGGGTGTTAGAACGCCTTTGTTATTTCTTTAGCCCACTTCTCTAGAAAGAGTGATACAATCAGCTCAGTAATTATATCAACAATAAAATAGTTAGCGAAAACAGCTAACTATCGATATAAATAGCGCGACAATATTGACATAATTTATAGGCATGACCATGAACCAACCAACCTTAATCAGTGAAGAAGAAGCTTTAGAACAAGCCTATGATCTCTTTTTAGCGCAAGCCGCTGATAATCTTGATGTAGCCGATCAGCTGCTTTTTAATTTACAATTTGAAGAACGAGGTGCAGCTGAAGTTGTTACATTAGGGAATAATTGGCAATTTATTGTCGGTTTACCTGTTTCATCAGCCCGGTTTAGTGAAGTGATTATCGGTCTTGCACCGGATGAAAACGCCGATATTGATGATATTTTTGGTCGTGTATTAATTAGTCGTGATCCCCTGCAACCCATGTACCATATTATTTGGAAATCTTAACTTCTTAATAACCACACAATTTGTCTGTTTAACTACACTGGCGAACTTATCAATTTTAATTTGTTTAAAAGTAGCTTATATAAAGACTAAAAAGGTCGCAAAAGCGACCTTAGAAAATATATTGACTATCGTGTGTGACACCTTTGATTAAAAACGATAACCGATACCCACTACCCAAGTAGTAAAATCAATATCATATAGTTTGGAGTATTCATAAGAAACATCAATAGCTAAGTTAGTGATTGGGTTTACTTGTACACCTAATCCATAAGCCATTGATATCTTATTTTCTTTTTCTCTTTCATCATAGTAGTGAAAGTCTTCATGAAAATAGCCAAAACCTATTAGTCCATATGCACTGACATAATTGTTAAGGCGGTAACTTGGACCTGCCGTTAACGAATAGTAGCTAATCTTTGAAGTACCTGCATATCCCCAATGATCATAACCATCATTTTTATTTTTTGCATATGAAAACGAGCTGATAACGCCCCAATCATTAGCTACTTCATGATTATATTTTAAGTTAATACCTTTAAGGTTATCATTTATTAAATCTTCATCGACTTTCAATTTAGATTTAGCATACCCTATCGACACTGTATTTTCTAATGTTGCATAAGCATTAAAAGAAAGAGTAGAAACAACGAGTATTGAAGTTGAAAGCAAAAAATTAAATTTCATTTTTATTCTCTATATAAAATAACAAAAAAACTAAAAAAATTATATTTTTTATGAAGTTAAGCATCTTTAAACAATAAAAACGATACAATAAAAAACATTTATTATAAAGAAATTCTTATTAATAAAATGAAAATAAAATCTCTCTCTTTAATTAGAGTAAACTTATATTATTTTTATCCACCATTAAGTAAATATTAAGAATTGTTATTGTTTTTGATTATTCTAAATTAACCAAAATATAAAAATAAAAAATCATACGCTTATATAAAATAAATATTATTAAATCTATTATTTTATGCTATCTTTATAGCATAATTTATCTTATGTTATTTTTTTATTAGTTGAGTTATCAATGTTAAAATTAAATAAAATTCATCATGTGGCGATTATTTGTTCTGATTATACCGTCAGCAAACATTTTTATTGTCAAATACTGGGGCTTACCCTATTAAATGAAAAATACCGTGAAGAAATACAATCTTGGAAAGCTGAGCTTGCGTTAGGTACAGTCTACCAAATTGAATTATTTAGCTTCCCAGATGCGCCAGCACGTTTAAGTTACCCAGAAGCACGTGGTCTACGCCATGTGGCATTTGCAGTGGACGATCTTGATGCTTCAGTTGCTTATTTACAACAAAACAATATTCAATGTGAGCCAATACGTATTGATCCTAGTAGCCAAAAACGTTTTACCTTTTTTCAAGATCCCGATGGCTTACCTTTAGAGCTTTATTCAATATAGTTCACAACATATAACAAGGCCGCAATAAATAATGCGGCCCCAATTAATATATTATTTATTAATACGTTAAAATATAGACATAAAATGATTAATCTATATTTTTATCAAATACACTATTGACTAAAGTGATTTTTGACTCTGCTTTTGTATATTGTTTAATCATCGGAATGATGCGACGAAAATGTTCACTATTACAATGAATATCTAGTGCTTCTTTATTTGGCCATGATTCAATAAAAATAAAGTGACCGGGATCTTTCTCATCAACAAATAAATCATAGCTAATACAAAGTGCTTCTTGTTGGCTAGCTTTCACCAATTCTTGGTAAAGTGGTAAGACCGTTTCTATTGATGCTGATTTAATAAAATCTTCTGCAATAACCTTTATCATAAATATCCCTTACTATTAATATAGAATGGTGATGAGGTACTATTTACTATTATAGAGGTTATATTATGATTAAAAATAATAGAAAAATTCAAACATAATACCGCCCAAACCAATAGGGTTTAATGGCCCAAAAAGACCAATAGGTAGAAAAGTGGTTGCCATGATCTATTTCCTTAGTTTTATATGCAAGTGTATACGTTGCTATTATTTTTGATAAAAATAGATAAATCAATAAGATAAACTCTACTTTTTAAGATAATATTGACCCTATTCACTTTTGTTCTGTATCACGATGATCTTCCCCCCTATTTTCTACTAAAAAACAACTTACTTTCTGTATAAAAATCATTATTTACGAATAATTATGCTAAAAGTGTATAAAAATAGGCGTTTAAATTTTTCTGTTTCTCTTTATATAATAACAGGTCAATGTTTATATCATGTACAGTAAAAGTATGGGGGTTACTGTGTGGCTTGAACAATTTGGAGTGCTCAATATTTGGACATATCTTGCGGGTATGTTCTTTATTATTATCGTCCCCGGCCCTAATTCCCTTTATGTGCTTAAAACCAGTGCATCAAGAGGAGCTGGTGCAGGTTATCGAGCCGCATTAGGGGTTTTTATTGGCGATGCTATCTTAATTTTCTTAGCATTTATCGGTGTGGCATCAGTTATTAAAGCCTCTCCTGTGCTTTTTACTATTGTCCGTTTCTTAGGTGCTTTTTATCTACTCTATCTCGGTATCAAAATTATTCATGCTAACTTCTTTGCCAAAAAGCAAAGCCATACTGAGACAAACTGTATTCAAGAGCATGTATTTCGTAAGGCATTAACATTAAGCTTAACCAACCCCAAAGCGATTTTGTTTTATATCTCCTTTTTTGTGCAATTTATCGACTTTAACTATGCACATACTGGTTTATCCTACTTGATCTTAGCTTCTATGCTTGAAGCATTTAGCTTTGTTTATCTCTCTTTTCTTATTTTTGGTGGTGTAGCATTGGCGCGTTTCTTCGGTTCACGTAAAAATATCGCTAAACTGGGAAATGGTATTGTTGGGCTATTTTTTATGGGGTTTGCCACCAAACTTGCCACACTCTCCTCTTAAATAGACGTCCTTTAGTGACTTAAATAAGGGGCTGTTGTTATCAATAGCGATTATCTTTATAGTAATCGCTATTTTCCCCGTTACTATCTTGGTCAGTAAGTCAGCCCCACAGGGTGGCGATTATTTTACTTAGCAGTTTCGAAATGCGCGATGCTTCTGTTATCATTGTCGGCTTATCATTTCCTTGCAATAAGTGGTGATTAAATTTTGCTTTTTAGCTTTATTCGTTTAAACGCATAGATATTATGTTATTCCGATAAAGCACGTCATACAACAAATTGAAAACAAAGCAGAAAACCCCTTTAAAGTAAGTTAAAAAACCTTAGCAACGATATAGAACCGTAAAAAATGAGCATCCCAAAAGAGCAATATAATTTTAACAAATTACAAAAACGCTTACGCCGTAACGTTGGGCAAGCTATCGCTGATTTTAATATGATTGAAGATGGCGATAAAATCATGGTGTGCCTTTCTGGCGGGAAAGATAGCTATACTCTCCTATCTATCTTAATGAATTTGCAAAAAAGCGCGCCAATACAATTTTCCTTAATTGCCGTTAATTTAGATCAAAAACAGCCGGGCTTCCCTGAGCATATTTTACCTGAATATCTTGAGCAACTGGGTGTAGAGTATAAAATTGTTGAAGAGAATACTTACGGTATTGTAAAAGAGATCATTCCAGAAGGTAAAACCACCTGTTCACTTTGCTCTCGCTTACGTCGTGGTATTTTATACCGTACAGCCACCGAAGTTGGGGCAACAAAAATTGCTTTAGGCCACCATCGTGATGATATTTTAGAAACGCTGTTTCTGAACATGTTTTATGGTGGAAAGCTAAAGGGCATGCCACCTAAATTAATGAGTGATGACGGAAAACATATCGTTATTCGTCCATTGGCTTATGCCAGAGAAAAAGACATTGAGCGTTTTGCTCAAGCAAAAAATTTCCCTATTATTCCGTGTAATCTTTGTGGCTCTCAACCTAACTTGCAACGCCAAGTGATCAAAGAGATGCTAAGAGATTGGGATAAACGTTACCCTGGGCGCATTGAAACCATGTTTAGGGCAACCCAAAATATTGTTCCCTCGCATCTATGTGATACCCAATTATTTGACTTTGCTAATATCAAACAGGGTGATGAGATTATTAACGGCGGTGATCTAGCATTTGATAAGGATGATATTCCAACAAGCCCTATTCTTTCCGATGATGAAGATGAGCGTCCTGACTTTAGCCAAGCTAGATTGGATGTTGTTGAGGTAAAATAAGCATAGCCAGTATTATCCCTAGCAAACCATCGTCGTTGCGCTGGGGTTTAATATGCTTTGCTTATGACGAGAATAATAAGCAAAAAAAAACCGATGTTTATTTAACATCGGTGTAATAATGGTCAATTATTCTGTATTAAGAACTCAATATGAGAAAAACTACAATTATGGAGCACAACGTTCATCGCTCAACGTTGTATTCACCTGCGAGAGTTATAATGCCAGATGTTGGCATTTAAAAAATTGATATATCTCAAACAGAGTTAGAGAATTCTTTTTTAAATCCATTTAGTTACGATTAATTTGCTGAAATTTCACAACCACCTACTACGCTTTAACCACCAAGCAACAATCACAATCAAGAAAAACAGTGAAAAGCAAAATATAGCAAAGCCATAAGGAAACTCATTACCGGGGATCCCCCCTAAATTAACCCCAAATAGTCCTGTCAAAAAGGTCGTGGGCAAAAATAGCATCGCCATTAATGACATGGTATATGTGCGCCTGTTCATCGCATCTGCCATCATTGAAGTAATTTCATCAGCAATAACGGCTGTACGAGAAATACTACTATCTAAATCTTCTAATCGACGCGAGAGACGTTCTGATATTTCAACCAAACTAATGCGATCACTGTCGCTCATCCAAGGTAATTTTTCGATAGAGAGTCGAGAGAATACATCACGTTGTGGCGCCATATAACGGCGTAACACAATCAGTTGCTTACGTAGCAATGCCAATTCACCTCGAGCCGGAATTTGCTGATCGAGGATCATATCTTCCAACTCAATTAATTGGTCATGAAGTGTTTCAACAAAATCACCTATTTCATCTGTCACTGCATCGGCCATAGTGATCAACCAACTACCACTATTTTCTGGACCATCACCCACTTCTAAAGAGTGGATCACCGAATCAACGGAATTAACGCGACGATGTCGGCTCGAAATAATCATTTGACCATTAATATAAATACGATACGCAATCAGTTCATCCGGCCGATCATCGGGGTTGTTATTAATCGTTTGCAAATTAATAATAACCCCTTCCCCGATACGCTGTGCCTTAGGTCGAACATTTTCAGCTAAAAGCACATCTTTTGCGATAGGAGGAAGTAACTCAGTCTGATTAATCCACTGATCACTTTTGGGTTTACGATAATCGAGATGAACCCAAAAAGGCCTTTCATTACTTGCTATGCTATTAGCCGTGATCGGCATAATTCCGCCATGCCCATTAAGCTGAGCCGTATAGATAGCATCAGAATCTTCGATTATAGCGTTATTGACACTTTTCATTATTCGTCCTCCTTGATACCATCATTTAAAATATAATTTTATGCTTTTTTCTAAAATCATGTAAACAATCAATAATATTGCCTTTATTTGATTATGTTGCAAGAGGTTAAATCAAGCCACTATTTAGCCTAGATTAACGCCATCACGTTCCCCCATCTACAACAACATTATTGAGTAAAATATTTTCTACTTTAAGATTTTTACACTAAAATAAGCATTAATTATTAGGTTATAATAGATTTTTCAATATATGCCTATATTTAGGTTATCGATTGGCACTAGATATTAGTCATAAAAATGAAATTTGCTTAAAATAAACGCAAATATTTAATTAATTTGTCGCCCCTGAAATAAGGCTATTAATATGAAAAAGTTTCTCACCATTCCTTTATTTTTACTTTTAGCAGGATGCAATACAGCGACAGGAACCAACACCCAAGTTATGAACGATTCGACAAAAACACTGCTTATTGACTCTCAGCTTTATGATTGTGTTGGTGTTGCGCCAATGAAATGCATGAAAGTAAAAGAATTACCTGCTGGTGAATGGTCTCTCTTCTATCAAAATATCGAAGGATTTGATTACCAAGCGGGAACGCAGTACAAAGTAAAAGTCAAAGTTACAGATATTCCTAATCCTCCTGCGGATGCACCAAGCATCAAATATACACTGGTTGAGATCTTAGATAAAAAGTAAGTAACTCACTAGCTAAACAATGGATTTTCGGATCCATTGTTTATTTCGCTATTATTACGCTTTCCTTTAGCTATAAATTATAAATAAGATCCAATAATAATAACGATTATTTATAAAATATCTTATATTATCTAAGATTATAGTAATTACCCTTCTATTAATACCAAAATAATTTCTTTTAACTCAATAAGAATGCTAGTTTTTTTTAAGAATCATTCCAAAGAAATTAACTTGAAATATGTTATTAACTCACTAAAAATATCGCCATCTCCAACAAATTAGATACGCGATAATGAAAAAAAATCTTATTTTATTTATAAGCTTTATTTTACCTTTCTCTCCATCACTACATGCTTTTGAGAATAATCAGGCAATTTATGGCGGTTACATATATGGAAAAATAAAAAACCACAAAGCAAATGGTGCAATAATAAGTTATCACTATGGATCCGATATTCACTGGGGAATGTTACTTTCATTACTGCATATCAAGTCAACACATCAAAGCCATTTTATAGACGCTAGCTCACTTAAACTAGGCACAAAAGATGAACATGCAAAGGTTTCTGCATTGTTAATAGGCCCAACGTATCGAATTACACCTTCTTTGGCTATCTACGCCCAAATGGGGCCTAAAAAATTAAAATATCGAGTTGATAAAAGTTATTCAGGCGTTGCGGTAACCGATACCATTATCGTCGACACCACCAATGTGATGTTTCAAGCGGGTATTGATTATAGCCTTAGAAAAAATGTAGGCATTAATCTTGGCTATTTACATTCAGATACTGAGTCAAACAAACATAATATTAGACTAAATAGTATCCAATTATCCCTAGGCTATCGTTTTTAATGTTTTATAAATAAACGATAACATAAGTTAAAAATAATCTTATCAATTTTATTTGTTGTTAAAATACGTTTACTGACCACTGAAATTATAATTATAAGGCTATATTAAGTAGTTATACCTATAAATAAAAAGTATAAATTTATACTTTGCATCAACTGCACGATTAGTCAAAACATTCATGCAAAATTATATTAACATAATTTTGCAATGTTTATTCCTTTTGAGTCTCCTTCTGTTGCATAACAGAGGGATTTTTTTTCTCTATCTCTCTTCCCCTAAAAAAAAAGTACGCAATAATCATTACGTACTCTTTGCTAATATTTTGGCTTTCTTATCTTATTGCCTGTAACACTTATTTAATGCTTTATAACATACAGCATATGGCTATAAGCGACATCTTCAGGATTCTCAATGGGATAACCTTTTAGCCAAGGTTTAATTAGACGCCCATTAGTATACTGATAGATAGGGGCAATAGGCGCCTCTTCCGCAATAACCTGTTCTGCACGATTATAGAGACGATTTCTTTCCTCTTCATCTGTCGTCATATTGGCTTGGACTAAAATCTCATCATATTGCTGGCTCTGATATTTTGGGATGTTTCCAGCATGCTTAGAGCCTAATAAAGATAAAAATGTGGAGGGTTCATTGTAATCGCCTATCCATGACGCTCTTATCACATCAAAATCACCTGAATTACGACTATCAATATAAGTTTTCCACTCTTGATTGCGTAAGTTTACCTTTACGCCTAACTTTTTCTTCCACATAGAAGCAACAGCAATGGCGATCTTTTGATGATTTTCTGAATTATTATAAAGCAGAGAGAGAGTTAAAGGATTATGAGGACCATAGCCGGCTGCTGATAACAATATTTTGGCTTGGCTATCTAATTCATCCTGACTGTATTCATCATATAGCGTTGGCTCAGGCGTAAAATTAGCCGTCACATCAGGAGTAAAGCGATTCGCTGATTTTTCTCCAGTACCAAGGACTTTATCAGTAATAATTTTTCTATCAATTGCCATAGCTAACGCTTTGCGAACCCGAATATCTTTGGTAGGCCCTGCTTGTGTATTAAATGCATAATAATAAGTACCTAACTGCTCAGGGATATACACTTGATCAGGAATATCTTTCATCAATTTGTGATATAAGTGTTTAGGAAAAGACTCTGTAATATCAATATCCCCAGCTAAATAACGTTTAGTCGCTTGTGATTCATGATTAATAGGCACAAAAGTGACTTTGGTTAACACCGTATTGTGGTGATCCCAATAGTAAGGGTTTGGCGTTAACACAATTTTCTCATTCACAACGCGATCTTTTAGTATAAAAGCCCCATTACCGACTAAATTACCTACTTTGATCCATTCTGAACCGTATTTTTCGATTGTGTGTTTAGGTACAGGATAAAGTGAAAAATTGGTTGCTAAACTAGGGAAATAAGGAACAGGTCGTTCTAAGGTAACTTTTAACGTTTTTTCATCAATGGCTTCCACACCTAACGAGGTTGGTTTTAATTTACCATCAATAATTTTTTGGGCATTCTCAATAGAAGCTAGGGCTGCATACCAAGCAAAAGGAGAAAGATTTTTTGGATCAACTAATCTTTGCCAACTATAAACAAAGTCAGAAGCCGTCACCTTTTCGCCATTTGACCATTTAGCATTATCACGTAATGTAAAAATCCAAACCCGGTTATCTTCTGTTCGCCATGATTGTGCCACTCCAGGAATGGGACGCCCTCGCTCATCTTCTATCACTAATCCTTCAAATAAGTCTCGTTGAACTTGAGCCTCCGTTAAACCTACGGCATTAATGGGATCAAGTGATGCGGGTTCATCTTTTAAATGTCGCACTACTTCCTGTTTTTTGTCGAGTATCGTTCCTGATGGCACCACTGCCGCATTAGCCTGTGATATGAGCAATCCTTGAACGACAAGTGCACATGATATAACGAATATTTTGCGCATGTCTGTTTCGTCCTGTAGTCTATAAGCGAGTTAACTTAATAATTATAAAAGCCTGATAAAAAGGCACAATCACTGATTGCAAAAATTTTATCAATTTTACCGTTTTCACTCTTTTATTTTAGAGATGTAGACAAATTTTAATCATGGTTACGCATTAACGAATATTATCGTTAATAATTTAGTATTAATAATGGTTAGTTCAATAAGTAACAAAGGAGAACAACAATGGCACATCAAGTGACTTTACAAGGTAATGCGGTGACTTTAGCTGGAAATTTCCCCACTGTAGGCCAAAAAGCAGCCGATTTTTCTTTAGTAGGTAAAGATCTAAATGATGTTTCTTTAGCGCAATTTGCCGGCAAACGTAAAGTATTAAATATTTTCCCAAGTGTAGATACTGGTGTTTGTGCAGCGAGTGTTCGCCAATTTAATAAAGTCGCCAACGAATTAAATAATACCGTTGTACTGTGTATTTCAGCAGATTTACCTTTTGCACAAGCACGTTTTTGCGGTGCTGAAGGTTTAGATAATGTTGTCACATTATCAACAATGCGTGGTGCGGAATTTAAAGAAAACTACGGTGTCGCGATTACGTCAGGTCCTTTAGCGGGATTAACTAGCCGTGCTGTGATTGTACTTGATGAAAGTAACAACGTTATCTACACCCAATTAGTTGATGAAATCACCACTGAACCTAATTATGACGCAGCATTAGCTGTACTAAAATAATTGACAATAACGTTATTCATACCGAGTAATGTAAAAAACAAACGGGCTGATATAGCCCGTTTGTTTAAATAAAAACCATTAACACATTGTAATATAGTATTATTTCTCTGTTTTATCCGCTTTTTTACTTGTTAAATCATATTCACGTAATTTATTTGCGATCGCGGTATGAGAAATACCTAAACGTTTAGCCAGTTTACGTGTACTTGGATAATCACGATATAAACGCCTTAAAATAGAAGCTTCAAATCGCTTAGTCATTTCATCTAGCGAGCCTTCAAGCAAATCTTCATCAAATAAAGTATCCGCAGTATGCTCAGGCAAGGCAATATCTTGAGGTCGCAATGTATTGCCTACTAACTGAGCCATGGCTTGATAAATTGTGTTTCTTAATTGACGAACATTACCAGGCCAGCCATATTGTACTAAATAAGCAGATAAATCAGGGGAAATAACAGGTTTTGATGCTTTCTGCTCTAAACAATATTGATTAATAAAATGCAGTGCTAACGGCATGATATCCGCTTTTCTTTCCCGTAGCGGTGGTAGAGTTAATGTCAATACATTAAGTCGATAGTAGAGATCTTCCCTAAATAACCCTTTTTGTACTAATTCCCATAAGTTTTTTTGTGTTGCACAAATTATTCGAACATCAACTTTAACTTCGTGCTCTTCCCCAACACGACGGAAAGTACCATCATTTAAAAAACGCAGGAGTTTAATTTGCATTTGTGGCGACATTTCGCCAATTTCATCCAGCAAAACAGTGCCTCGATTGGCTTGTTCAAAAAAACCTTTTTTACCTTCGATAGCATTAGGATATGCACCTGCCGCATAACCAAATAACTCACTTTCAACCACATCATCAGGCATAGAGGCACAGTTAAGGCCTAAAAATGGCTCTCTGGCTCGAGGACTTAATAAGTGGCAAGCTTTAGCAAATAGATCTTTGCCCGTCCCCGTATCCCCCACTAATAATAAAGGATCATCCATTTTTGCCATTTTTTTAGCGCGTTCAACTAATTGTTTCATGGGGGTGCTAACAGCAATAACTTGTTCAAACCCCGAATTATCATTAACAATTAATTTCGGATGCTCATGAATTATTCCGCGATATTTCAATAAAATGAGTGCACCAACACAATGATTAAACTGATTATCATCAGTCAGTTTTATTGGCACAATCTCCATATCAAAATGTTGTTTTTTTAATTTGATGGAGATAATTTCAGCATGAGGATCTTTTTGTTCTAACCAGCGATGGATATTAAAGTTAGGTATCAGTTGGTTAAAAGATTTTTCATTTTTATCATTTTCATCTAATTCAAACAGATGCCGTGTAGCTGGGTTTAATAACTTAATTTGACCTTTGGTATTAATAGAAAAGACAGGGACAGGTACTGATTCTAATAGTGTCCACATAGCTCGATGCTCTTGCTCTGATGGCATAAAAGCCACAGTACGAACATCGATAACCCCCTCAATTCTTCTGATTTCAGCCATTAAAGGTTGAAATATATTAAAATCGATTTGCGAAAAATTTAGATAAATAAGACCAATAGGAAAGATTTCAATTCCACGCAAATCGATATTTTTTAATACAAGTAGATCGAGTAATTCGCGGGTTAACCCGATGCGATCTTTACAGGTAACTTCTAAGCGCATTTTAAACCTTCTTAATACTGAGTGCCCCTGAACTAATTGCTGATATTATACATTAATATCAATTAAATAAAGGGCTTTGTCAGCAAAAGTTGACACTATTAGCATTTATTTTTACACAAAAGAGGTGATATTTTGATTATAAATGCTTTTTTAACGCTTTTAAAAAATTAAAACAGAAAAATGTTGAAGGCTGAATGATCTCTTTTAACTCATAAGCGATAAAATGCTTGATCCTTTCCAATAAAAACATAAGTTCTCTTCTTATAAATTTTTTGATTGTGCAACAACCATGAGAAAAACAAAAAATGAGATAATCTAGTGCATATATCGCTGCTTTCTTTTTATTATTGTTTTTTACATACTCAAAGATCTGTGCCGTTTCTTTAATTGGTGATAATAGAGCTTGCTTTTGTTGTGCATATTTTATTTTATCAATTGCATCATCCAAAATAGGCGTTAAAAAGGCCAATTGACGGTTAATATGAGTAATATTCAAAGAAGAACCAATATAAAACTTGCGTCTTTGTTTTGAAAGTTTTTTTATTGTTTCAATCTTCATTTTTCTTTCCTCGCACTTTAGATATAAACTTATATAAAAACACTATTATATAAAATACTAACCAGCTAATAATTTAATATTAAACATCATCGCAGTTATACATTTATATTATGTTGACGCTATTTATCATACTAAAGTAAATAAGCTTTACTATCAAAAAAAGAAAAAACGTTAGCTAAATGTTAAAAAAATAAATAAAAACAAATAAATACAATAAGTTAACCAAGTACCTTAAAGCTATTAATCTTTACTTATAACTATTTTTTACCAATGTAATACCAACTAACTTTACAACAATAAAATGTATATTTTTCGATAGAAATAAATTATTTCCTTGCCCATACACATATCACTTTTATATACACTAACAATTAATTTAGCGATAAAAAAACCTCAACAATAATACTTATTGTTGAGGCTATTCAATTTATCTTGAATTCAAGAATATATTGATAGATAACTCACTCTTTCTTCTTATTACCTAATGTATTTTTTAATTGACCGATAAGCTCTTTTCTAAAGTCACTCAATTTAGGCTTATTATCAATCCAGGGTAATGGACGGCATAACTCCATTGCTTTAATTCCCAATCGGGCAGTTAATAATCCAGCGCCAATGCCTTGAGCGGCACGCGTGGATAACCGAGCAGCCAAATCTTGTGAAAGCCAATCCATTCCCACTTCTCTCACTAATTCAGTCGCTCCAGCAAACGCAATATTGACGAGTACCAAGCGAAATAGCTTTAATCGGCTATAGTAACCAAGTTCAATACCATATATTTGTGCAATACGATTAATTAACCGAATATTTCTCCAACCAATAAACGCCATATCCACCATTGCTAATGGACTTACTGCAATCATAAGGGTTGATTCCGCTGCAGAACGACTAATTTCAGCCCGTGCTTGCTTATCTAAAATCGGTTGTACTAATTGGCTATATAATTCTAAAATTTCTCTATCGTTATGCGTATCATGTAATGTACTTTGCCAACGAATATAAGCAGGATGTTGTGAATTAATACCTGCTTGTTTGGCTAAATCTTCACAAAAAGGGCGCCCATTCCCTATTGCATGACTATAGAGTAATTCTCTCGCTTTATCACGCTCGTCAGCCCGTTGGCGTAAACGATAAATACGACGCCACTCAGTAATTACCGATCCCATACCCGCAATAACAATTAATCCTCCCGCACTGGCTGCGCCTAAAGCAATCCAATCAGAATTTATCCATGATTGATAGATCCACTGTCCCGCTTGAGCAATAACACTAACACCTAAAATAGTACTCGCCACTGTTATTAAGCGTTTCCATAAACTTTTTCTAGGCTTTAGGGCCGATTGGATCTCACCTTCTAAACGCCCTTCATTTTCCTGTGCCTCTAATTGCGGATTGTAGGGAACAAATTGTTCATCTTGATTGAAATCAAGCCCTTTTTTTAAGCTGATTTCTTCGTTTTGTAAGGTTGATTGTTTAAAATCAATACGTGATTTTAATGGCTCATTCATTTTAGTTTATCCCCTAATAAAAACTCCAAGGCACTATCCATACGAATATGGGGAACGGCACTGTCTCTCGATATTTGTTGAGGCCGGAAAGATTCAAAACTAAATCCTTGCTTTTGCCAAAATGCCTTTTCAGGCAATCTCTTAGGAACTTCTCCTGGAAAATAAACGAGCGGCTGATTATCCGTTAGTCGGTAGCCTTTTAGGGCTGGGATTTTTTCACCATGATGATCGACAATGCCACTTTCTGTCGCAGCAATAGAAGCAAGCCCCATACAATCAATGCTTATTCCTTCAAAAATAGCATTCTGTTTCGCATCTTGAATAAGTTGCTGTAACAAAGAGACTAAATTTTCATGCTGATCTGGCGTGATATGGTCAGCCTTAGTGGCTGCAAATAGCAGTTTATCAATACAGGGGGAGAATAAACGTCTTAATAAGGTTCGTTTGCCATAATGAAAGCTGCGCATTAATTGTGTGAGCGCTTGTCTCATATCATTAAAAACATCCGCACCTTGATTTAGGGGTTGTAGGCAATCGACTAAGACAATTTGTCTGTCAAACCCTTGAAAATGGTCGCGATAAAATCCTTTTACAATATGTTGACCATAATATTCATAGCGCTTTTTTAACATACCAATATTGGTTTTTTTATCGGCATTTTTTAATTTAGCACTATCGTATTGCGTTAAGTCAGCCCAAGGGAAAAATTGTAAAACAGGTGCACCGGATAATTCCCCTGGTAAAACAAAGCGTCCCGGTTGAATAAAATGTAGTCCCTGTTTTTTACAGGCTAATAAGTATTCAGTATAAGCTGCGGCGATCTCGGCTAACAGCGTTTCATCAGCAGGGGCAAAGGGATCACATTTTTTTATTAACGACTGCCACTGTTGCACAGGTGCCGTTCGTTGTTGATTAACTCTATTCATCTGCTCAGACCATTCAAAATAGTCTTGCTCAAGCATAGGTAAATCAAGTAACCATTCACCGGGATAATCAACAATTTCTAAATAGAGCGATGAAGTTTCTTTTATAAAACGCGTTAAAGACTCATGAGAGCGATAGCGTAATTGCAAACGTATTTCACTGACACCTTTAGTAGGTACAGGCCAGCTGGGTGGCGTATGGTAAAGTGACTCCATAGCTTCATCATAAGTAAAGCGTGGAATACTTAAGTTATGTTGCGGTATACGTTTAACCCCTAATAACTGTTGGTTGCGTGCCGCAGAAAATAAAGGTAAACGCGCCCCACTATGTACATTGGTGAGTTGATTGACTAAAGAGGTAATAAAGGCTGTTTTACCACTGCGGCTTAACCCTGTAACAGCGAGGCGTAAATGCCTATCTACGCCTCGATTAATCAGTGCAGTTAGTTCATTTTGTAAGCGTTTCATGTTTCTCCCAAGACACGTGACGCGATAACTTATCTAGCCCCATTTTTATCATAGGCTCAGCTATCAATAGAACCAACCAACGTAACGGTTTATAACTCACACGTTTTAATATACCGCCGGTTATTGCGGCTGGCCCAAATAAAGTTAATAACATTAAAGCAAATGTTACCCCTTTTTTCGCCCATTTAGTGAGTTTATTTGTTTTAACGGTTGTCGGTATCAAAGTGGAATTCATCATTCCTCCTTAATAAGCAAATGGTTTATATCCAAATAAAGACGCTCCTAGTATTGGAGCGTCATATTAGATTAAGTGGCAAGAAAATTATAAATCTTGAAAGCGTTTATTGAGCTGATAAGTCGAAGAAGTAATATAACGTTCCATTTGTTGTAAACGTTTTTCACCTTTTGTTAATTGACTATCCACTTCTTTTAAAATAGCTTTTAAATCCTCTTGCTGTTCCTGATGTTGGTTATAATTATCAGGTGCAGGCTCCATAAAGAAACTTAAAACAAGATAAACAACAATGGTTAAGCCAAAAAAACCAGCAAAGAGTGCAATCACCGCAATAACCCTGACTAATAGCACAGGAATATTAAAATAATGGGCAAGCCCAGCACATACGCCACGGATCATGCCTTCTTGTGGCAAGCGATACAATGATTTGCTCTGCATCGTCATTATGATTGCCTCCAGTTAGGATGTTCTGCATCAAGAATATCTTCTAATGTCTTAATGCGTTCCTGCATTTGCTGAGCTTTATCCACCAGCGCGCTCAGTCGCTGCATTTCTTGTTGGGTTAACTGAACCTTCCCTCCCCCTTTTTGGCTGTTATAGTGCAACCATAACCAAATAGGAAGAATAAATAACACAAAAATTGTCAGTGGTATTCCCAGAAATATATAGCCCATTACATATCCTTTATAAGATGGTTATTACGCTTGCTGTTACTCTTTATTAGTATTGATTTTAGCTTTTAATGCCGCTAATTGCGCGCTAATTTCATCATCGGCTTTCAGCTCAGCAAACTGTTGTTCTAATGATTTTTCTTTACCTAATCCATAGCTTTGCGCTTCGCCTTCCATATGATCAATTCGACGCTCAAATTGTTCAAAGCGCGCCATTGCCGCATCCATTTTACCGCTATCTAATTGACGACGAACCTGACGTGAAGAGTTTGCAGCTTGGTGGCGAACCACTAATGATTGCTGTTTAGCACGCGTTTCTGTCAGTTTATTTTCTAATTCACTGATTTCACCTTTGAGACGATCTAATGTTTCATCAATGATAATTAGTTCGTGTTTTAAGGTATCGCACATTGAAGCAATACGTTGTTTTTCAATTAACGCCGCACGTGCTAAATCTTCTTTATCTTTAATCAGCGCGAGTTCCGCTTTATCTTGCCAATCTTTAATTTGTTTTTCTGCTTGCTCAATACGACGCTCTAAGCTTTTTTTCTCTGCTAGCGTACGTGCAGAAGTTGTTCTGATCTCAACTAACATGTCTTCCATTTCTTGGATCATTAAGCGGATCATTTTTTCAGGATCTTCTGCTTTATCCAGCAAAGAAGCGATGTTGGCATTAATAATATCAGCAAAACGTGAAAATATACCCATGATGTTATCCTTAATAGCTATGATAAATAATAGCCTTGAGTGTTGATTAAATAGCGTTATTAACAATAACGCCCAGTTGCTATAGTTAATACAATTTGCGTGCCAACTTTTCAAAATAACTTAACACATTAATAAATAACATTTTATTTTTCCTCGCCTATTTTTTACACTACTGATAGACTGGTGAGAAATACCTCAATATGGTGATTTTAACCAATGCAAGAGAATTTAGAGACAATAATTGGTGTTGATAGTCATTTTATCGATGTTTTAGAACAAACCTCAGCCCTCGCTCAACTCAAAAAACCAGTATTGATTATTGGTGAACGTGGTACTGGTAAAGAGCTTATCGCTCATCGATTACACTATTTATCACCTTGGTGGCAAGGACCATTTATTTCCATTAACTGTTCGGCATTAAACGATAATTTGCTTGATTCAGAGCTGTTTGGTCATGAAGCGGGGGCATTTACCGGAGCGAAAAACCGCCATCAAGGACGTTTTGAGCGTGCCGATGGCGGCTCTCTTTTTCTTGATGAGCTAGCCACTGCACCGATGCTGGTGCAAGAAAAGTTGCTACGCGTTATTGAGTATGGTCATTTAGAACGAGTGGGAGGTAGTCAATCGCTGCATGTCGATGTGCGCCTTATCTGTGCCACTAACGCAGATCTACCGGCAATGGCGGACGAGGGTAAATTTCGTGCTGATTTACTGGATAGATTGGCCTTTGACGTAAT
This sequence comes from Proteus sp. HMSC14B05, assembly GCF_001808035.1. Lineage (NCBI taxonomy): Bacteria > Pseudomonadati > Pseudomonadota > Gammaproteobacteria > Enterobacterales > Morganellaceae > Proteus > Proteus sp. HMSC14B05. Next base: position 219,910 of record NZ_KV791969.1, on the reverse strand, counting down.
TCGTCTGCCCCCTTTAAGAGAGCGTAAAGCCGATATTATGCTACTGGCTGAAAACTTTGCGATTGCTATGTGCCAAGAGTTAGGGTTGCCCTTTTTCCCCGGTTTTAGTGACAATGCCCGCCAAATTCTTTTAGATTACCGTTGGCCGGGGAATATTCGCGAACTAAAAAATGTGGTTGAACGTTCTGTTTATCGCCATGGCACCAGTGAGCGTGAACTGGATAATATTATTATCGACCCTTTTGCGCGCTTTTCGTCTTCAACCATAGCTGAGCAACCTCAGCCTCAAAAGGAGATGATCTTTTCATTACCGCCATTACCGCTAGATTTACGCCAGTGGCAACATAGCACAGAAAAAAACTTACTAGAGCAAGCATTGAAAGAGAGTCGTTATAACCAGAAGATGGCGGCAGAAAAATTAGCATTGAGCTATGATCAATTACGCGGATTAATAAAAAAACATCACATAAAATTGTCGGTCTAGTTTTGTAAATAAGATGAGCAAAGACAGAATGAAATACAGACAAAAAAAAAGCCAGCACCCGAGCTGGCTAGTAAAATAATACTGGAAGCAATGTGAGCAATGTCGTGCCCTTGTGCGAAAAACCTCTATCGCCAAAGGACAATACGGATGATAATCTTTATCATTAGCGTTTGTAAAGCTTTTTATTGAGAATTTTTCTCAATTTGTTTTTTTTGACAATTTTGGGCTAGCCAGTTTTTTAAGTTACAATAGCCAAATCGTTTATCTAAAAGACATAATTATGCGCCCTATTTTACTTATTAGTACTATGCTACTGGCTTCAATAAGTATGACTTGTATGGCAGAGATAGCTACCAAAGCTACAGAGCTATCTGTCGCGCAAGAGCCTACAAACATTCATCAAAATGGCTTTGTCTATTGTGTTGATGGCAGTGTAAATACCTTTAATCCTCAACTTTCGAGCAGTGGATTAATTATTGATCCCCTAGCCGCGCAACTTTACGATCGTCTTTTAGATGTTGACCCTTATACCTATCGTTTGATCCCTGAAATTGCCGCACGTTGGGAGTCTCTCGATAATGGCGCAACTTATCGCTTTTATTTGCGTAAAAATGTGTCATTCCAGACAACACCTTGGTTTACGCCTACACGTAAACTCACCGCAGACGATGTTATCTTTAGTTTTGAGCGCATGTTTTCTGCCAATAATCCTTATAATCAAGTTAATGGTGGTAAATACCCCTATTTTGATAGTTTAAGTTTGGCGGATAATATCAAATCAATTAAAAAGTTAGGCAAATACACCGTTGAATTTAATCTAAAATCTCCTGATGCTTCTTTTTTATGGCATTTAGCAACCCATTATGCGCCTATCCTTTCAGAAGAATATGCCAGTAACCTTGAAAAATCGGGTAATCAATCGCAACTTGATTGGAAACCTGTAGGCTCAGGGCCTTTTTACCTTGATGAATTTCAGCCAGGCCAATTTGTTCGATTACTGAGAAATGAGCAATACTGGAAAGGTCAGCCCAAAATGCAACAAGTGGTTATAGACACGGGTGCAGGCGGTACTGGACGTATATCTAAACTCTTAACGGGAGAGTGTGATGTTTTGGCCTATCCTGCGGCAAGCCAATTAAAGGTCTTACGTGATGATCCTCGTTTACGCCTTACATTACGTTCAGGAATGAATATTGCTTATCTTGCGTTTAATACTAATAAGCCACCGTTTAACGATCTAAAAGTGCGTCAAGCCATCGCTTATGCGATTAATAATGAACGACTAATGGGATCTATTTATTACGGTACGGCTGAAACAGCCGCATCGGTTTTACCTCGTGCCTCTTGGGCTTATGATAATCGCGCTAAAATTACCGAATATAATCCTGAAAAATCGAAGCAAATATTAAAAGAGTTGGGACTTGAAGGACTTAAATTAAACCTTTGGGTTCCCAGTGCTCCGCAATCTTATAATCCCAGCCCGTTAAAAATGGCTGAGTTAATTCAAGCTGATTTAGCCCAAGTAGGTATCCAAATGAATATTCGACCTATAGAAGGTCGCTATCAAGAAACCAGTTTGATGGATAGAACTCATGATATGACTTTATCAGGATGGTCAACAGATAGTAACGACCCCGATAGTTTTTTCCGCCCATTATTTAGTTGTGCGGCTATTAGTTCGCAAACCAATTTAAGTCATTGGTGCTCACCGGCATTTGACAATGTGCTACAACAGGCGCTTTATAGCCAACAACTGGCCTCTCGTATAGACTATTATCACCAAGCACAAGATATTTTAGCGCAAGAGCTACCGGTTTTACCATTAGCTAATTCTTTACGTATGCAGGCTTATCGTTATGATATTAAAGGACTTGTATTAAGTACATTTGGTAACGCTTCTTTTGCCGGTGTGTATCGCGAAGCAGAAGTTGATGAGGATAGTCACAACCAAGAGGCTACAACAAACCCATGATTATCTACTCGATACGTCGCTTACTGTTATTAATTGTGACGCTCTTTTTCTTGTCACTGGTGAGTTTTAGTCTCAGCTATTACACACCCAATGGGCCGTTAAGTGGTGCTTCTTTATTTGATGCCTACTTTTTTTATACCCACAATATGTTCCATTTTGATTTTGGAATTTCTTCAATTAATGGCGAACCCATTAAAGCACAACTTATTGAAACATTTCCTGCCACTATGGAGTTATGTGCATTGGCATTTATCTTTGCCCTACTTATCGGCATTCCTGCGGGGATCATCGCGGGTGTATGGCGCAATAAACCTGCGGATACTTTTATTAGTCATCTCGCACTTTTGGGCTTTTCAGTTCCGGTCTTTGGTCTTGCATTATTACTGACACTTTTCTTTTCATTAAAGCTAGGTTGGCTACCTGTTTCAGGCCGTATTGATTTACTGTATAACTTACAGCCTATAACGGGGATCGCAGTCGTTGATGCTTGGCTATCGGATTCGCCTTATCGTCAACAGATGATCATAAACGTTTTGCAACATTTAATTCTACCCGTGACTACACTAGCTATTGCTCCTACTACGGAAGTTATTAGGTTGATGCGTAATAGTACAGAAGAGATCATGGTCGAGAATTATGTGAAAGCAGCGGCAACCCGTGGCTTATCACGCTTTACTATTATTCGCCGTCATATTCTACATAATGCATTACCCCCTATTATTCCCAAATTAGGCTTACAGTTTTCTACCATGTTAACACTGACGATGGTGACCGAAATTGTTTTTAACTGGCCAGGATTAGGCCGTTGGCTAGTAACGGCCATTCGCCAACAAGACTATTCGGCTATTTCAGCCGGTGTTATGGTTGTTGGTTCAATGGTTATCATCGTCAATGTGTTATCAGATATTGTCGGTGCGATGAGTAATCCAATGAAACACAAGGTGGGATATGCCTTTAGATAGCCAGTTTTATAAAGAGAAAAAAACACCATCACCAGCTGCGGTGATTTGGCAATGTTTTTCTAAAGATATTCTCTCCATGGTGGGCTTTTATGGTGTTATCTTCCTGTTAATATTAAGTATTGTTGGTCCTTATATTGCGCCTTATGCACTCGACCAACAATTCTTCGGTCATCAATTAACACCACCTTCTTGGTATCAAAACGGTAATGTCACCTTCTTTTTTGGTACTGATGATTTAGGGCGCGATGTCTTTAGCCGTATTTTAATTGGTACGAGTATGACCTTTGGTGGCGCTTTTATTGTCACCTTTGCGGCGACACTTATGGGGTTAATTATGGGTTGCCTTGCAGGAATGACCCACGGCCTAAAATCCGCAGTGTTAAATCATATTTTAGATACACTGTTATCCATTCCATCACTCTTATTAGCCATTATTGTGGTCGCTTTTGTAGGGGCAAGTTTAGAGCACGCCATGATAGCAATTTGGCTAGCACTACTCCCCCGCTTAGTGAGAATGATCTATTCAGCGGTAAATGATGAATTAAATAAAGAGTACGTTATTGCCTCACGTCTTGATGGTGCATCAAATATCTCTATTTTATGGTATACCGTATTGCCGAATATTACCCCAGTATTGGTTTCTGAATTAACTCGGGCTTTTTCTATCGCAATATTAGATATCACGGCATTAGGGTTTCTGAATTTAGGCGCTCAATTACCTTCCCCTGAATGGGGGGCAATGCTCGGCGATTCCCTAGAGTTAATCTATGCTGCACCTTGGACAGTCCTTATCCCCGGAGCCACCATTATGATCAGTGTATTACTTGTCAATTTATTAGGGGATGGCTTACAACGTGCCATTAATGAGGGGGTGGAATAATGCCGTTATTAGACATACGCAACCTAACTATTGAATTTATGACACCCGATGGCCCAGTAAAAGCGGTAGATCGCGTTTCCATTACCCTCAGTGAGGGAGAAGTAAGAGGTTTAGTCGGTGAATCTGGCTCCGGAAAAAGTTTGATCGCTAAGGCAATTTGTGGCGTGACTAAAGATAATATTAAAGTGACTGCGGATCGCTTTCGGTTCGATGATATTGATTTACTTAAATTATCACCAAGAGCACGTCGTCGGGTGATTGGTCATAATGTGTCGATGATTTTCCAAGAGCCTCAATCTTGTCTTGATCCGGCGACCAAAATTGAACACCAGCTTATTCAAGCAATCCCTGGTTGGACATTTAAAGGCCACTGGTGGCAACGTTTTCATTGGCGAAAACGCCGTGCAATTGAGTTACTTCATCGGGTTGGTATTAAAGATCATAAAGATATCATGCGTAGCTATCCTTATGAGTTAACCGAGGGTGAATGCCAAAAAGTGATGATAGCCATTGCCATTGCTAACCAACCCCGTTTACTGATTGCCGATGAACCAACTAATGCGATGGAGCCGGCAACGCAAACACAAATATTTCGTTTACTCACCCGTTTAAATCAAAATAATAATATGACTATTTTATTAATTAGCCATGATTTGCAGTGGATGAGTAAATTAGCCAGTAAAATTACGGTCATGTATTGTGGTCAGACAGTGGAAACCGCCATACCTGAGGAACTATTGGTTACCCCCTATCATCCTTATACACAAGCCCTTATCCGCTCTATTCCTGATTTTACTAACTCTTTGCCTCATAAAAGCCGTTTAAATACACTACCCGGTGCGATCCCCTCTTTAGAGCACCTACCTGTTGGATGCCGTTTAGGCCCTCGTTGTCCTTATGCACAACGTCAATGTATTGAAGCACCTCGATTACGTGCATTTAAAAATCATGCGGTGGCTTGTCATTTCCCATTAAATGTGGAGACGACAGATGTTCGATAAATTACTTGAAGTCAAAAACTTATCAAAAACATTTCGTTACCGTACAGGATTATTCCATCGCCAGCAGTTGAAAGCGGTAAAACCGGTGAGTTTCACTCTTGAACCGAAGCAAACACTGGCGATTATTGGCGCTAATGGTTCAGGTAAATCAACATTAGCTAGAATGTTATCCGGCGTTACAGAGCCAACGGGTGGTGATATTTTTATAAACGGTCATCAATTAAGTTTTGGCGATTACTCTTATCGTAGTCAACGCATTCGGATGATATTTCAAGATCCCACAAACTCACTCAATCCACGTCAGCGTATTGGGCAAACATTAGACTTACCATTACGACTTAATACCGAACTTAGTGGCATAGAGCGAGAAAAACGCATTTATCAAACTTTGCGGCAAGTAGGACTATTACCAGAACATGCTAATTACTATCCACATATGTTTGCCTCAGGACAACGCCAGCGGATCGCCTTAGCTCGTGCACTTATTTTACAGCCACAGGTGATTATAGCGGATGAAGCTATTGCCTCTTTAGATATGTCTTTACGTTCACAAATTATTAATTTGATGTTAGAGCTACAAGAGACACATGAAATTGCCTATATCTATGTGACACAAAATTTAGGAATGACTAAGCATATTAGTGATAAAGTCATGGTGATGGATAATGGTGAAGTGGTCGAGCGTGGTAACACCGCTGAGGTATTAGCATCACCTTTACATGAAGTGACTCGTCGATTAGTGGCTAGTCATTTTGGGGAAGCACTTACGGCAGAAGCTTGGCGACAAGATTTACCTTAATATTAAACAGCATTAACATCATATTAATTGTTTATTATTTCACCCTTTTCCTTCAACTCCTCGGAGGTGCAAGGGAAATTAAACAAATTTACAAATGTCGTGGTAGAATCAGCCACGATTTATTAACAATAAGCGTGATAACCTAACAGATAAATAAAATTCTGCATGATGTTATTATCGCAATTTACGAACAAACAAGGATACAGCTATGGGCTTTATGACCGGCAAACGCATTCTGATTACTGGTGTTGCGAGCAAATTATCAATTGCTTATGGTATTGCCAAAGCCATGCACGATCAAGGCGCTGAACTGGCTTTTACTTATCAGAATGAAAAACTCAAACCTCGCGTTGAAGAGTTTGCAGCCTCATTAAATTCTAACATCGTATTAGAGTGTGATGTGTCAAAAGATGAAAGCATTGACGCAATGTATGCAGAGCTAGCAAAAGTTTGGCCTAAATATGATGGTTTTGTTCACTCTATCGGTTTCGCACCTGCTGACCAATTAGATGGCGACTATGTTAACGCTGTCACTCGTGAAGGCTTTAAAATTGCCCATGACATCAGTGCATATAGCTTTGTTGCAATGGCAAAAGCAAGCCGTGCAATGTTAAATCCAAACTCTGCATTATTAACGCTGACTTACCTCGGTGCTGAGCGTGCAATTCCTAACTATAATGTTATGGGGTTAGCTAAAGCTTCTCTAGAAGCAAACGTACGTTATATGGCAAATGCTATGGGTCCTGAAGGTATTCGTGTTAACGGTATCTCTGCAGGTCCAATTCGTACCTTAGCAGCATCTGGTATCAAAGATTTCCGTAAAATGTTAAGCCATTGCGAATCTGTCACCCCTTTACGTCGCACAGTCACTACTGAAGATGTGGGTAATACTGCAGCTTTCTTATGCTCTGACTTATCTGGCGGGATCACCGGTGAAATCATTCACGTAGACGGTGGTTTTAGCATTGCAGCAATGAATGAATTAGAGTTGAAATAATTTCCCTTTATTTCATTACATTCTTTCTGAAAACCTCGAAATTCTTCGAGGTTTTCTTTTTTCATGAATAAGCTGTACTGTTCACAGATTTACAAAAGCCTATTTTATTTGCCAGATTTGCGTTTGCTAAATTCTTATAACGCCTTATTATCTAATATTAGTGAGGGTATTTCTTATCTTCACGGGTATCACCACTCATTGATAGGGAGTTATTTAAGATGAAATTGTACTACACGCCGGGTAGTTGCTCGCTTTCTCCTCATATCGTTCTACGTGAAACGGGTCTCGACTTTTCTATTGAGCGCATTGATTTACGCACCAAAAAAACAGAGTCAGGGAAAGATTTTCTTGCCATCAACCCTAAAGGGCAAGTTCCGGTTCTTCAATTAGATAATGGTGATATTTTAACGGAGGGTGTTGCTATTGTGCAGTATCTTGCCGATCTGAAGCCAGATAGAAATCTTATTGCCCCACCAAAAGCATTAGAACGTTATCATCAAATTGAGTGGCTAAACTTTCTTGCCAGTGAAGTTCATAAAGGCTATAGCCCTCTATTTTCATCTGATACGCCTGAAAGTTATCTCCCTGTGGTAAAAAACAAACTAAAAAGTAAATTTGTTTATATTAATGATGTACTAAGCAAACAAAAATGTGTTTGTGGTGATCACTTTACTGTGGCGGACGCGTATCTGTTTACGTTAAGTCAATGGGCACCTCATGTGGCGCTAGATTTAACCGACTTAAGCCATTTACAAGACTATCTAGCACGTATTGCACAACGTCCTAATGTGCATAGTGCACTAGTCACGGAAGGATTAATAAAAGAGTAAGATTGCTATAAAGGCGAGTCTCATTAATAAACATAAAAAGCGGAAATTAATGACTTCCGCTTTATATTAACAATATGATTAATCTAACTGCGTTGCACAGAAGTTATGGGTTGGGTGCACCATTTGATCTTGAGCGGCGACGAGTTGTAACTCGTACTCATTCATCTCTTTAGTTTTTAACATCACTTCATAAACAGCAGCAGCAACATGCTCTAATGCCGTTTTTAGCTCAACACCTTTTAGTAAATCCACCAGCATTAAACCACTGGTTAGATCCCCGACACCAACAGGCTGACGTTCACCAAAATCAACCAGCGGTCGGCTCACGTGCCAACTGTGATCTGCAGTCACCAGTAACATTTCAAAGCGATCATGACGAAAGCCTGCTCGTGATAAATGTTTTACTAATACAATTTTAGGCCCTTGCTGGCATAATTGACGGGCCGCTTTTACACATTGGTCAACATTATGCAGCGTTGCTCCACCAGCTAATGTTTCAAGTTCTAATAAGTTGGGTGCAATAATATCACTGATGGGCAAGGCATCTTCACAAAGTACGCCAGAAACTTCTGGAGGCACAATACAACCTTTTTCAGGATGTCCCATAACCGGATCACAAAAGTACCATGCGTTAGGATTAGCTTGTTTGACTTTTTTTACAATATCAACAATGCGTCGGCCTTGCTCTGCCGAGCCAAGATAACCACTTAATACCGCATCACACTGTGCTAATTTACCAATAGCAGCGATACCATCAACGATCTCAGTGATATGCTCTGCCGACATCACACAACCCGTCCATTTTTCTGGATATTGTGTGTGGTTGGAAAATTGAACCGTATTTAAAGGCCAAACATTTACCCCCATACGGCGCATTGGAAATTCAGCAGCGCTATTACCTGCGTGACCAAAAACTACATGAGATTGAATAGAAAGTATATTTTTCATGACATAAACCGATTATTGTGAATACACACAACACCCAAGCTTTATTATCATAGGCGAGGTATACACATTTATTTATTGTTATCAAAAAAGGGCAACCTACTGTTGCCCTTTTGTTGTCAATTATTTCCAGATAACAAGGCAGTAATGTTTTTTACCGCGACGTAAAATGGAATAATGACCAAATAAGAAATCTTTTTCTTCAAAGACGTATTCAGGATTATCCTGTTTTTCGCCATTAATAGATACTGCGTTAGAGCCAATCATTGTACGAGCTTGACCACGAGAAGGAACTAATTCTGCATTGACCAGTGCTTGTTGTAAATCATTGCCTTTTTCTAACTCAATAGTTGGCATACCATCTTGCGCTAATTGTTCAAGATCAGCTTGCGTTAAATCTGCAATAGCTCCTGAAAATAGGCTATCGGTAATACGTTTAGCGGCAGTTAAACCTTCTTCACCATGAACTAAACGTGTAACTTGTTCTGCTAACACACGTTGGGCGCGAGGTGCTTGACCGCTGTTTTTATCTTCCTCTTCCAGTGCATTAATCTCCTCAATGCTCATAAAAGTGAAGAATTTTAAGAAGCGATACACATCCGCATCCGCGGTATTGATCCAGAATTGGTAGAATTTATATGGGCTCGTTTTCTTCGGATCTAACCAAACAGCACCACCTTCTGTTTTACCAAATTTAGTACCATCAGATTTGGTAATTAAAGGTACTGTCATACCAAATACTTGTTTTTGGTTGAAACGGCGAGTTAGATCAATACCCGAAGTAATGTTACCCCACTGATCTGAGCCACCAATTTGTAACTCGACACCGAGGTTTTTGTTTAATGACGCAAAGTCATAAGCTTGTAACAGATTATAAGCGAATTCAGTAAAAGAGATCCCCACATCGTCACGGTTTAAACGCTGTTTAACCGCTTCTTTGTTGATCATTTGGTTCACAGAGAAGTGTTTACCGATATCACGCAGGAAGGTTAGCACATCCATTTGACCAAACCAGTCATAGTTGTTTGCTAATTCCGCACTGTTTTCACCACGGTCGAAATCTAAGAAAGGTGACACTTGTTTACGAATTTTTTCTACCCACTCGTGAACAGTATCTTGGGTATTCAGTTTGCGCTCGGTGGCTTTAAAACTAGGATCACCAATAAGACCCGTTGCACCACCCACCAACGCCACAGGCTTATGCCCGGCTAGTTGGAATCGTTTTAAACACAGCAAAGGAACCAAATGCCCCAAGTGCAGGCTATCAGCGGTAGGATCGAAGCCACAATAGAGAGCGATAGGACCTTGCTCCAAACGCTCCACTAAAGCTGCCTCATCCGTGACCTGAGCGATAAGCCCACGCTCCTGCAATTGTGTGATTAGGTTCTTGCTAGACATCAATGACTCCATCGGTTTATTGTTTTTTGTCTATTTAAAATATAAGTGAAACACAAGTGGTATAGCATAAAGCGCCACTACATTAAGTACCAGTAGAAAAAGCCTTTTTGATACAAATTTATTAGCCCAATTAAGGTGCTAAACGTTCAATAGACCATCCTTCTGGTGATTTTTGGTATATAAAGCGATCGTGTAGACGATTTTCTCTACCTTGCCAAAATTCAACAGAGTCAAAAGTGACTCGATATCCTCCCCAGAAACTGGGTAGAGGTACTTCTCCATGTTGAAATTTTTGTTTTAACTCCAAAAACTTACTTTCAAGCACCCCACGGGCAGAAATGCGAGAAGATTGTTTTGATGCCCAAGCTGCTATTTGGCTATCTTTAGGACGGCTATGGAAATATTTTACGACTTCAAATGCTGAAAGTTTCTCAGCTTTCCCTAAAAAACAGACTTGTCGCTCTAAAGGATACCAAGGGAAGAGTAAACTGACTCTTTGGTTATGTTCTAAATGACTCGCTTTACGGCTACCTAAGTTGGTATAAAAAACTAAACCTTTTTCATCAAAGTGCTTTAACAGCACAATACGTTGATAAGGTTGTCCATTTTCATCAACGGTTGCCACACACATGGCAGTAGGATCACTTAAGCGAGCTTCACAAGCTTGCTTAAGCCATTTTTCAAATAAAACTAATGGCTGTTCGGTTAATTCATGACGGCGTAATCCACCTTTCATATATTCACGTCGAAGATCAGCAACATCAATAAAATCCAGATCTGTCATTTTTCACTCTCTCTTTTGAGATACTGTGCTCAGCATATCACGCTTATCGAGGATTTGTAGGATAAATCGCCCCTAAAATTGTTTCTCGTGATGCCCCTGTAACAGAAGGTAAATTGCCGGGTTCATTTGCCATTGTTCGTGCGGCCAACCACGCAAAAGCTAATGCTTCCATATCATCGCCACTAAGACCATATTTGTCCGTTAACGAGACTTCTGTACCCGGTAATAAACTAGCAAGACGATGCATAATTTGACCGTTTTTTGCCCCGCCACCACACACCAATAAACGCTCACATCCACCATTGAGTTGTACTTGCTGTGCAATACTGATAGCGGTTAGCTCTACTAAAGTTGCCTGTACATCCTCTGGAAATACATTGGGTACTTTAGCCAAATGATAATGTAACCATTGGGTATTAAAATATTCTCGTCCCGTACTTTTTGGCGCTGAACGAGAAAAATAGGGATCTGCCAGCATTTCCTGTAATAATTGGGTATTCACATTTCCAGTTGCTGCCCATTGCCCATTATCATCATAAGCTGTCTGATTATGAACCCAGTTCCAACTGTCTAACAGCATATTGCCAGGGCCTGTGTCATATCCTTTCACTGCAACGCCAGGTAATAGCAACGAAATATTGGCAATACCACCAATATTTAACACAATGCGTTTTTCTGTAGGATGGCCTAATACTGCAAGATGAAATGCAGGAACCAATGGTGCACCTTGCCCACCATATGCCATATCACGACGACGAAAATCCCCGACAGTGGTTATTCCTGTCAAGGCAGCCACTCTATTGTTATCACCAATTTGCATGGTAAACGGGATATCACTTTCTGGCTCATGCCAAATTGTTTGACCATGACATCCTATCGCCGTGATATCAGCAGCACTTAATCGCGCTTTCGCTAATAATTCCATAATAGCTTTTGCATAGAGTTCACCCAGTTGCGCATCTAATAAGCCTAACTCATGCAACGTCACAGGTTGGCCTTGGCAAACGGCTAAAATGCGTTGACGCAAGGTTTGAGGATAAGGTAAAAAATGGTTGGCTTGTTGAGCAACCAGTTTATTACTAATGGCTGCCAGCACCACATCAACACCATCTAAACTTGTACCAGACATCACACCAATGTATCGCCCTGCTTTCATGCCCTTTTCCTTATAATCAAGATGATGCAACTTTTTAACATATAATGTTATATTCTTTTTTTCGGAAATCTCTTCAGTGTTTACTTGCGCTCTTTACTATATAGTAAGAGGTATACGATTAAAATCAGTGTCGACATATGCAAAAAATAAGCTATAACTGATATTAAATTAAATTGATATAATCTGAAAAATTATTATCAGATTTCCATTAGGAGTAATTATGTTTAAGCATTTACTTGTTGGTCTTTTTGCTGTGACAACGCTGGCTGGTTGTGTAAATACAAGCTCTTTATCAGGTGATACTTATACAGCAAGTCAAGCTAAACAAGCACAAAACGTAACTTATGGCACCATTGTTTCAGTACGTGCAGTAAATATTCAAGCCGGTAGTGATGAAAATGTTCTTGGTGCTATCGGTGGTGCCGTATTAGGTGGTTTATTAGGTAATACAATTGGTGGTGGTACAGGCCGTAACCTAGCAACCGCAGCGGGTGCTATTGCTGGTGGTATGGCTGGACAACAAGCACAAGGTGCTTTAAATACAACCAAGGGTGTGCAATTGGAAGTACGTTTAGATAGCGGTAAAACTGTGGTTGTCGTACAAAAAGCAGACAATACTGCCTATAGACAAGGTCAACGTGTTGCTGTGATTGGTAACGGTAATAATCTCACCGTTTCTCCACGCTAAATTTATTTACTTGAGATGTGTGATAAGCAAAACAGGCAACCATTCTAGTTGCCTGTTTTATTAATAGAAATTATTTTACTTATAATAACCAGTTTTATAACTTATTAATTAATTCAAACATTGCATTATCTATCTTTAATTAATGATAAAAATCACTCGTCTTTTATCATCAATTATTAATTGATAACGCTTTTATTATAAGATCAACAATAGACTTCATAGATAAAATCATCTTATCTACCCTCTAGTAGAATTATAATAAATCCTTTGAAATTAAATAATAAATAGAATTATTACAAATAAAACCATTAGAAATAAAATTGCTGTAAATTAGCCCAATTTAATTAGTCATGTAATCTAATTATATTTTTCTCTAGCTTTTTAATAAGATAAATCAAGTTGTCTATTTCTTCCTTCTTTATACCACTTAATATTTCTTGACGTGTCTTCTCAATAACTGCATAAACTTCTGAAATAAAAGGTTCTGATTCTTTTGTTAACGTTATACGCTTTGCTCTGCGATCACTTGAACAAGTATGTCTACAAATCAGTTTTTTTTCTTCTAACTGATCGAGAGTTCTCACTAATGATGGTTGTTCAATACCAATTGCTTTAGCCAACTGGATTTGAGATTGTTCTGGAGGCAGTTGACTAATATTATACAACGTTACCCAATGAGTTTGAGTCAATTTTAATGGCTTGAGTCGGTGATCAATTAAGGCACGCCATAATCGAACTAAACGCGCTAAATCAGCTCCTAATGTTGATTCCACTTATCCCTCCTTAAATTCGCTTTTCTTTCAGCTTTTACAAAGTTTAGATATGTTCTTTAAAAACACTATTTTGTAAATTACATTATTTATTGATTGATGAGCCGACCTCTTTATCTTATTTTTATAATATTAGAATCCTATTTATTAGATAGGAAATTATTTTTAAGATCCAATTATGTATATTTATCGCCACGAATGAATCTCTATAAAGAATAACCTTGTTATAAAAACTAATCTATATTTTTTTACATAATAATCATTATTATTTCACAAGAAAAGCCGAGAAAACAAAAAAACCTTACAATTCACGGAATTAAAAACCATTAACAAAACAAATATTTACAATGAATATTATTTACCTTAAAAATTAAATAAAATGAACTAACTAAATATAATCAATAAACCAATTAAATTATATTAAAACGTTAGTTTTATTTTAAAATTTAAAAATAAATAATAAATTTAAAATAAATCCAGCTGTTCATTCTCTTTTTCTGTTTCAGACACTGTTTTTTGTTGAGCTCTTAAATATCGTTGTCGACAAAGTCTCAATACATTTCGTTTTTCTTGTTGACTCATCGTTGACCAACTAAAGCGTTCTTGACGACTACGGTAACAACCAATGCAATACCCTTGTAAATTAGATTCACATCGACCAATGCAAGGGCTTGGGATATCGAAGAATTCTAATTGTTCTTGCATTGATTATTCTCCCCAATTATTTGTTACTATAGAGTATAGTAAAAAGAGATATTATCTGCCCATTTACTACAATACTGATGAGTAAAGCGTAAATTGAACTATAGGGCTGTAACGCGTTATAGTACAACACCATCAGTTTATACTGTCGGGTGTCATATTTAACAAACACGAGAGGTTTATATGCGAGTACTTCATACCATGATCCGTGTAGGCGATTTACAACGCTCTATCGATTTTTATACCAAAGTTTTAGGTATGCAACTTCTACGCACCAGTGATAATGAGGAATATAAATACTCGTTGGCTTTTGTTGGCTATGGTGATGAAAGTAGCGGTGCTGTTATTGAATTAACCTATAACTGGGGTGTGACTAGCTACGAAATGGGGACTGCATTTGGCCATGTTGCATTAGGGGTTGATGATGTAGCTGCAACTTGTGAGGCTATCCGTCAAGCGGGGGGTAACGTTACCCGTGAAGCAGGCCCTGTTAAAGGTGGTACAACAATTATCGCCTTTGTAGAAGATCCTGATGGATATAAAATTGAATTAATCGAAAACAAAAGTGCCAGTCAAGCTCTGGGTAACTAAATATTAGTAAAACCAGAAAGGCATTGTATTGCTTTTCTGGTTCCTGATTATTATTAATTTCTGATGTGCTATTTTCATCGGATAAGTACAGTTTAATGCCTGATAAAATAAACCCTAATGAATTATGTAACCGCTTTCGAGGTTACTATCCAGTCGTTATTGATGTTGAAACGGGTGGATTTAATGCCAAAACAGATGGCTTACTTGAAATTGCTGCTATCACTTTAAAAATGGATGAGCAAGGTTGGTTAAAACCTGATAATACATTGCATTTTCATGTCGACCCCTTTGAGGGCGCAAATTTAGAGCCAGCGGCGTTAGAATTTACCGGAATTGATCCTACAAATCCTCTTCGTGGTGCTGTCAGCGAATATGAAGCGTTACACGCCATTTTTAAAATGGTACGTAAAGGAATGAAAGACGCCAACTGTAACCGTGCGATCATTGTGGCTCATAATGCTAATTTTGATCATAGCTTTGTTATGGCGGCAGCTGAGCGAGCAGGTTTAAAGCGTAACCCTTTCCACCCTTTTGCTACTTTTGATACTGCGGCTTTAAGTGGTTTAGTACTAGGACAAACTATTTTAGCGAAAGCCTGTATTACTGCAGGTATCCCCTTTGATAGTAAACTCGCTCATGGGGCTTTATACGATACCAATCGTACATCATTACTGTTTTGTGAATTAGTTAACCGCTGGAAAAAATTAGGTGGTTGGCCACTACCAACGCCCTAATCAAACTTATCTATTTGGCTGTACCATATAAAACGGCAAAAAAGAAGCCAGTGCAAATAATGTACTGGCTTCTTTTTTTAATTACGGTCAATTTAAATCATGGTGAAAAACGCAATGGGGATTATGCTTCTTCTTCACCACGGTATTTATCTGCAGTCTCTTTTAATAACTTCTGCAATTCACCGCGCTGATACATTTCTAAGATAATGTCACAGCCACCGACTAATTCGCCATCCACCCATAATTGAGGGAAAGTTGGCCAATGAGCATATTTTGGTAGCTCTGAACGAATATCAGGGTTTTGCAAAATATCGACATAAGCAAAACGCTCACCACAAGCAGAAATCGCTTGAACGGCTTGTGCAGAAAACCCACAGCTTGGTAATTTTGGTGATCCTTTCATGTATAACAGGATGGGATTTTCTTTGATTTGGCGTTCAATTTTTTCGATAGTCGTCATTTATTAAGTCCTTACAACCTTTTTATATTCAGTATGTTTTATATTGAGGAAAACATGAAAGAAGAATACCACTTTATATAAGAAAGCTCTATATAAGTTTAGTTATGTATCTAAATCAATAAATTACGGATAAATCACTCTATAATTGATGAGAAAACATACGACAAAGCATGACGATCTGGGAACAAATAAAATAAGATTAATGTTGGCTTAGCGAAAAATGCCGTAAACCCTCGCCCAATGTGAAGTACCCCCATAAAAAGCACCTAAATAAACGTATAAAAGCACAACACTATTCCTAGAAGGAATAAATATTATTTATCACGTAAATAAGTGGTTTGGACTAGATTTTCTAGTAATACTTCATTTTTAATCACCTTGAAATTTAATGGCTGTTTTAGTTCGCCAAATAAAGGTGTTCCACCGCCAAGTAAGATCGGAAAGCGGGTGATAATCATTTGATCTATTAAATCTTCATTTAGAAAGCTTTGAACTGTCACACCGCCATCAATATAAAGTTCATTAAATCCCTTAGCATTCAATTCGGTAATAATATCTTGCAATTCACCTTTGACTAAAAATACTTTTCCGTTATAACCATTTGGAACAGTTGTCATAGAATTACTCAGTACAAACACGGGCTTTGTGTAAGGCCAATCACAATTAAAACTCAGTATCGTGTCTAGCGTATTACGTCCCATAACTAACGCATCAATTTTCTCCATTAAAGTGATAAAACCTGTATCAATATTATCTGGATTTGGTATTGAATATAACCAATCGAGCTTGCCTTGCCTATCTGCAATATAACCATCTAAGCTAGTTGCAATAAATACAATATTTGCCATAAATATCTCATCAAATTCTTTGTAATTGAATAAATCCAAACTATTACTTACAATAATTCTACAGCATAGAATTATTGTAAGCTTATTGGAGTTATTAGATGAATGTCAATGAAAAAAAACGAGGAAGACCCGCAAGAGCACATTCACAGCTAAGCGCTGATGCTATTTTAAACAAAGCCAAGATTTTGATGCAAAACGACGGAAAAGTGCCTAGTATCCGATCGTTAGCAACACAATTAAATGTAGATCCCATGGCAATCTACCACTACTTCAAAAATAAAAATTCACTGCTAGAGACACTAGCTACGTCACTTACAGAAGAGATCTATATTCCTCAAGCATATTCTGATTGGAAAGAAGAATTAAAATATTTATGTATCAGTTACGTTGAAATATTATGTAAATACAAAGGATTACTGAATATTATACTGACTATGTCATTACAAGGTCCTGCTCAAATATTTGCCAAACGATATAAAATTATCATCTCGCCTTTAGCTCTTCCTAAAAAAGTCGAAGAAGATAGCCTAAATTTAATCGCTGATTATTTGCACGGTTTTACTATTTCAATCAGTTGTAATCCAGACAAAGGTATTATTAAAAATGAAATGATGTATGGTCCATTAAAGCTAATCTGTCATTCATTAGGAATGGCCAAAATGTAACGACAAGATGCCAATATTCACATATAGCGCAATGATTACAGTAAAGGACACCAGATAATGTTTTAGTCGACGGATATCTGATGTCCCTGATCACACAAATTTTCAACGTCAATATCAATATCTCGTTAAATTGGATATTGATAAATTTCGTTATTTAATAGGCTTAACAATAATATCCCAACCTGTAGTACCTGAAGCGTGGTAATAATAACCGGCTTTTAATTGCTCTGGTTTTTTACTTGGCCCTTCAGCAACTAAAGTAGATTTCGTTGAGTTATTATCAATACGAATTACACCACCGCGAATACGATCTAATTCATTACCATTGAACAAGGTAATTTGTGGTGAGAAATGCGCATCACTTAAATCAATATGAATAAAAGTGTGCCCTGCATCATAAGCGGCTTTTAATTCTTTATCCGTAATGTCTTTACCATTCTCAAAGGGTAAGTCAAAAAATGCTTTTGGATCAATTTTAGCAGTCATAAATACTCCTTTTTATGAATAAACATCAATCATTAGTTCAATTTAAATTATAGATCATAATTAAACATTCTGATAAATATCCTGCTCACGCTCTGTAAGATATATATAAATTATTTATATATTCAATAAATTAACGTACCTATCTTTTTTTTTGCTTTTATTCAATAGAGATAAAACAATAAGTAAAATTAACTAATTATTTATATATATAAAAATGAGATGTTATTTCTCATAGGGATCTGCCATTATCATGGACTCGTCAAAACTCGCATATTTAAACTTATGAGTATTTAGTAATGGAAATGATTTTACTGTTTCTGATTGTGGGATGTATAACTGGATTTTTTGCCGGATTGTTAGGAATTGGTGGTGGAGCCATTATTGTTCCTATTGTGATGTATGTTGTTAGCCAACAAGCTATCCCTGCAGATATGGTAATGAAAATCGCCCTCTCAACCTCTTTTTCTGTCATTATATTTTCTACCGCCTCTTCTGCTTATTCGCATAATAAACATAAAGCGATTTTATGGTCACAATTTCCGCTCCTCGCTGTAGGCACTCTTCTCGGTATGCTAGTTGGGACATTCCTAGTACAAAAACTCTCAAATACCCTATTGCAAATTATCTTTTGTATTTTTATGGCCTATACCATATATGGATTACTGACCAAGAAAAAAGAAGCTGAACGTGTTGAGAATGCCCAAGATCCGGTTGTTTCAAAACCAGCACTGACAACCGGTGGTAGCTTAGTGGGTTTTATTTCAAGTTTTATTGGTATAGCTGGTGGCACCATAACAATACCGCTATTAAGCCACTGGGGGTTTAATACCCGTAAATGTATTGCAACATCATCAATGCTGGGTGTGATTATCGCCACTATTGGGACTGTTATGGGGATCGTTTATGGTTGGCAACAAACTGAATTAGCAGACTATTATTTAGGTTTTGTCTATCTACCTGCTTTTATTGGTATTAGTATTACCAGTATACTTACAGCCCCTATCGGCGTAAAAGTTGCCTATAAACTACCTATTGCCAGAGTACGCCAAATATTTGCCCTATTCTTATTAATCGTCATGGCTAAAATGTTATATACCCTGATATTGGGATAGTGTTTTAACACTTTACCTCTATCTTAGTGAGAGATACCCTTATCAATATAACTAATCTATATGTTCTATACTAATAGATAAAAGATATTTAGCTGTTATTTCAATGAATTTTTGTTAAAATAATTAGCAAAATAGTAACAACTTAGTGAGTTCATTTGCCTCATTTTATCAATTCAGTTGAATTAGATGGAATGGTTTAAGGCACAAAACCCGAAAATGATAGGATAAAGGAGTACGCAATGTCTTTCGAATTACCAAAATTACCTTATGCGTTAGATGCTCTTGAGCCACATATCTCTAAAGAAACATTAGAATACCACTACGGCAAACACCACCAAACTTACGTAACCAACTTAAATAACTTGGTTAAAGGTACTGATTTAGAAAATAAATCTTTAGAAGAGCTCATCAAAACTACTGAAGGTGGTATTTTCAATAATGCCGCTCAAGTTTGGAACCATACATTCTACTGGAATTGCTTAGCACCAAACGCAGGCGGTGCACCAACAGGTAAAATTGCAGAAGCAATCAATAAAGCGTTTGGCTCTTTTGAAGAGTTCAAAAAACAATTTAATGATGCAGCTGCAAAAAACTTTGGTTCAGGTTGGACTTGGTTAGTGAAAAAAGCAGATGGCTCATTAGCCATTGTTAATACATCTAACGCTGCAACACCTGTTTCTGGCGAAGATAAACCACTGTTAACTGTTGACGTCTGGGAGCACGCTTACTACATCGACTATCGTAATGCACGTGTGAAATACTTAGAAGAGTTCTGGGCACTGGTTAACTGGTCATTTGTTGAAGCAAATCTTGCTTAATTGACTGTTTCAGAGATGGGAAAACCATTTTTGATAATCTAATAACAAAGGGCCTAGTGCCCTTTGTTATATTGATATATTTGATTGCTCACTTTGGATAGCTAAAATTTAAGCAATTAATTAGCAATTAACAATCAAAACAATAAACTTGCATATATTACGATCATAACCAGTGCTGCTACTGCGGTACTTAAACCAAATTTCAGATCCGTATCCATCTATTTCTCCCTCAAAATGATTATAATACTCAGATTAAACCATAATCTTGTCATGGTTAATTATTATTACATATCAAGTTTTGCTAAAATAGCGACTAGAGCACAATTTATAACATTGATTAATACTTTCACTTTTGAGCTAGATCATACAAAATTCACAGCTAATCGCTAAATTATTGCCAGTGTTTGCCCTATATATGACTATACTGGCAGTTAAACCATAAAATGAATTAAAAGAGACCAATGAAGGTCAGGAGTTTTCCACACCATGGCAACAATAAAAGACGTGGCAAAACGCGCAGGCGTATCAACCACGACTGTTTCTCATGTGATCAACAAAACTCGTTTTGTTGCTGAGAACACAAGAGCGGCAGTTTGGGCTGCGATAAAAGAATTAAATTATTCGCCAAGTGCTGTCGCACGTAGTTTAAAAGTCAATCACACTAAATCTATTGGTTTATTAGCCACGTCCAGTGAAGCACCTTACTTTGCTGAAGTGATTGAAGCTGTTGAAAATAGTTGTTATAGCAAAGGCTACACGCTAATTTTATGTAATTCACATAATAATCTTGATAAACAAAAAGCTTATTTAGCTATGTTGGCACAAAAACGTGTTGATGGTTTATTAGTCATGTGTTCAGAATATCCCGATCATCTTCTTTCTCTCTTAGAAGGTTATCGTAATATTCCGATGGTCGTCATGGACTGGGGAAAAGCCCGTGGTGACTTTACTGATACCATTATTGATAACGCATTCCATGGTGGCTATATAGCCGGTCGTTATCTTATTGAACGAGGTCATCGTGATATTGGTATTATCCCCGGCCCTCTAGAGCGAAATACCGGAGGCGGTCGTTTACAGGGCTTTTTAAAAGCCATGGAAGAAGCGAAAATTACGGTAAAAGAAGAGTGGATTGTACAAGGTGACTTTGAACCTGAATCTGGTTACAAAGCCATGACCCAAATGCTCAATCAAAAACAACGCCCTACTGCCGTATTTTGTGGCGGTGATGTTATGGCGATGGGGGCAATATGTGCAGCTGATGAATTAGGATTACGTGTTCCTGCCGATATTTCCATTGTCGGCTACGACAATATCCGTAATGCACGCTATTTCACACCAGCTTTAACCACGGTTCACCAGCCGAAAGAGCGTTTAGGACAAATGGCTTTTTCCATGTTACTCGACCGTATTGTGAATAAACGCGAGGATGCACAAACTATCGAAGTACACCCGCGTCTAGTAGAACGTCGCTCTGTTGCCGATGGTCCATTTATTGATTATCGTCGCTGATCCCCTTCATTAACGAAGCCATTCCTCATTTAAGGTTTGGCTATCGCCTAGATAATCTAATAGCCAAGTTAATGCCGGCGATTCGCTTTTATCAACCCATGTTAGACAGCACGGACTGTCTGGCAGGGGTTGTGCTAAGGTAAGGGTAACCAACTTACCTTGTTCGATTAATGGCTCCGCTCGGTGCCAAGGCACCATACCAACACATAATCCTGCTAATAAACACTCAAGCCCCATATCCCATGAAGGTACTATCATTCGGCGCTGATTATTTAATGCCCAAGTATCTCGTTTTGGTAAACTACGTGAGGTATCTTCTAAACATAAACTAGGATAAGGCCGTAACTCATCATCGGTTAAAGGATGTGCCGCGCTTGCAAGAGGATGATCAGCATGACACACACATCGCCACGGCATAAAGCCCATATCTTTAAAACTATAACGTTCACCAATAGGTGAAGCTCTGGTGGCACCAATAGCCAAATCAACACGCCCGTTCACTAATGAATCCCAGACACCGTTAAAAACTTCAGGATAAACATAGAGTTCGATATCAGGAAAATGGCGATAAAAGTCCAGAATAAGTTGCTGTGTTCTAGCCGGTTTGACAATACCATCCACGGCAATGCTAAACTGCCCCCGCCAGCCATTTGAGACTTGCTGGCACATATGGCGAGTGTCATTCATTTTTTTGATAACAGAACGGGCTTCTTTAATAAAGATCTTACCCGCATCGGTTAATTCAACATCACGATGCCGGCGTTCAAACAAAGGAACGGCAAGCCATTCTTCTAATTGTCTCACGGTGTAACTCACCGCGGAGGGTACTCTGTGCAATTCTTGAGCGGCTGAGCTAAAACTCCCCGTTCTAGCGACAGCATCAACGACCTCTAGCGAGTATTCTGACCACATAATATTTATTCCTTTGAATTTTTTTCACAGCATTAACCAAATATTCCCGTTTCACAAGTAAAATCACTCTTAGCTACAATATATAAAATGTTTTACATCACATAACATAGAAAATTAAAATGACTTTAAAGAATTCCACACAATCAAAAACACCTTCTCTCTTTATGGTGTATCTCGCCTGCCTTAGTATGCTGGGCTATTTAGCTATCGATATGTATCTGCCTGCATTTGGTATGATGCAACGCGAATTATCAATCAGTGAAGGCGCCGTCAGTAACAGCTTAAGTATCTTTCTATTTGGCTTTGCTGTCGCTCAACTACTTTGGGGACCACTCTCAGACAAATTGGGGCGTAAGCCTATTTTACTTATTGGGCTAAGTTTCTTCTCCCTAGGCTGTCTAGGTATGCTTTGGGTAGATAGTGCTGCCGGTTTACTAACCATGCGCTTCTTACAAGCCTTTGGCGTCTGCTCTGCAGCCGTTATTTGGCAAGCACTAGTGATAGACCGTTTTGATGAGTCTCGCGCTCAACACGTTTTCGCATCAATTATGCCATTGGTCGCCCTTTCCCCAGCCTTAGCGCCACTCATTGGTGCTTTTCTGTTAAACCACGGTGGCTGGCGCATGATCTTTATGTTGCTGATGGCAATTACTCTTGTATTAATGCTACCCACATTGATGCTAAAAAATATTAAACAAAAATCAGTTATTGATGCAGGCCCATCTACAGTATCATTTTTAACTTTGCTTAAGTCACCTATCTATGCCGGTAACGTATTAGTTTACGCTTCCTGTAGTGCGGGTTTCTTTGCTTGGTTAGCAGGCTCTCCGATTATCCTTGAGAAGATGGGTTATTCACCACAAGATATCGGCTTAAGCTATATTCCACAAACCATCGCATTTATGGTAGGTGGTTATGGTTGTCGCATTTTATTATCAAAAATGTCGGGTAAGACACTGTTACCTTTATTGTTAATTGGCTACGCAGTGAGCATGACAGCGTTGTTCTTAGTCGCCAAATATACACACCCAACATTAACAACAATTTTAATTCCATTTTGTATTATGGCTGTGATGAACGGTGCTTCTTATCCCATTGCCGTCTCTAATGCGCTATCAGCCTACCCGGAAGTGAGTGGTAAAGCTGCCGCATTGCAAAATGCGCTACAATTAGGTCTATGTAGTTTAGCAAGCTTTATTGTCTCAGCCTTTATTAGCCAACAGCCATTAATTAATACCACAGCGATTATGGCACTCACGGCTATTCCAATGGCGCTGGGTTACTTTATTCAACGTAATAAATCCGTTAGCAAACACACAGTTCAGGCGACAGAATAACGCCACACCCTGCTTTTAGGAAAATTCTTAAAAAAGGCCATTTGTATAAAATGGCCTTTTTATTTTCTAGAGAAAACCTATTTACATCTCTATACTTGTTCAAACGCTTAAGCGTTTTATTCATTTTTCTTTCGGATTTTGAGGCATTAAACAGATAATTTGCTGATTATGTCAGATTAGTTCTCTTAATAATTTTATTCATTCAATCTGTGTTGAATTCAATATTGTTTTAACTCTACCAATCTGCATTATCCTTTCTTGCTTCATGCCTCAAAACCCGCTTAGTTTACGCCGGAGAGTATATGAGTACATCTTGTGTAGAAGAAGGCCGAAAGACCTCCAATGATCCTTATCAACGGATCGCATCAGAGCTGCTCGCTCAAGCAGACATTCATATCAATGGTTCTGAACCTTATGATATCCAAGTGCATAATAAAGATTTTTATAAAAGAGTATTACAACAAGGCTCATTAGGTCTCGGTGAAAGCTATATGGATGGTTGGTGGGACTGCGAACGTCTTGATATATTCTTTCATAAAGTTTTACGAGCAGGTCTTGAAAATAAATTGCCAAGTAACTGGCGCGATATTTTAAAAATAGCCATGGCACGCATTTTTAATTTACAAACACAAAAAAGAGCGTGGATGGTGGGTAAAGAGCATTACGATTTAGGTAACGACCTCTTTACCGCAATGTTAGATCCTTATATGCAATATTCCTGTGGATATTGGAAGGATGCGGATAGCTTAGAAGTTGCTCAACAGCACAAACTCGACCTTATTTGCCGTAAGTTAGAGCTAAAACCAGGTATGACATTGCTCGATATTGGCTGTGGCTGGGGTGGTCTTGCTGCTTATGCTGCCAAAAACTATGGCGTTTCTGTTACAGGGGTGACCATCTCAGTTGAACAACAGAAATTAGCACAAGAGCGCTGTAAAGGTCTTGATGTCAATATCATCTTAGAAGATTACCGTGACTTAAACGAGCAGTTCGACCGTATCGTTTCTGTTGGTATGTTCGAGCATGTTGGCCCGAAAAACTATGCCACTTACTTTGATGTCGCTCGTCGTAATATCAAAGAAGATGGACTATTTTTATTACATACCATTGGTTCTAATCACAATAAAGTTAATGTCGATAGTTGGATAAGTAAATATATTTTCCCTAACGGTTGTTTGCCGTCTATTCAAAAAACCGCTGAGGCAATGGAAAATAAATTTGTTATGGAAGATTGGCATAATTTTGGTGCCGATTATGACAAAACCTTAATGGCATGGTATGAGCGTTTTTTAGCTAGCTGGCCTGAAATTGAATCTAACTATACACCTCGTTTTAAACGCATGTTTAGCTACTACTTGAATGCTTGTGCGGGTGCTTTCCGCGCCAGAGATATTCAGTTATGGCAAATTATGTTAAGCCCGAAAGGTAGAATAGGTGGATTACGCACACCTCGCTGATTTTTAGCTATCAATAGAGGTAAAAATCCCGTTTTCCATAGACTGAAAAACGGGATTTTTTAATTCTAGTCGTCTGATAACAGACTATATTATTTTTCGTTTTCTTCTTCGTGTGTTGCTTGAAGCTTAACCGTTAATGCTTGTTGCGCCATAACACGCTCTACGGTATCAACAATCGCCTGAGTTTGTGGATCTAACTCAATATTAACTTTATCCCCCAAACGCTTACGACCTAACGTCGTTCTATCGCGAGTCTCAGGGATCAGATGGACACAGAAACGATTATTAACCACATCACCAATAGTTAAACTAATACCATCAATGCCAATAAAACCTTTATGCAAAATATACTTCATCAATGTCTGATCAAAAATACGAAACCAGATCTGTAAGTTATTTTCTGAAGTAATAATTTTCGCAATTTCAGCCGTAGTGACAATATGACCAGACATCACATGACCACCAATTTCATCGCCATATTTGGCCGCTCGTTCAATATTAACTTCTGAACCAACCGTTAACTCGCCCAAATTAGTTAAGCGCAGCGTCTCTTTCACTAAATCGAAACTAATTTTATTGCCATCGATTTTTGTGACGGTTAGGCAACAACCATTGTTAGCGATCGAAGCTCCTGTTTCTAAGTTATTGACTAACTCGGAAGGTAATTCAATGATATGGGTACGGAAATCACCTTTATCTTCAATGGCAATAACACGTCCTTTTCCCTGAACAATACCTGTAAACATCTCACATCTCCTTGGACTGATAAGCGAGTTTATCTTAATTAATTTAGTGTAATCAGGATAACATAAGTGATATTACACAAAGGGATCATTATTGCCTTCTCCCCTTATGATGTTTGCCATCAAATATAACGTAAAACCACTTATTTACTTATCAAAATTCTGTGGTTGAAAAACGTCATATCTTTCATTGATAATTAAACATTTATCATTAGAATATGTTTGCTTAAGGATTATTTTACGCCATATTAACATGTGACGTTCTTTCCTCCCTTCCGTCTTATTATAATGAATAAAGGTGTATGCGTGCAGAAGTATATAAAAGAAGCGCGTAGCTTACTTGCTCTTGGTATCCCTGTTATCATCGCTCAATTCTCCCAAACTGCTATGGGAGTAGTTGATACCGTGATGGCAGGTGCTGTCAATGCCACAGAAATGTCTGCGGTTGCTGTAGGTACGTCGATTTGGTTGCCAACGATTTTATTAGGTCAAGGTATATTAATGGCATTGACCCCCATCGTTGCACAATTAAATGGTTCAGGACAACGAAAGCATATTGCTAATCGTACACAGCAAGGTTTTTGGCTTGCCACTTTTTTATCCATCATGGTCATTGCCATTCTTTATAACAGCCGTTTTATTATTGAAGCGCAACATGATATCGAGCCTGAGCTTGCAGAAAAAGCCATTGGATTTATTCATGCCATTATGTGGGGGGCTCCTGGTTGTCTCTATTATCAAGTACTGAGAAGCCAATGTGAGGGATTATCAAAAACAAAACCAGGCATGATCATCGGCTTTATTGGATTATTAATTAACATTCCTGTTAACTACGCCTTTATTTACGGTAAATTTGGTGCCCCACAATTAGGTGGGATTGGTTGTGGTGTGGCAACCGCCTCTGTTTTTTGGGCGATGTTCTTAATGATGCGCTACTATGTGCGTCGAGCACCAACACAACGGGATGTTATGCCCAAAAAACGCCTAGTGTTACCTGAATTCCACACAATAAAACGTATTACATTGTTAGGGTTACCTGTAGGGCTAGCACTATTTTTTGAAGTAACACTGTTTGCTGTTGTGGCATTATTAGTTTCACCATTAGGTGTAACGGCTGTTGCAAGTCACCAGATAGCCCTTAATTTTAGCTCATTAATGTTTATGTTCCCTCTTTCCTTGGGAATAGCTGCAACAATTCGTGTGGGTTATAACCTTGGGCAACGTTCTACAGAGCAAGCTCGTACTTCAGCCATTACAGCCCTTGCTGTCGGATTAATGCTGGCAAGTTGTACCGCTATTTTCTCTATTATTTTTAGAGAAAAAATTGCTTTAATGTATAACGATAACATTGAAGTGGTGACATTAGCCTCTCATCTTATGTTATTCGCCGCACTTTATCAGTTGTCAGATTCCGTACAGGTTATTGGTTCAGGGGTATTACGGGGTTATAAAGATACTCGCTCTATCTTTTTTATTACCTTTATCGCTTATTGGGTAATTGGTTTGCCTTCCGGATATCTCTTGGGACGAACGGATTATATTGTTGAAGCAATGGGGCCTGCGGGGTTCTGGATTGGTTTTATTTTAGGTTTAACCGCTTCTGCAATTATGATGGGAACACGTATTTGGTGGATCCAGCGTCAATCTGATGAGGTTGTCTTATTACGCTCGGAGCGTTAATACTTCCATTAAAGCGTTATTTTTTGGCAAAGGAATGACACAAATATCAACAAATAGCTTTAAATACGAGCAGTTGAATACAAATTTGTGTTTTTCCTCTTGCCAGAAGCAAATCATCTCGCTAATATTCGTCTCCGTTGTCACCCAGAATAAAGAATGCGTCCATAGCTCAGTTGGTTAGAGCACCACCTTGACATGGTGGGGGTCGGTGGTTCGAGTCCACTTGGACGCACCATTTACTCTGAACAACATTTCAATACAGTGCGTCCATAGCTCAGTTGGTTAGAGCACCACCTTGACATGGTGGGGGTCGGTGGTTCGAGTCCACTTGGACGCACCATTTCTCTTTCTTAATTCTTGTTATATTTCGTGTTACCTCCCCTACACTACAACAAAATAATTACGCAAAATTTAATTGCGCAACAAAACGCTTAAAAAACAAGCAATCAGAGCCCTATTTTGATCACATCACTTAAATTTACCTTTTTTCGATTTTCTTCATGGAAATTAACCTCTATAATACAAAACATAATTTTGTTGAAAGGTTTCAGCGTATTGATTTACAGGCATCTTTAGAAAACAGAACAAATGAATCATGATAGACTATAATGTAAGATGTCTAGCAATCTTTTATACAAAATAGTGACAAAATTTTTATCATGTTGTTGGAGCCACTCACATGTTGCGCAACTTATTAGCTAGAAATGAATGCACTTATCGTGTTTCGCACTGTTAAGATGATTGATATAACCCAACAACATTAATCCTTATTCATCCATTACAATAGAATCATTAATAGACTGCCATGAAAAAGACAAAAATTGTTTGCACCATCGGGCCAAAAACCGAATCTGAAGAAAAACTGACTCAATTACTGGACGCAGGCATGAACGTAATGCGTCTAAACTTCTCTCACGGTGACTATGAAGAGCATGGCAACCGTATCAAAAACCTGCGTAATGTCTGCGCAAAAACAGGCAAAAAAGCAGCCATTTTATTAGATACTAAAGGACCTGAGATCCGCACCATTAAATTAGAAGGTGGTAACGATGTCTCTTTAGTTGCAGGTCAGACTTTTACCTTTACAACAGATACTTCTGTTGTTGGTAATAAAGATCGCGTTGCGGTCACTTATGACGGTTTCGCAAGAGACTTAACTGTCGGCAATACCGTATTAGTCGATGACGGCCTTATCGGTATGAAAGTCATTAAAGTCACTGATACTGAAGTGGTATGTGAAGTACTCAACAACGGTGATTTAGGCGAAAATAAAGGCGTTAACTTACCAGGTGTTTCTATCGGCTTACCGGCATTAGCAGAAAAAGATAAACAAGATCTTATCTTTGGTTGCGAACAAGGCGTTGACTTTGTTGCCGCTTCTTTTATTCGTAAACGTTCAGATGTTGAAGAGATGCGTGCTCACTTAAAAGCACACGGTGGCGAAAACATCATGATCATCTCTAAAATTGAAAACCAAGAAGGTTTAAATAACTTTGACGAAATTTTAGAAGCTTCTGACGGTATCATGGTTGCACGTGGTGACTTAGGTGTTGAGATCCCTGTTGAAGAAGTTATCTTTGCACAAAAAATGATGATCGAAAAATGTAACGCTGCGCGTAAAGTGGTTATCACTGCAACACAGATGTTAGATTCCATGATCAAAAATCCACGCCCTACTCGTGCAGAAGCAGGTGACGTTGCCAATGCTATTTTAGATGGTACTGATGCTGTTATGCTATCCGGTGAAAGTGCGAAAGGTAAATATCCAGTAGAAGCTGTGACTATTATGGCGACTATCTGTGATCGTACTGATCGCATCATGAAATCACGTTTAGAGTCTTACCAATTAGGTGCTAAATTACGTGTAACAGAAGCTGTTTGTCGTGGTGCTGTAGAAATGGCGGAGAAATTAGATGCTCCTCTTATCGTTGTAGCAACTTATGGCGGTAAATCAGCGCGCTCTATCCGTAAATATTTCCCAACAGCGCCTATCTTAGCATTAACAAATAATGAAGAGACCGCACGCCAATTACTGTTAGTAAAAGGTGTGACAACACAATTAGTTAATAAAATTGCTTCTACTGATGACTTCTACCGTATCGGTAAAGATGCAGCATTATCAAGTGGCTTAGCCCATGCAGGTGATCGTGTTGTTATGGTTACAGGTGCACTGGTTGATAGTGGAACGACAAATACTTCATCAGTACACGTTCTGTAATACTCGATTATAGCTAATTTGTAATTAAAAAATTTAAGCCATCCGTTTTAACGGATGGCTTTTTTATCGCTACTTTTTTATAAAAAACATCACATTGAACTACTGCCAAAGAGATTATTTCTGTTGCTGACTATCATGATCTGTTTTATCTATTGGCACTAAATAATGCGTTGAACGAGCACGAGGATGGATAAAAAAGTGTCCTTTCGGTGCATTATGACTCTTAATGTGGATCATCGATACATTGGCTTTATTACCTTTGCGAGAGCACGCATAAATAATAAAAGGTAAAGCAAAAATAATAACAAAACTTACCACTAGCAATGAAACATACGTTGTATCACTGCTGCCACCCGGTAAAGAGCTAGGTGGGAAGAATGAAACAACAAAAGCTAAAATAGACACAATCAGACCGACAACGGCCACTAATAATTTAACACCTTTACCACCGGGAATATTAAATGCACGTTTTTTATCAGCTTGCTTGCAAACCAAATGCATATAGCCAATAAACAGCATAAAGTAGCTACATAGATAAATCACCACCGTCAGCGCTAAAGCAATAAGAAATGACATATTGCCCCCACCACCGGTGTTAGTCAGCACCACTATAGCAATAGTAGTAATAATTAGCTGAGTGATCACTAAAGCTACCGGTACACCATTTTTATTTACTTTAGCCAGTGTTGGCGGAAGAATACCTTGTTGTGCAGCCACAAACATTCCCCGTGAAGGCCCAACGATCCACGACGCAATTTCAGCCAAGACGCCAAGCAATAATAGTGCAGCAATAATTTTAACCGCCCAAACTAATCCGCTACTAAAATGGCTGACTAAAACACTAAAGGTTTCAACCACCCCCGCAGATAAGTTGATTTCGTTATGAGGGATCACTGCCGCAACAGATAAACCACCAATAGAGCTTAAGCATATTGCCACAATCATTAATAAAAACATGGCAAGTGGATAATCACGGCCTGGATTTTTCATTTCGTTGACGTGAGTGGCTGAGGCTTCAACGCCCATATAGCTTAAAATAAAGGCCACAAAAACCACTAAAGTACCAATCTGAGTAAAATCAGGGAAAAAGGTTTTGCTGCTGATTTCTATTGCTAAAGGCGCACCACTGACCAGATAACTAATAGCTAAAAGCACTAAAATGATTGCTGGTAATAATATCCCCGCGAAGAAACCTAATTTAGCAATAGTAGCCGTGTATTTAGTTCCGCCAAATTGAGTTAAAGCTAATCCCCATAAAATCACTAATGCGGCAATCGTTTTGGTGAGCGGATCGGTATTTAACTCAGGCCAATCAAGAATATAAGATAATGCTCCTAATACGAAATAAAGCATTGGAATAAAACCAATCGCTATTTGTAAATAACCAAAAGAGATCGCCGCAAATCCCCAGCGCTCCCCTAGCGTATTAGATACCCAAGCAAATACGCCCCCTTCTTGCCATCCTTCAACGGTTGCCATTTCAGCTGCACATAATGCAACAGGAATAAACCACAACAAACCGCCTAGTAATAAGAAAAAGACTAGACTAAAGCCGGAAGTTGCAAAAGTTGGATACTCATAGACCGCCATCACCATGGATGCAGTTATGGCAAAAAAACC
Organism: Proteus sp. HMSC14B05; assembly: GCF_001808035.1. Lineage (NCBI taxonomy): Bacteria > Pseudomonadati > Pseudomonadota > Gammaproteobacteria > Enterobacterales > Morganellaceae > Proteus > Proteus sp. HMSC14B05. The sequence continues at coordinate 188,349 of NZ_KV791969.1, read as the reverse complement.
TAATAACGTGAGCTGTTTTGAGGCAGAACTTGTTGCAGATGTCGCCATGCTCATTCTCCTACGTGTATACAATGAAATAATGGTGTGCAAATAATCAAGGCTGGAGAAAAAGAGTCTAATTCTCCAACCTATTACCAAATAAAAGAGCCTGTTTAGCTGTGGTTAAAGCCACCGCCGTCTTCTTCAGATAAAGGTGTGCTCACAGGATGTTTTTCGAAATAATCGAGAGTACGTTTCATATCTTCTATCAGTAATGTCGCCAAATCTAAACTCACACCATGACGAACAAGAATACGTTGAATAACTAAATCTTGGCGATCAGCAGGCATAGAATAAGCGGGTACTTGCCAGCCACGGCTACGCAATTTATCAGCGATGTCATATAAGGAGTAGCTTACCTTAGCCTCTTTTTTCAGTTTCCACGCTAATGCAGGTATTCCTTTTTGACTATCACCACTGAAGATCATTTCAAAAGGCCCTAGCTTTTCAATTTCTCGAGCAAGGTATTGCGCGGTGTGATAACAGGCATTGTGGATCTTCGCATACCCTTCTCTGCCAAGACGCAAGAAATTATAGTATTGAGCAATAATTTGCCCACCGGGACGTGAGAAATTAAGCGCAAAGGTTGGCATATTACCGCCAAGGTAGTTCACATTAAAAATAAGCTCTTCCGGTAAGTCTTTGGCTTCACGCCATACTACCCAACCAGAGCCCAATGGCGCTAAACCAAACTTATGGCCTGATGAGTTAATGGATTTAACACGCGGTAAACGGAAATCCCATTCTAAATCAGGTGCACAGAAAGGCGCTAAAAAGCCACCACTCGCACCATCGACATGAATAGGAATATCAAGTCCGGTCTCTTTTTGTAGTTGGTCGAGTGCATCATGTACCGCTTTTACTGGCTCATAAGTACAGGTGAAGGTCACCCCTAATGTTGGCACTACACCGATAGTATTTTCATCAACACGTTTAATGACCTCTTCAGGACTCATCATCAAGCGATCACCTTCAAGCGGGATCTCTCTGAGTTCAACGTCAAAATAACGGGCAAATTTATGCCAACAGACTTGAACTGGCCCACAAATAAGATTAGGTTTATCTGTCGCTTTTCCAGCAGCAAGACGTTTTTTACGCCATTGCCATTTTAATGCAAGTCCCCCCAGCATTGCCGCTTCAGAGGAGCCAATGGTTGAACAACCTAGGGTATTGAGTGGATCGGGTGAGTGCCATAAATCAGCAAGCATATGAACACAACGGTTTTCAATTTCTGCCGTTTGTGGATATTCATCTTTATCTATCATGTTCTTATCGATAGATAAATTCATCAAATCACGGATCTCATCATCTACCCAGGTTTGACAAAATGTGGCCAGATTTTGTCTTGAATTGCCATCTAGCATCAGCTCATCCCTTACAGCATCAAAAACATGACGAGGATGGCTCTCTTGTTGCGGAAAATGTGTTTTCGGTAAGGATTGTGATAAATCAACCGATGCATAAACATCATCGAGTGAGCTATAACTTGGCGTTTTTTTATTCATCTTGAAATTACCCTTACTAATTATTATTACATTAGTGACTAAATGATTTTAAATACCTACTTTAAAAGATAGTCTAATAATTCCAGTAATGAAAAATTTTTTATATTTTATGAAAACAATGAGAGTATATTTATCAAATCAGCTTTAACACTCTACAACAAATAGCAACCTATTGATTTTAAATAATATTAATAATATTCCACTTGCTTTTATGTTAATTTATTTATGTACATTTAGAATAAAATATTTGTACTATAATAAAACTTGAATTATGAGAAATAACCTTTATAGCATTAAGTAATAACACTTAATTTAAAATATAAATGTAAATAAAATTTTAAATCTAAGTTTTAAAATTAATAATTATTTAATTTAGATTTGATTTAATAAGGAACAAAAAAAAGATGATAGAAAATAACCGACACCCCTTCGCTTGCACAACACTTGCGATTACTGACAAGAAAAAACGTGTTTATCATGGTCGGACAATGGAGTTTTCTTCTGATGAGCCAACGTCTATCTTAGCTTATTATCCACAAGGTCATACTTTTCAGCAAAATGCCCCTGATGGAACCCCCGGATTAAAGTACAGCGTTAAATATCCTTTTATGGCTATTACCGCTCCTATTAACTTATCGGGTACCAAAGATGTACTTGAAGGTGTAAATAGTCAGGGACTCTCTTTTAGCTTAAATATGCTACCTAACTCTAAGTTAGATGAGCTCGATCCCCAATATTACGCAAGCTCTGTTCCTATTGCTGCTATTGGTGAGTGGGCATTAGGACAATATGCGACGGTTAAAGAGTTAAAAGAGATTATCCCCCAAACCCATTTTTGGTCACAAAAGCTATTATTGTTACGTAACTTACCAAGCCCTTTCCATTACGCATTTTATGATAAAACCGGTGATTGTATTGTTGTCGAAGTCTCAGATGGTAAATTACATATTTATGATAATCCTACCTATTGCATGACCAATGGCCCTATTTTCCCGTGGCATTTAACTAATTTAAACAACTACACTCATCTTTCTAATATCAACGTTTCCAGTAGCACATTAGGTCGTATTAAAATCAACCAACCTGATAGTGGTATTGCATTAGCAACATTACCTAGCTCAGATACTTCTGTAGATAGATTTATTCGTGCAGTTTATTATTCAACCTATTACCACAAAGTTTCTGATCCTGATAAACAGCTTATTGAGCTTGCCCATATCATGAATCGCTTCGATCGCCCTAAAGATGCAACCATTGATCCACTATTAGGTAATGATACGCTAACTAAACTTCATACTAGTGAATTTTCTGTCTGGACGGCGCTAACTGATTTAGAACGGGGGATCTTTTTCTTCAGAGGCTACAACAACTTAAACTTTCAAAAGTTCACACTTGAGTCATTTAAAAATGAAAGTAGCGCGGTTTTTATTAAGGTCAATTTGGAAGAGGCATTGTAAAATGCTTTAGATAGAAACTAGATTAGTTTAGCACGGAGAAAAATTTTTTATATCAGACTTTTACGAATAAAAATCTTTTGTGAAATAACACGCATTTTTTATACTGGTTATTTGCTTGTTGTAGGTTATTTTTCATATTGTCATATAAAGAGTAAGTAGTTATAGCTAGTTATAAATAAATTCTGTATTTTCTTATAACTGTGCCATACTTACTAGTGGCTTCATACAAAATGCTACTTGTTCCTTTAAACAAACTAATAATAGAGGTTGTCACAATGAAAGCAAAAATTGTACTAGGTGCGGTAATTCTGGCTTCAGGCCTATTAGCAGGTTGTTCTTCTAGCAACAACGCACAATTAGACCAAATCTCTTCTGATGTAAACCGTTTAAATACGCAAGTTCAACAACTAAGTAGTGATGTTCAATCAGCTAACGCTCAAGCAAAAGCCGCTTATGATGAAGCAGCTCGTGCTAATCAGCGTCTAGATAACCAAGTAACTACTTATAAAAAATAATTTGACTGACTAGTAAGCTGAAAAACGTTAAGTCAGCTTTAATTAATAATAAAAAGCAGATACCTATGAAGTATCTGCTTTTTTTCATCATTGAATATCAATCATCAATATGCGGTTACATCGACCGGTATACCTGAACGACGAATAATTTCTGCATCCACTTTTGCTTTATCCACTTTGCCACTTTCATACCAAGCCGTAAATTGTTTAGTAAACGTTAGGGGCATCGTCTGGGGATCGTCATCTTCATTTTGTGAGAGTGGTTGGTGCACTTCAATAAATTGCTTACCATCTGCAGTCTCAGTAAATTTAATCGGTTTATTGATCACTTGAACCCGACTGCCTTTGGGTACCACATTAAACAGTGTTTCAATATCATCAGGACGTAATCTAATACAGCCAGAACTCACTCTTAAGCCAATACCAAAATCGGCATTAGTACCATGAATAAGATATTCACCACGACTGTGCGCTAATCTTAACGCATATGCCCCCATTGGATTATCTGGCCCTGCTGGTACCACTGCCGGTAACGTGATCCCCTTAGCCGCATAATTTTTACGAATATTGGCTGTCGGCGTCCAAGTCGGATCTTTAATCAATTGAGAAACAGATGTCACCATTTCAGGCGTTTCCCGCCCTAATTGGCCAATACCGATAGGATAGACATCAACGGTTCCCCCTTCTTTGGGATAGTAATAAAGGCGCAATTCTGCCAGATTAATGACAATACCTTTACGCACGGTATCAGGTAAGATCATCTGTAAGGGAATTTGTAGTGTTTTGCCCGCTTCGGGTAATAGAGGATCAATACCTGGGTTGGCTTCCATCATATTTAGCAAACCCACTTGATATTGTGCAGCGATCGTTTCTAAAGAACGTTTATCATCAGGAACGGTGTAAGAAACATTTTCCCCAATGATACGTGAACCATCCGTAGGTAGCAGGTATTCATGTGCATAAGTTAAGTGACTGCTCATCCCTAACAGCGATGCACCCAATAAGGTTAACCATTTCTTCATTGTTGATCCCGTGTGTTAGCAATAAAATAAACTGACTATTATCATGATAACATTCTCATCGTTATGATTATCATATAATAAGTCAGTTTAGAACATTAATATGGGATCGGGTAACATTTATGCTACAGTGTATTCCGAAAAGCGTTTCATTAACCGTGTTACCATAGCGTGTAGCCCTTGAGTACGAGATGGCGTCAAATGACTTTCCAGTGCTAATGTCGAGAAATAGTGGTTAACATCAGTGGCGAGAGCTTGCTCTACCGTTTTACCTTGAAAAAGAATAATCACTAATGCCACTAATCCTTTTACAATACCTGCATCGCTATCACCGGCTAAGATCAGCTGTTTATGCTCATCTAATTCAACCGCTATCCAGACTTGGCTCTGACAACCTTCAATAAAATTAGCCGCCGTTCTTTGTTCATCTGTTAATGGTGGTAAGCGTTCTCCTAGCTCCATCATATAGAGATAGCGTTGCTCCCAATCCTGACAACGAGAAAAATTGCGTAATAATTTTGCTTCATCAGGCAAAGCCGCAATTGCCATGAATAACCTCTTTTTTAATTGTTAGCCTAATAGTTTTTCAATGCGTAACAACGCATTAACCAGTGCATCAATATCCGCTTTATTATTGTACAATCCCAACGAAGCGCGACACATGGCAGGAACCTGATAATAGTCCATAATTGGCATCGCACAGTGATGACCTGTACGAATAGCAATACCATAGTTATCAAGAAAAGTTCCCACATCATAAGCGTGATGCTTACCTAAATTAAATGCTATCACACCTTGACGCGCTTCATTACCATAAAGCGTTAATGATTTTACTTTGGTTAATTGTTGTTGTGCATATTGCATTAAGCTATTTTCATATGCAGCAATCTTATCCATACCAAATTGAGCAAGATATTCCAAAGCTGCCCCTAAGCCAATGATACCGATAATATTAGGCGTTCCAGCTTCAAATCGCCACGGCGCATCCGCGTAGGTAATATCACCATTGATATGCACATGTTTTATCATAGCGCCACCCCCTTCCCATGGAGGTAATTCATCAAGTAGCGCTTTTTTGCCATATAGCAAACCAATCCCTGTCGGACCATAAAGTTTATGGCCACTACATACAAAAAAATCACAATCTAACGCACTAACATTGATAGCTTGATGCATCGCACTTTGTGCCCCATCAACTAAAATATGTAACTCGCCCCCTTGCTGAGCCGAATACTCTCTAGCTTGGCAAATAATTTCAGCAATAGGATTGACGGTTCCCAGTACATTAGACTGATGAGTGATCGCCAGTAACTTAGTTCTGTTATCAATTAATTGGGGTAATTGCGCTAAATCGAGTTGCCCATTAGCAAGCAGAGGAATAACACGGACATGAAAACCATACTGTTTTGCTAACATATACCACGGCACTATATTCGCGTGGTGTTCCATTTCAGTAATGATAATGTTATCACCATCATTTAGGAAACGATGGCTATAACTGTAAGCGACTAAATTGATCCCTTCTGTCGTTCCTTTTACAAAAACGATTTCTTCTTCGCTCTTTGCACCTAAGAAATGTGCTGCTTGCTTACGAACATTCTCCACTAAGGTGGTGGCGTTTGCACTTAATGTGTGAATGCCGCGGTGAACCGCGGCATATTGTGTTAAGGCAAACTGTTTTTCACGCTCCATGACACAAGCGGGTTTTTGCGCACTTGCGGCACTGTCGAGATAGACTAAAGGTTTTTCTTTCACTTGCTGGGAAAGAATAGGAAAGTCATCCCGCGCTTTTTCAATGGAATGTGTCATCATGCCTTTTTATACCTCTGATAAGCGTTGATTTATTCTCTCTAGAACATGAGTTTTGATCACACTATTTTCTAATGATTCTGTTAATTCGGCAGCAAATGCATGAATGATCATTTTGCGAGCTTCACTTAACGCAATACCTCGTGAACGTAGATAAAATAGTTGCTCATCATCAATACGCCCAACCGTTGCACCATGACTACATTTCACATCATCAGCATAGATCTCAAGTTGTGGCTTAGTATCAATTTGTGCTTTATCACCTAATAACAAGTTGTTATTGGTCATTTGACCATCTGTTTTCAGCGCTTGAGGGGTGACTGTGATCATGCCATTAAATACGGCTTTCCCTGCATCCATTGCAATACTTTTATGTAATTGACGGCTTAGGCAATTTTTCTCACCATGCACGAGCCAAGTACGAGTATCGGCAATTTCGTTCGCTTTGGGTAATACCACACTATTCATTGATAGCTCACTGTTCTCACCCGTCAGTGCAGCGCTAGTATGATGACGACTCAGTTTATTCCCCAACAAGAATGCGTAACTATTAACACGAGCATCTCGCCCAATGCTTAAATCGTTATGGGCAAAATGTTGGCTAATGTCATTTTCAAAACCAAGTTTAATATGGTTGAACGAGGCATTATCACCAATAGTGGCGGTTAATCTCGCCCCAGTAAAATGGCGGTTTTCACCATCACTGCTAATATAGTGTTCAATCACTTGCATCTGAGCATTAGCGCCAACATCAAGATGGAAACGATAGTTAGCACTGTTAACTTCTTGCCCTGCATGACCTTGTGTAATATTAAGGATATAAAGCGGTTTATCTGCCACTACGCCTTTTTTCAAGGTAATGAATAGCGGCTGTTGCGCTAAACTTTCAACTAAATGCAAGAACACTTCACCATTAATGGCTTGCGGTAATTCACTTTGGTTATCCAGTAATGTCACTTGGTATGGACCAAAATCTTGACTACTTTCAGCCGGTGAAAATGCACCATTAACCATCACGATACGGTAGCAATCAAATGAGAGTGCCCGTTGCTCAATTAAATCTTGTACCTCAAAAGGTGGCAACATTTGATATTGCTGACTGAGCGTCTCATCTAATGGCGTATAATGCCAATCTTCGTGTCGATAAGCTGGAAAACCCACTTTTTCCACTTGTAGCCAGTGATTACGTGCATTTAAATTATCTTCCCCTTTACGCTGTTGATATAGCGCAGAGAATTGTTTTAATGCCTGTTGATTACGCTGTTCTACTTGATGCTGTTTTTCACGTTTCTCATTGAGGGTCAATAAGCCAGCCATAACCTTGTTCCTCCAATTTTTGTGCTAATGAAAAATCACCTGATTTAATGATTTTTCCTTGGTAAAGCACATGCACATAATCAGGTTTAATATAATCAAGGATACGTTGATAGTGAGTCACCACGATAAAGGCGCGTTTACCATCACGTAAGCTATTGACACCATTAGCGACAATTTTTAACGCATCGATATCAAGTCCTGAGTCGGTTTCATCTAAGATACACAGTTCAGGTTCAAGGGCAGCCATTTGCAAAATATCGTTACGTTTTTTCTCACCACCGGAAAAACCTACGTTAACAGAACGAGTTAACAAATCTTGAGGCATATCCAATAGTTTGATTTTACCTTCAATAAAATCTTCAAAATCAAAGCGATCTAACGGCTCTTGGCCTCGATATTCTCTTACCGCATTGACTGAGGATTGTAAGAAAAACTGGTTACTGACACCGGGGATCTCTACCGGATATTGAAACGCCATAAAGATACCTTCACCCGCTCGCTCTTCAGGCTCTAATTCCAGTAGATCTTTGTTTTTAAAAGTCACACTACCTTCATCAACTTCATACTCTTCGCGACCTGCTAAGGTTGCGGATAATGTACTTTTACCAGAACCGTTTGGCCCCATGATAGCGTGCACTTCGCCGGCACGTACTTGCAAATCTAATCCTTTAAGAATTTCATTGCCTTCAACACTGACATGTAAATTTTTAATATCTAACATAATATATGCCTTCGGTATTTTTATACCCAGAATTTGGTTAATGGTTAACCAACGCTATGTTCTAAGCTGATTGCTAATAATTTTTGTGCTTCTACAGCAAATTCCAGCGGTAATTCTGAGAACACGTCCTTACAAAATCCATTGACAATCATTGAGATTGCATCGTCTTCACTTAATCCACGTTGACGGCAGTAAAATAACTGATCTTCACCAATACGTGACGTTGTCGCTTCATGCTCTAATTGTGCTGAGTTATTCATGACTTCAACATAAGGGAAGGTGTGAGCACCACACTCTGTGCCAATTAACATTGAGTCACATTGTGTGTAGTTACGTGCATTCTGCGCACCAGGTAACACTTTCACCAAACCGCGATAACTATTTTGACTTTTACCCGCAGAAATACCCTTAGAAATAATAGTCGATTTGGTATTTTTACCGATGTGGATCATCTTGGTTCCCGTGTCGGCTTGTTGGTTACCATTGGTCAGTGCCACTGAGAAAAATTCAGCCGTTGAATTATCTCCTTTTAAGATAACACTTGGGTATTTCCAAGTGATCGCTGAACCTGTTTCAGATTGAGTCCACGACATTTTAGCGTTCTCACCTTCACAAAGGGCTCGCTTAGTGACGAAGTTAAGAATTCCGCCTTCGCTATCACCGCCAGAGAACCAGTTTTGTACCGTGGAATATTTCACTTCGGCATCTTTATGAATGATAACTTCAACAACGGCAGCATGAAGCTGATAGCTATCACGTACAGGTGCTGAACACCCTTCGATGTAACTGACGTAACTTCCTTCATCCGCAATTAAAATCGTACGTTCAAATTGGCCTGTTTGTGCCGCATTAATACGAAAATAGGTGGATAATTCCATAGGGCAGCGAACACCTTTAGGAATATAAACAAAGGTACCATCAGAAGCGACCGCCGCATTAAGTGCCGCAAAATAGTTATCGTGACTAGAAACAACTGTACCTAAATATTGGCGTACTAATTCGGGATATTCTTGAATCGCTTCACCGAAGGAGCAGAAAATAACACCATGTTTAGCTAGCTCTTCACGATAAGTGGTAGAAACCGATACTGAGTCAAAAATGGCATCTACAGCCACTGACTGCCCTTCTCTTACTGGCACGCCTAACTGATTAAATGCGTCTTCAACTTCTTTAGTTAAATAATCTTGGGTTTCTTGTGTTGAGACAGCTTCATTGTTACCACTAGCACAACTGCCATTGGCACAACAAGCACCACAAGATGGCGCTGAATAATAACTATAATCTTGATAATTCAGCGATGGATAATCTGCTTTTAGCCAATGAGGCTCTTCCATCTCTAGCCAATGACGATAAGCATCAAGACGAAACTCTAGCATCCACTCTGGCTCATTTCTTTTAGCTGAAATAGCTCGCACAACCGCTTCATTCAACCCTTTATCTAACGTATCGGTTGAGATATCGGTATAGAACCCTTCTTTATAGTGATGATCACTGAGCCAGCCTTGAACTTCATCACCAATTTCAACATTGCTCTGAGACATAATCTGACTTCACTATGTTATACCCCAAAGCTCTCACCACATCCGCAGACGTTCTGAGCTTTAGGATTATTAAATTTAAACATCTGATTAAGTCCTTCACGGACATAATCAACAACTAAACCATCAATGAATGGCATGGCTTTTAATGCAACAAATAACTTGGCGCCATTATGTTCATAGACAAGATCGTCCTCTGAGGGGCCTGTAGCAAGCTCAATAACATAACCATAGCCCGTACAACCTGATGGCTTAATACTTAAGGAAAGTCCCTGACTTTCAGGGTTTTTCTCCACTAATTGGCAAATATGTTTCGCTGCACTATCAGTCAGCACAATGCCTTGCCAAGCAGTATCATTTAGAGAAAAAGTTTCAACATTGTTTGTCATTACTGACCTCATTTCGAAAGGAGATTAATATCTTTCCTGACTCTAATGGTAATGATAACCCTTATCACTTCAACCCTGTCTTTTGAAAGGATATTATAAAATCGTTTAAAAATTGCTCTTTTTTTGCTTCTTAATTGTTAAATATAGCGCTTAATAAATTGAAATATAACAATTTTTATCTTTTTTCATTACAAAAATAAAACTTTTTTAAATTCCTTTATTTCGCACAATACGCATAAAAGTTGCAAAGCAAATACATTTTATACCTTTGTCACTGAAATGTAGAGAAAAAGCATAAAAAATCAACAATTGATAATCGCAAAATATTTTCTTTTTATGCTTATACTGATAGGTAAGATAGCACCACTTTTGTGATAACTTCTTATTGTATTGTGTGCTTTTATGACTTATTGATTGATACTAATTGAATTCACATACCTATTAGTACAATCAATAACTTCTTGATTATTATTACTTTTATTTTCAGCAATAAATTGTAATTGCCATACACGATTTGTGTTAGTATCCGCAATTAATACCCCTTCATAGCTCACTTTTTGATTAGACAACTTTCCTTCAAAGAAAATTTGTCGAGCTGGCATTTCTGACACTGTGAAAGGCTTTATTGTTGTTGAAGTTTCTTTCATGCCATCAATAGTGGAAATATTATCAACGATACCCTGTGCTCCTGAATCAATATCATAGCTCATCATATCGTCAAGTTTAAAATAAACTAAACGAACTTCTGATAACTGACATACTGGTTTGGCTTGATAAACTAACATCTGTGATGTGGCATCTTGGACATGATCAGGTAATAATTGAAAATAGTGTTCTGTATCCTCTCTATTTAATGAGAATGAAGTTGGATACGCGATATTAAACCCCGACATAGTACGTACAGGATAATTTATTATCTCTTCACTCTTATTGTGAGTTGATTCGTTATCACATGCTGTAAGTAATAAACTACCGATTAAAATAAAAACGCTTTTATAATTTAGAATGGTTGATGTCATTTTTTCTTACTATTAATAATAATGAAGATAATAATTATCATTAAAATTTAAACTTAAATAAAGATAATTTTTTCACATGACCTCATTTCAATAAATAAAAAACGCCTAAAGTGAAATAATAACCTTAGGCGTTTATTATTGATTAACGAATTAAACAATAACCGCAGTTGTTAAACGTGAAATACAGACTTTACGGTCAGCGTCATCAAAAATTTCTATTGACCATACTTGATGTGTACGACCTAAATGAATAGGTTTACAGACACCTTTTACAACCCCTTCTTTTACTGCTCGCATATGGTTGGCATTAATTTCTAAACCCACCACTTTTTGTTCACCTTCTGTGCATAAATAGCCAGCAATTGACCCTAAGGTTTCAGCTAATACCACAGAGGCGCCACCATGTAATAAACCAAAAGGCTGTTTAGTACGCTGATCTACTGGCATGGTGCCTTCAAGATAATCCTCACCCAGTGCGGTGAGTTCTATACCAAGGTGCCCCACCATATTATTTGGGCTAATATGATTAAGTTGTCCTAATGTTGTTTTTCGTTTCCATATCATTGCATAATCTCCAAAAGCGCCTGTAGTGGATGTTTTAACTCAATATTATCAATACGTTTTACTTGGCTACGACAAGAATATCCGGTACTCAAGCAACGTGCTGTAGGGAGTGTTTTCAATGCATTTCCCCATGACAGTTGATAAATTCCCAATGAATTTTTATAGTTATTCACTTCATGCCCATAAGTGCCCGCCATACCACAGCACCCCGTAGTTACCACTTCAAGTGGTTGACCATAACGTTGGAATATCGCTTGCCACTGTTGCATACTTTGCGGTAATGCCGTTGACTCAGTACAATGACTAAAAAGATACCATTTTTCAGCATCTTCGCAGATCTCAATCGGCTCACTGACTAACTGATTTAGCCACTCATGAACCAGTTGAACCTTAAAGTTACCGCGTTTATCCCCTAATATCTCCCGATATTCATCGCGGTAGCAAAGGACTAAAGCGGGGTCGACTCCTACCATTGGAATGGACAACTGTGCAACTCGATTAAGCATCGTTGCTGTTTTTTGTGCAGTTTTACTAAATTGCTGTAAAAAGCCCTTAATATGCTGTGCTTTTCCGTTAGGTGAAAAAGGCAATAGCACAGGTTTAAAACCAATTTTTTCAATCAATTTAATAAAGTCAGCAACTACTTTAGCATCGTAATAACTGGTAAATGGATCTTGTACCACGATAACATAATAGCTTCGTTGCTTTTCTGATAACTGCTCTAACTCTTCCAAGGTCATCGTTAACGCGCTATGTCCAGCTAACTGCTGCTTTAATGTCGGAGATGACAATAGAGGCAGATCTATCATACCAATAGTACGTTTACTCAACGATTGCACCAATGGTTGCTTAATAAAGAAATTAAACAGACTTGGTACTTTTGCCATTAACGGTGTGGTGAGTTCGACATTTGCCACAATATGATCTTTTAGCGGACGTAGATAGCGTTGATGATATAACTGAGTAAATTTGGCTCTAAATGATGGCACGTCAATTTTAATCGGGCATTGTGTAGAGCACGCTTTACAGGCTAAACAACCATTCATTGCTATTTTAACCTCATGAGAGAAATCATATTCTCCACGTTTAGCTTTCCATGTATTGCGTGTTTTTTCAATCAATCCCCGTAAGCTAGGTTTATTATTTGTAAGACTTGTTTCTAACTGCTGAGGGCTTACTCCTTGCTCTGTAAGTAGACGTAACCACTCTCTGACTAATGTCGCTCTGCCTTTAGGTGAATGAATACGTTGTCCAGTTATTTTCATAGAAGGACACATTGGACTTTTAACATCAAAGTTAAAACATAATCCATTACCATTACACTCTAATGCACCGCGAAAATCTTCGCGAACCGATACAGGAATGGTGCGATCAAATGTGCCGCGTTTAATAGCATCGACCTGTTTCATTGGCGCCTCAACCTCAAGAGGAGGACATATTTTCCCTGGGTTAAGTCTATTTCGAGGATCGAACACCGTTTTTATTTGACGTAATTCGTGATAAAGGGTTTCGCCAAAGAATTCTGGACTATATTGCGCTCTAAAGCCTTTTCCATGCTCCCCCCATAGTAAGCCACCATATTTCGCCGTTAATGCAACAATCTCATCAGAAATGGTTTTCATGAGTTGTTCTTGTTGCGGATCACACATATCTAAAGCAGGTCTCACATGCAATACGCCAGCATCAACATGACCAAACATACCGTAATTGAGCTGATAACTATCAAGTAATGCCCTAAATTCAGTAATATAATCCGCTAAATGCTCTGGTGGCACACAGGTATCTTCAACAAAAGGAATGGGTTTAGCATGCCCTTGAGCATTACCTAATAGCCCTACTGCTTTTTTACGCATGGCATAAATACGGTTAATATCGGCGAGGTTATCACAAACCTGATAACCGATAACGCCCCCTTCGCCATTATTCATCAGCTTATCTAAGCGCTGACATAAATCCTCCACTTGTGAGGCAATCAGTGTTTTATCATCACCGGCAAACTCAACAATATTTAGCCCTTGCATATCTTTATCGGGCACATCCGTAATCAATGCATTAACGGAATGCCAGACAATATCTTCTCGAGCAAGGTTTAATACTTTGGAGTCAACAGTTTCAACAGAAAGCGCCTTTGCTTTTACTAAAAACGGCGCGTTACGCAATGCGGAATCAAATGAGTCATACTTCACATTCACTAAACTGCGCTGCTTTGGAATGGGGGTAATATCGAGTGTTGCCTCGGTAATAAAGGCCAAAGTCCCTTCTGAGCCGGTTAGAATACGCGTAAGATCAAAATGCTTCATGTCATCGCTAAACACATGGCGTAAATCATAGCCCGTTAAAAAGCGATTCAATTTAGGAAATTTTTCGAGAATAAGCTGACGTTGTGCTTTGCAACGGGATAATACCGTTTGATATATCCGACCAACAGCAGAATCTTCTTTCGCAATAGTTTCAGCTAAAGCGCTGTCCATCGCGCGAGTTTCAAGCAATTCTCCGCCTAGTAAAACGGCTCTGACGCCTAATACATGATCGGAGGTTTTGCCATATACCATAGAGCCTTGCCCTGAAGCATCGGTATTGATCATTCCCCCTAATGTCGCACGATTACTGGTAGACAGTTCTGGCGCAAAAAAGAAGCCATAGGGTTTTAAAAACAGATTAAGTTCATCTTTTATCACACCGGCTTCTACCTTTACCCATCGCTGTTCTGGGTTTATCTCAATAATACGTTTCATATAACGAGATAAATCCACCACGATACCCTCGGTTAACGCTTGACCATTAGTGCCGGTTCCGCCACCTCTTGGTGTCAAAGAGAGGGAATGAAAACGAGGTTCATCCACTAAACGTGCTACAATAGTCACATCCGCTGTGGAACGAGGAAAAATAACCGCCTGTGGTAGCAACTGATAAATACTGTTATCTGTTGCCATAGTGAGTCTATCGGCATAAGTGCTCGATATATCACCTGTAAAACCATTTTGTCGGAGTGTATTTAAAAATTCGGTTGTGAGTTCACTGACTTGCGGTGCTTGCGATATACGTGGGATCATTTGTTATAGCTCTTTAATCTAATTTATCCACATTGCTTTATTAAAACTATCTCAATGTATGCCAAGAGGTGCAATAATTTGAATTTGCACTTTCAGACCGATACCTGTTCACCTTATCATACAATTCTGGCAAATTGCGTAGTGACATAAACAACATGATATTTGCCATGTTTATTCATCTGCTTTTAGCATTTTATTCGTGTAGGGATTTAAAATCATGGAAAAACCGCAGATCCATACAGATATACCCAAAATTTTATTCACCGTTCTTTTTATTTCTTTTTTTATTATCGGTAGTTTTTGGATCCTGAATCCTTTTATCGTTGGTTTTATTTGGGCTGGCATGATAGTGGTTGCCACTTGGCCTTTACTCATTATTTTAGAAAAACGAGTAAAATATCGCTGGCTATCAACCATGATCATGATGATTTTAATATTACTGATTTTCGTCATTCCGATTATTTTGTTAATTAGTAGTGTTATTGACAACAGTGCTCCATTGATTGAACTAGCAAAATCACCTTCAGATATTCAACCACCACAACTGCTATGGTTGAAAGAGATCCCCATGGTTGGTAATACGCTCTATGAAACTTGGCACTCTATTCTCGTTTCTGGTGGTAATGCCTTAATGGCGAAGATCCAACCCTATATTGGACAAGCAGCAAATTGGTTCTTTGCACAAGCCTTAAATATTGGCCGTTTTGCGCTTCACTTAGTTGTCATGTTACTTTTTTCAGGATTACTCTTTTTACAAGGTGAAAATGTTGTTGCTTGGTTACGCCATTTTGCTGTGCGTCTTGCCGGACAACGGGGTGATGCAGCCATTTTATTAGCTTCCATGTCAATTCGCGCAGTGGCGCTGGGTGTGGTGTTAACTGCGCTGATCCAAGCCGTTATTGGTGGCATTGGCTTAGGTATTTCGGGTGTGCCTTATGCCACAGTGTTAACGGTATTGATGTTTATTTGTTGTCTTGCGCAATTAGGACCTTTGTTCGTTCTGGTTCCTTCTATTCTATGGCTATTTTGGACCGGTGATACTACATGGGGTATCGTCATGATCATTTGGGGTGGGATTGTGGCGACGATGGATGGTGTACTACGTCCATTCCTCATCAAAATGGGAGCTGACCTACCTATGGTACTAATTTTGACCGGTGTTATCGGTGGTATTTTAACACTCGGTATGATTGGTCTGTTTATTGGCCCTGTTGTATTAGCCGTAGCACACAGTTTATTGAATGCGTGGATCAATGAAGTTCCTAAACCCGATCCAGATTTAACAGAAACTGTAGAATTTATGAATAAAAACTTTATAGAAAAAGAGTAAATAATATAAAAGCATGTAAGTATCAACACTTACATGCTTTATAAGTATTACTTAAAACTTTAATAAAGATTATCAATTTATGAGTATTTTATTATTTTTATATCTTGAAATTTACAATTTGAAACAATTCTTATTTTTTTAAACCTGTTTGCTACCAGCGAGTTATATTCACTTCTTTATATCCTAATATTTTTTTGATTGAGATAATTCTTAGAGAATAATTAACTCATTTCTCTTAATATAAATCTCATCGAAACGAATGTTTCATTTAATTAATGGTTTTGCCTATTTTATTAATAGATTAAAAGGCGAGACCAAAGTATATAAAATATTGCTGTGTGTAGTCTTTGCCTGTCAGCCCATGATAGGCTTTTTTTTTATCTATTATTTATAAATAGTATAAAAAAAGCTCACATTATTTTGTGAGCTTTTAATTATTCAATAATAATATAATTATTGTTGTGCTAATTTCACCCAGGTTTTAATTACGGTATCTGGGTTTAAAGATAAGCTATCAATACCCTCTTCCATTAACCATTGTGCAAAATCTTCATGGTCAGAAGGGCCCTGTCCGCAGATCCCGACGTATTTACCTTGACGTTTCGCTGATTGAATTGCCATAGATAATAGCGCTTTTACCGCATCATTACGTTCATCAAACAGTGATGAGACGACACCAGAATCACGATCTAAGCCCAATGTTAGCTGAGTCATATCATTAGAGCCGATAGAGAAACCATCAAAATGAGCCAAGAATTGATCGGCTAATAAAGCATTGGATGGAATTTCACACATCATAATCACTTTTAAGCCATTCTCACCACGTTTTAAACCATTACGTGCTAACTCATCTATCACTTCTTCTGCTTGGCGCACCGTACGTACAAATGGGATCATCACTTCCACGTTAGTTAATCCCATCTCATTACGCACACGTTTCACTGCTTCACACTCGAGTGCAAAACAACGACGGAAATCATCCGATACGTAACGACCCGCACCACGGAAACCTAACATAGGGTTTTCTTCATCAGGCTCATAGCGATCGCCACCGACTAAGTTTGCATACTCATTTGATTTAAAATCAGATAAGCGAACAATGACACGTTTTGGCCAGAATGCTGCAGCGAGTGTTGCGATACCTTCGGTTAATTTACCAATATAATATTCAACAGGTGATGCATAACCCGCCATCATTTCATCAATTTCAGCTTTTAGTGCATCTGTTTGATCTTCGTATTCGAGTAAAGCGCGAGGATGCACACCAATCATACGGTTGATAATAAACTCTAAACGCGCAAGGCCTACCCCATCATTTGGTAACCCAGCAAAGTCAAAGGCGCGATCAGGATTACCGACGTTCATCATGATTTTTAAGCCAAGTTCTGGCATGTTATCGATTGCGGAGCTTTGAATAGAAAAATCGAGTTTCCCATCATAAACAAATCCGGTATCCCCTTCAGCACAAGAGACGGTGACCACTTGCCCTTCGCTAATACACTCCGTCGCATCGCCACAACCTACCACTGCTGGAATACCTAATTCACGAGCAATAATTGCCGCATGACAGGTTCTTCCACCACGATTAGTCACAATCGCAGAGGCTTTTTTCATGATAGGCTCCCAATCAGGATCTGTCATATCGGTGACCAACACATCACCCGCCTCTATTCTATCCATCTCACTTAAGTTATGGATAACCTTAACCGTACCACTACCAATACGATGACCAATTGCACGACCTTCTACAATCACAGTGCCTGTTTCATTTAACTGATAGCGTTCCATAACTTGTTGGTTAGAACGAACTGTTTCTGGACGCGCTTGAACAATATATAGACGACCATTATGACCATCTTTAGCCCACTCGATATCCATTGGACGTCCATAATGTTGTTCAATCAATACCGCTTGTTTTGCTAGCTCTTGCACTTCATCATCAGTTAAAGAGAAACGATTGCGCAATGCTTCTGGCGTATCTTCAATACGGACTTGTTTACCATGCTCAATGCTATCGGCATAAACCATTTGGATCTTTTTAGAACCTAGGTTACGGCGCACAATTGCCGGTAAACCTTTCGCCAAAGTTGGTTTATGAACATAGAATTCATCTGGGTTAACTGCCCCCTGAACCACCATTTCCCCTAAACCATAAGCAGAGGTAATAAAGACTACTTGATCAAAGCCTGATTCAGTATCAATAGTAAACATCACCCCTGATGAAGCTAAATCAGAGCGAACCATACGTTGGACACCTGCAGATAAAGCAACACCGCGGTGATCGTAGCCTTGGTGAACACGATAAGAGATTGCGCGATCATTAAACAGTGAAGCAAACACATGTTTAATCGCAACTAAAATTGCATCGATACCTTGAACGTTTAAAAATGTCTCTTGTTGGCCGGCAAAAGAAGCATCAGGCATATCTTCAGCGGTTGCTGATGATCGTACTGCAAATGAGGCTTCAGATTCACCTTCACTTAAGGTCTGATAAGCATCACGAATATCTTTCTCAAACTGAGGGGTAAAAGGTGTATCAATCACCCATTGGCGAATTTGGTTACCCGCTTGTGCTAATTGATTAACATCATCAACATCAATACTATCGAGTAGCTCATAAATACGCTGATTAATACCACTTTGTTCCAGAAAATCATTAAACGCTTGCGCTGTGGTGGCAAATCCATTAGGAACAGACACACCCAGTTCCGCAAGATTAGTGATCATTTCACCGAGGGAAGCATTTTTCCCACCAACACGATCAACGTCATTCATACCCAATTGGTTATACCAAAGTACATTGCACGGGGTGAGGCTATTGCTGGACATTGAGAACAATCCTTTTTTAAACAAATGAGAGAGAGAAAAAAAAGAAAAACCCGCTGTCAAAACGACAACATAAATAAGCGTATCACAATGTTATGGAGAATATAGAAAGGTGAATCGATCAACCAGAAAACTTTATTTTTTTATCCTTTATAATCACTAAAAATACTATAGATAATATTGTCTGAATTGCTAATTCAGCTAAAAAAAAGGTGAGAGGAATGATATTAAGTTTGAATTCAATTAACTGTGAT
Source organism: Proteus sp. HMSC14B05 (assembly GCF_001808035.1). NCBI lineage: Bacteria > Pseudomonadati > Pseudomonadota > Gammaproteobacteria > Enterobacterales > Morganellaceae > Proteus > Proteus sp. HMSC14B05. The sequence continues at coordinate 168,994 of NZ_KV791969.1, read as the reverse complement.
AATAATGAACTTGTTGATAGAACTGTTTTTTTTATCTCTGACGGCACCGCTATTACTGCAGAAGTCTTAGGCCATGCGGTACTCTCACAATTTCCATTAAAAATGAAAAGCTATACCTTACCTTTTGTATCTTCTGTAGAAAGAGCAGAAGAAATAAAAAATAAGATTAATGAAATTTATAAAAAAAGTGGCGCCAAGCCTCTGGTTTTCTACTCTATTATTAGTCCTGATGTAAAACGAATAATAAATAGTAGTGAAGGATTCTGTCAGGATATTGTGCAGTCATTAGTTCTCCCCTTAGAAAAAGAAATTGGCGTTCAAGCGCTACCTCAATTAAATAAAACGCACGGTTTAACGGAAAAAAATCTCAGCAAATATGATGCTCGAATTGCTGCTATTGAATACACTTTATCTCATGATGATGGGATCTCTTTACGCAATCTCGACCAAGCGCAAGTGATCTTAATCGGTGTCTCACGCTGCGGTAAAACCCCTACCAGTTTATATTTAGCGATGCAATTTGGCATTCAAGCGGCTAATTACCCTTTTACTGCTGATGATATGGATTTTTTAAAATTGCCTCCTGAATTAAAAGAGTATCAACATAAATTGTTTGGCTTAACCATTGCTCCAGAACGCCTTGCTGCTATCCGTAGCGAACGTCGTGAAAACAGTCGTTATGCATCTATTCGTCAATGTCGTATTGAATTAGCGGAAGTTGAAGCGCTATTTAGGAAAAATAACATTCCTTACCTAAATACGACAAACTACTCTGTTGAAGAAATTTCCACTAAGGTAATTGATTCTATGGGATTAGCCAGAAGAATGTTCTAGAGACAGTAAGTCATTTTTTATTTATTTTTCACCAATAACAGTGTTGAAATTAGCTGAATTTCGTTTATTGTGATCTTAATCACTGGGTAGACTTACCCTGTATTTTTATTGAGATAAATTATGTTAAAAACAGACGAATTACGGACAAAGGCTTTAGCCAGCCTAGTAACGCCGGAAACGTTAGCTAATGAGTTACCCATCTCACAAGAGATTATCAGTAATATCACTTCTGCCCGTCAACGCATTGAAGCTATTCTCACTGGTGAAGATAAACGACTATTAGTTATTATTGGCCCTTGCTCTATACATGATCCCAAGGCGGCTAAAGAGTACGCAACAAAACTAAATCAACAAAAAGCGCGTTTTCATGACCGTCTAGAAATCGTGATGAGAACCTATTTTGAAAAACCGCGTACCGTTATTGGTTGGAAAGGCCTTATTTCTGATCCTTTCCTTGATAACTCTTGTAATGTTAATGAAGGCATTCGTATTGCAAGGAAACTGCTAATTGAGATCAACGCATTAGGACTCCCCACAGCCACTGAATTTCTTGATATGGTCACGGGGCAATATATTGCAGATTTAATCAGTTGGGGGGCTATCGGGGCAAGAACAACAGAGAGTCAAGTTCACCGTGAAATGGCCTCCGCCCTCTCTTGCCCTGTGGGATTTAAAAATGGCACTGACGGTAATATACGCATTGCGATAGATGCCATTCGTGCCGCTCGTGCTAGTCACACCTTTTTATCACCTGATAAAACGGGACGTATGACAATTTACCAAACCAGCGGAAATCCCTACGGTCATATTATTATGCGTGGCGGTAAAAAGCCTAATTATCATGCCAGTGATGTAGCAGATGCTGTTGATGCACTGAAACAACTTGATTTACCTGAACACTTGGTCATCGATTTTAGCCATGGTAATTGTGAAAAAATTCATCGTCGCCAACTTGAAGTTGCACGCAATGTCGCTCAACAAATTACGGATGGTTCACAAGCTATTGTTGGTGTTATGGCAGAAAGCTTTTTACAAGAGGGATCACAGAAAGTCACAGCAGATAAGGTGCTGACCTATGGACAATCGATCACTGATCCTTGTCTCAGTTGGGAAGATACCGAACAATTACTGGAATTATTAGCTCAAGCGGTTGAAAGTCGATTTAAATAATATCGCCAAAAAGGAGAGTGTTACCTCTCCTTTTTAACTTACACAAAAAGTCGTTATCCATCTTCATTAAGATTAAGCTTTACCTTCTCCCACACTAATCAACTGTATGATTTTTATTCTAACATCCTATTTTGTTGTTCTTTTGTTACTAATCATCTTAAATTTAGGCGTTTACGTTAAAAAAAGCTTGTCTAAAATATCCTGATAACGATAATGATTATCATAATCATAACCTCTATCAGTATTGCTATTAAAATGAATAAAAATGTTCATAATTTAAACGATTCATCGATAACACGTGAAACAAGCTCCCCAGTCATTCAATCTATAAATAGCATAGAATTACTGGGTAAATCGGGCGTGGTTTATATTCAACATAACGGAGAGTTGTATCAGTTACGCCAAACAAAAACAGGAAAACTTATCCTAACAAAATAAATATTTAATCCCTTTTCGCAAGCCACCTATTTTGCTAGGCAGCCAGCTAATTCACTCCATATACAAGGACTTTTATGGATATTAATGGTATGTCTATGCTGAAAAGAAATTTCAAATACTCCACATTAGCTACAGCAATTTGTCTGTTATACGCGCCGACTACTTTTGCTCATATTGAAAAAGTAGAGACAGATACATTGACTGTTATTGGGCAACAAGACAATCAAATAACGGATTTTCAATCTGTCGTCGATACCCGTTCAGCACAAGCTCAAACCGCATCTACCACGGGGCAATTGTTAAAACAAATCCCGGGGATCACCGTATCAGGGACGGGGATCGCCAATGGTGGCAATATTATGATGCGTGGTTACGATCAAAGAGGTGTCAAAATCTTTGTGGATGGTATTCATCAACCTATTGATAATACTATGAACAAGCTTGGTGGCCTTTTTATTGAACCTTCACTTATTTCGCGCGTTAAAGTCAAACATGGTGGCTCTTCGGTTAAACATGGAAGTGGCGCGCTAGGTGGCGTTGTATCGTTCTCAACTCTCCATCCAAATGAGTTATTAGACGCCAATAAAAACCTTGGTGCTAAATTATTTAGCTCATTCTCTTCTGCGGATAAACATTTTTCTTATGGTGGTGTGATCGCAGGTAGACATCAGTTAGTGGAAGGGTTATTGGCTTATAGCCAAAGAGAGCGTGGCCCAATACGTATTGCTGATGACTCAATATTAAATAACCACGAACGTATCAAAAATTATTTTGCAAAAGCCTATGTTTACCCTACAGAGGAACAAACCGTTATTTTTTCTGCCCGTCAATATAATAATGCAGGAGAGCAAAGAGAAGTTTTAAATCGAATGGGAGGGTTTGGAAAAAGAGACAGTAATAATATGTATCGAGCCACCAAACAAAATGATATCTCACTCACCTATCATTTAAATCCAAATAATTATGATTGGCTCGATCTGAGCACTCAACTTTATTATTCTCAGTTTAAAATTGCGCATACGTTTCTGACGGATACACGCAAAGAAATATATCCAGACATAGAAAGTGTGCTAGGTAATTCTGAAAAACGTACCCAATATACCTATGGTATGAAAGTAGAAAACGCCTTTAATTTAAATTACTTTCAAGATAGGTTGACTCAATCTGTGATTATCGGCATTGATGCTGAAAAACAGAAGATGGTATCGAATAATAAGGCTAAAAATTTCCCTTTATCACATATGGATAATGCCTCAGGTTGGGTTCATAACACGTTCAATACCCCTCTATTACCCATTACTTTAATTGCGGGTCTTCGTTACAACTATTATCAAAATGTCCCTGATAACAGTAAAACTTTAGATTACTACAAAGACTTAAATAAAAAAGGAGACATGACCTCCGCCGACAAATATCAAGAAACATATCAAAATATTTCTAAAAATATTGCGTTACGTCTCACACTGACCAAATGGTTACAGATCTATTCTTCTTATTCTGTTGCCTTTAGGGCGCCGACTTTAAGCGAAATGTATAATGACTCAGTACATTTCACTATAATTTCCCCTTTTAATAAGAAAAGCTATGATGCTCGTTGGGTTCCAAATTCCACATTAGAACCAGAGACGAATAGAACATGGGAACATGGTATCAATTTACAAAAAAATGCGTTGATTTTTACCAATGACCAGATAAACATTAAAGCTTCATATTACAGCACTGAATCGATTGACCACATTACTTATCAACAGTGGTATCATAGTCGTAAGCCTATCCAATTAAAAAATAGTCATATTGCGTTATCTCCCATTAAAGATGCTCGTGAACCTTTATTATTTCAATCAGTTAACTTGCCTAAAGCGCTTATTCACGGCTTTGATTTAAGATTGCTATATTCTCATCCATACATCGCTATGGGGGTAAATTACAATCAAACTAAAACCTTGGAACTGTCGTCTCTAGAGACTATTTCAATGGTGCGCCCTGAAACATTAACCGCTTTTATAAATGTACCCATTATCAAAACACCATTTTCTGTTGCTTGGTCAGGAAAGTTTGCCGGTCCAACGGCCAAAAAAGGCACACATAAATACCCTGGTTCAGAGGAAGTGACTACTCGATTAAAAGAAGATCTTCAGCAATACCCTGGCTATGGTGTGCATAGTTTTGCAGTCAACTATCAATCCAATAATAAAGATATACAAGCCTCATTGGTACTCGATAATGCATTCAACAAAGTGTATTACTCAACGGTAGGTGTGCCTCAAGAAGCTAGAAATATCAAAATGTCTGTCAGTTATCGCTGGTAAACAATAAAAAGAGCAATGATTTTTATCATAACGGGCTGTTGAGTTTAGCAGCCCATTTTAATAACGGAGATCGACCTGTATGTCTCAATCATCGCGATGCATAAAGGTGAGTGTTTTAGTTGTTGCAACAGCGATTAGCAGTGCATTCGCTGAAAATAAAAATCAAATCTATGGAGAAAAAAATAGCGGGGAGAGAAACACACAAATAATAACGGTTTATGCAACAGGTAACGAGCGAGATAGCTTTACATTACCAATGATGTCGACCGTCATAAAAAATAACAGTGCTTGGACAGAAACGGCAGGAAGTGCCACTGAATTGTTGCGTCATATACCGGGCATTTCAATATCAGGAGCTGGCCGCACAAACGGTGAAACTATCAGTATGCGTGGCTACAGTAGTAACGGTGTTTTGACACTAGTAGATGGCATACGCCAAGGTACTGATACAGGTCATATTGACAGTATTTTTGTCGATCCTCTACTCATTAAACAAGTTGAAGTGGTTCGTGGCCCTTCAGCACTTTTATATGGAAGCGGTGCCCTCGGTGGGGTTGTGGCATATGATACCGTTGATGCCAGCGACTTGCTTGCAAAAAATGAACATGGTGGTGTGCGTGTTACAGCCCTTGGTAATACGGCACAACAGAGTCAAGGATTTGGCATTACCGCTTTTGGTCAACAAGACAATTTCGATGGATTACTCGCCCTCTCCGCTCGTGATAAAGGTACAACTCGCTATGGAGGCGGTTATCGTGCGCAAAACGATGAAACAATCATTAACTTATTATCTAAAGGACGTTGGTTTATTGATGATAGCAATACGTTAAGTGGCCAATTACGCTATTATCATAACAACGCACAACAGCCTAAGGATCCACAACTCGCCAATAACCCAACACTGGCTAATGTAGCGACAAATCGTACTACAACACAAAAAGATGCACAGTTAACCTATCAATATCATCCTAGTGATATGTCATGGATTAACCTAAAAACACAAGCCTATTACAGCGAGGTAGATATTAATGCGAAAACACAACAAAAAGGATTTGAAGGTAGAGAGCAAAAAACCTATGGCATTAAAATTGAAAATCGCACTCAATTAGCCACCTACCCCTTTGCTGCTCACGCTTTAACTTATGGCGGTGAGATCTATAAGCAAAAGCAATCACCCAGTGCAAATGCCGAAAGCTTCCCTAAAGCAGATATTCGTTTTATGTCAGGCTGGTTACAAGATGAAATGACTTTACGTGATGTACCCATTTCATTCATCGTCGGTACAAGGTTTGATAAATATAGCAGTCAAAATGATCGTTATGATGACATCAGCGCTGATAAATGGTCATCAAAAGGAGCCGTTAGTATTACACCCACAGATTGGTTAATGCTTTATACCTCTTATGCTCAAGCTTTTAGAGCACCAACAATTGGCGAGATGTATAACGATGCTAAACATTTTGATGCCCCATTCCCCGGAGCACCAACCAATTACTGGCGCCCTAACCCTAATTTAAAGCCCGAAACCAATTCAACAACTGAATACGGGTTCGGTTTTCAATTCGACGACTTATTATCTAATAATGATAATCTGAAAATTAAAGCTGCCCATTTCAATACGCGTGCAAAAGATTATATTGATACAGATGTCGCTATTTTTCAGGGATATACACAATCGACGAATATTCCAAGAGCAACTATTTGGGGTTGGGATATCGAGATGAATTATCAATCGAAGTTCTTTAGTTGGGATTTGGCTTATAACCATACAAAAGGAAAAGATAATGCCAGTAATGCCTCTATTACCTCTATTGAGCCAGATACATTAACCAGTCGCCTCGATATTCCCGTACCCAATAGTGATTTTTCCGTAGGTTGGGTGGGACAATTTACTAAAAAAACAGATTTTACAAAACATGATCGCTTTAATCGCCCGACCAATCGCCAACAAGCGGGTTATGGTGTCAATGATTTCTACCTCCGTTATGAAGGTAGTGCTTCATTAACAGGGCTAACAACCTCACTGGTACTGGGTAATGCATTTGATAAAAAATACTACTCTTCTGCGGGTATTCCTCAAGAGGGGCGCAATGCAAAAGTACTGGTGAGTTATCAATGGTAATTAACAATAAAATAAACGAAACAATAGGAGTTTCCGTGACTAAACCTCTTTATGAGAGCTACCTGCAAGCAAAAAATGAAAAAAAAGCATCTTATGCGCGTGATTTAGCAACTTACCTTAATGTAAGTGAAGCTGAGCTTACTCACGCGCGTGTTGGGCACGATGCTAAACGCTTACATGGTGATGTTCGTGATATTTTAACCGCTCTCGCAACCGTAGGCGAAGTGAAAGCCATTACTCGTAATGAAATTGCGGTTCATGAACATCTTGGTGAATATACCAATGCTCGTTTTAACGATCATGCAGGATTGATCTTAAACCCTCGAGCCCTCGATTTACGCTTTTTCTTCTCTCATTGGGCAAGTATCTTTGCATTAACCGAAGAGACGACTCGTGGCATTCGTCATAGTATTCAATTCTTTGATCTTCATGGTGATTCTCTCCATAAAGTGTATACCACTGATAATACTCATATGGACGCATGGAATACCTTAATCGATACTTATTTATCACCAGAAAATCCCGTATTAGAGATTACCCCCGCTAAACCTTTTACTGATGCACCGGTAACAACGGCATTAGCACAACAGTTAGAACAGCAATGGCGCTCGATGACTGACGTTCATCAATTCTTTAAAATCCTGCAAGAAAATAATCTCAGTCGCCAGCAAGCGTTCAAAGCGGTCAGTGATGATTTAGCTTATCAAGTAGATAATAGTGCCTTAAAAACATTATTAGCACTGGCGAAAGAAGTACAAAATGAAATTATGATTTTCGTGGGAAATCGAGGTTGTGTACAGATCTTTACCGGTAAAATTGATCGTTTAGTACCTCATCAATTTGAAAATAGTGAACAAGTATGGATTAACATTTTTAATCCTGCATTTACACTGCATTTAATTGAGAGCGAAATTGTGGAAAGCTGGATCACTCGTAAGCCAACCCAAGATGGTTTTGTCACAAGTCTTGAACTATTTGATAGCAAAGGTCAACAGATTGCTCAGCTCTATGGACAACGCACTGAGGGAACAAAAGAACAACAACAATGGCGTGAGCAACTCAACGCTCTTGCTAAAATAGCTTAATAGAAGGATAGCTCAATGAAAAAATGGCTTCTTTTGATCCTGTGTAGTTTGATGACATTCACCAGCCTCGCTAAACAACGTATTGTCACTATTGGTGGTGATATTACTGAAATTGTTTTTGCATTAGGTGCAGGCGATCAGGTCATTGCTAGAGATAGTACGAGTTTAGTACCAGAGCAAGTTAAATCATTACCCGATGTGGGTTATATGCGCATGCTCAATCCTGAAGGTATTCTTTCGGTTAAACCGACGCTGATTATTGCTAGCGAATTAGCTCGTCCTTCTTTTGCATTACGTCGTATCGAAAAAGCAGGTGTACCTGTTGAAACTATTACGGGTACACGTTCATTAGAAGCCATTAATGAAAAAATCGATGCCATTGCAACCCTCTTACAAAAAGAAACAGAGAGTCAGCAATTAAAAGAAAAGCTCACTCAATCTATTAATCAAATTGCCACGACGCCTATTGATAAAAAAATTATTTATATCATGAGCCATGGTGGTGTTGCCCCTATGGCTGCCGGTCAAAATACTGCTGCAGATACGATTATCACACTGGTAGGCGGAAAAAATGCTATGCAAGGTTTTAGTAGTTACCGCTTACTGTCACAAGAAGGGGTTATTGCCAGCCAGCCTGATATTTTGTTGGTCACTAAAGAGGGAATAAAAGGTATTGGAGGTATCGAAAAACTGTGGGACTTGCCCGGCATAAAGTACACCCCCGCAGGTAAAAATAAGCGCTATATCGTTGTTGATGATATGGGTTTATTAGGCTTTACCTTATCAACCCCCAAAGTTATGCAACAAATTCGTCAAGCATTGGAGCAATAATGTCTCGTTTTCGCTCACCGTGGATGAGTATTGCCATTTTACTCATCTTATTTACCATCATTACGCTTATTTCTGTTAATAGCGGCCCGCTAGCACTCTCATTTAGTACTTTATGGGATCGCTCTTTTGATGATATAGAGTGGCAAATTTGGCTTGATATTCGTTTACCTCGAGTACTATTAGCTATTCTCGTCGGTGGCGCTTTAGCCATATCAGGCACCATCATGCAAGGACTATTTAGAAACTCACTTGCCGATCCTGGATTACTAGGTATTAGCAGTGGTGCTGCGCTAATGGTCGCTATTGTGATTATTTTGCCCTTCTCTTTTTTATCCGTATTTTCTTTCTACAGTCATATTATTGCCGCCTTTATTGGCGGCTTAATAGTGGCAATGATTATTTTTTCATTGCATCAATTAAGTGATGGTAACTTGGCAAGATTGCTCCTAGCGGGAATTGCCATTAATGCGCTTTGTATGTCTTTTATTGGTGTATTGAGCTATATCAGCACAGATCAGCAACTGCGCCAATTTTCACTATGGATGATGGGCTCTTTAAGTAAAATAGACTGGAACACCTTGGCGATTGCAACTCTCGTGATTATTCCCATTAGTGCATTAGCCTGTTGGCAAGGTCATAAACTTAACCTATTACAACTCGGTGATGAAGAAGCACATTATTTAGGGTTAAATGTAAGAAAAACAAAATTTATTTTACTACTACTCAGTGCCATTTTAATCGGTTGTGCCGTTGCATTAAGTGGTGTTATTGGGTTTGTTGGTCTTGTGGTGCCCCACCTTATTCGTATGCGATTAGGCAGTAACCATATTTGGTTATTACCGGCCACCCTATTAGGGGGAGCAATACTCTTATTAGCCGCAGATACCCTGTCAAGAACCTTGGTATCCCCTGCGGAAATTCCTGTAGGACTTATTACCGGACTTCTTGGTGGACCTTATTTTCTTTGGCTTATTTTACGACAACCAGCAGGACGCATGTCATGATGGAAAATCAACACACTCCATTATTATATGGCAATAACTTGAGCTATAAAATCGGCAATAAAACTATTCTTGAGGATGTTTCTATTGCACTTAATACCGGTGAGCTTGTCACAATCATTGGTCCGAATGGTGCTGGGAAATCATCATTATTACGTTTATTGACCGGCTATACTCCCCCGACACAAGGAGAATGTTTTTTTAAAGGGAAAACTTACTCACAGTGGAATAGCCAATTATTAGCGCAAAACCGTGCTGTTATGCGACAAAACAGCCAGCTATCATTCTCTTTTTCTGTAGAAGAAGTCGTCGCTATGGGAAGAGCACCACATGGGCAAAAACATAAACAAATCGCAATAGAAACCGCGCTATTACAAACCAATTGTTTAAAGCTCAAAACAAGAGATTACCGTCAATTATCAGGTGGAGAACAACAAAGAGTGCAACTTGCTAGAGTGCTTGCTCAACTTTGGCAACCAACACCTGAGAATGTTGCGCTATTTCTTGATGAACCCACATCGGCACTTGACCTCTACCACCAGCAACAAAGTTTGCGTTTATTAAAGCAACTGGTCAAAACACAAAATTTGATGGTGTGTTGTGTTCTGCACGATCTCAACCTCGCCTCCCTTTATGCTGATCGTATTTTATTACTGCATCAGGGAAAATTAGTTTGCGAAGGTACACCTCAAGATGTGCTCACCGCTGAGAATATTGAAAAATGGTATGGCGCCGAGGTCAGTATTAATACTCATCCTGAATTATCTCAACCTCAAGTTTTTTTACGCCCATAAATAATAAAAGAGAAAGGACTGAGCCCTGTTGAATACAGAGCTCAGTCCTTAAAAGACGCTTAATAACATAATTTCTATTGGATGATTATTACCTTCACCAAATAGAGTATTACTGCAATGGTAAAGCAAAACTCACTTTTACCGTCTCCATGGGTACTTCTGTTTTTATGCTTTGAATGCTAGGAATTTGTGTTAAATAATCAGCGTGAAAACGGCGATAAGTGGCGAGATCTTTTGTCACAATGCGAATAAGTGCATCACATTCTCCCGCCATTAGATGGCATTCAACCACTTCGGGTAATACTTTTATCGCCTTTACAAATTCTTCAATAGTTTCAGCATCTTGTGCTCTGAACCAAATTCGCGCAAATAAAGATAATCCTGCATCAACTTTACTACCATCTAATACGGCAACATAACGCGTGATCACACCTGACTCTTCAAGTAAACGTACACGACGTAAACAAGGAGATGGTGAGAGTCCCACTTCTTTTGCCAGTTCGATGTTTTGAATTTTGCCATCGCGCTGTAACACTTGCAAAATATGCTTGTCTATCTTATCCAATTTTATTGACATCAAAGATTAACCTTAGTTCTATTTGTGGAATTTTATTGCCAATTAATTATTTTTGTTAGCAACAAAGCAACCCGATTTTTACGAAAATATCATATAATTTTTCAGCTAAATTGCACAGCAAAAACGATATTTTCTTCAATTGTTCAATCAGGTGAAAAAGATGGAATTTAACACTTTGTTATTCTTTGCCCTTACAGTACTGCCTTTAATTTGCACACCTGGCCCCGATATTCTTTTTATCTCCTCACAAGGATTAGCGGGAGGAATAAAATCAGCGTGGTTTGCCAATATCGGTGTCATTTCAGGTTATATCACACATGCTATTCTTAGTGCTTTGGGTCTTGCAACGATAATGGCAACCTATCCCATTTTCTTTTATCTACTAAAGTGGCTAGGTGTGATTTATATTACCTACTTAGCAATCAAAATGCTGATATCTGCCTGCCAAAAAGGCCAACTCGCACTACATGCAGATAAAAAAACACATCTCTTTCGCAAGGGCTTTTTAACGAGTTTTCTTAATCCGAAAGGCTTACTCGTCTATCTGGCTATTTTACCAAATTTTATCAATAACCAGAATGATATCGCTATGCAATCTCTGCTTTTATCTGGGATATTTATCACTATTTGTCTATTTATCTATGGCTTTTTAGGTACGATTTTCGCTTATATTGGTTTAAAAGGCGGATTAAGTGATAAAGGACGCCGTTATAATGATGGCATTGCCGGCAGTTTACTTACCTTTGCAGCCGTTAATTTAGCCCTTAATTAGAGGGCTAGCATCACTTTATAGTGATATTTGCTCAATGCCGTGCAATATGACCATTTAACTGATGAATACGTACGCTAATGTGCTATTTACGACGTAATTTTCGACACCCTTCACCAATAATTTGCATTCCTTTTTCAGTCTGACTATTCCATTGAAAAGAAGAGTTTAAACGAAAAGCATGATTAAACTGTGAACTGGTCGAAAACATAGCACCTGGTGCAATACTCACCCCTCTTTCGAGAGCAAAATGGTACAATGTATTAGCATCAAAGCTTGGCTCGAATTCTAACCATAGGAAATAGCCTCCGACAGGAATATTCACTTTAACATCTTTAGGCAAATGCGTTTGTATGGCCTGTAACATACGATAACGTCTCTGCTCTAATAATAATCTTAAGCGACGTAGATGCCCGTCATAACCCCCTTGTGATAAATAGTCAGCAATAGCTTGTTGTGTTGGCATACTCGCTGATACAGTACTCATCATTTGTAACTGCTGTATTTTAGTCGCATGTTTTCCGGCTGCGACCCACCCGACTCGAAATCCTGGCGCTAAACATTTAGAAAAAGAAGCGCAGTGCAATACGCTATTGGATTTATCAAAGCCTTTCACAGGCATTGGCGCTTTTGGACTATTATACAGTTCACCATAGACATCATCTTCAATTAAGGTTATCTGTTTTGCCGCTAAAATTTCCACTAGTCTGATTTTATTTTCATCAGGCATAGTGCCACCTAATGGATTTTGGCAATGACTCATCAACCAACACGCTTTAATGTCGTATTGTTCTACCACCTTTTCTAACTCATCTAAACAGATGCCTGTCACCGGATCGGTTTTGATAGCAATCGCTTTTAATCGTAAACGCTCTATCGCCTGTAATGCACCATAAAAAGCAGGAGATTCTATGACAACCCAATCTCCTGGCTCAGTAACAGCTTGTAAACTAAAACTTAATGATTCCATCGCACCTGCGGTGATCACAATATCATCAGGCGATACATGAATACCTTGCAGTGCATAGCGTTGGGCTATATTACGACGTAGTTTTTCATTACCAGGAGGTAAATTAATCACTGAACTTTGAGGGGCTAAATGTCTAGCGGCAGAGGCTAATGCTCGGCTTAATTTAGGTTGAATGAATAAACTGGGATCTGGAAAGGCGGAACCGAACGGAATGATATTGGGATCTTTACAGGCTTGAAGAACATTGAATATAGAGGCGCTTATCTCAACATTTTCACTCATATGTAGCCCTTTGCTGGCAGTTACTTGAGCAAAACCTGTATTGCGATGTGCAACATAATAACCTGATTGCGGACGAGCGGTGATCCACCCTTGACTTTCTAACAGTTGATAAGATTGTAAAACGGTCATTAAACTTAAACCTGATTGTTTAACCGTATCCCGTAATGAGGGTAAACGATCGCCTGATTGCCAAATATTATCTTCAATTTGTTGGCGTATCTGTGCCGCAAGCTGTTCATATCGAGTCATATTTACCTATTCACCCTCAAACTGTTATAGTCGTTTTTAAACTTATTGTCACTATTATAGTTTACTGTCATATGGTCTACTTATCCACACGATTTACCTGCTATTTACAGATCAGCGCGATTTGTATATCAAAATAATGAGGTTGTTTATGTTTGGGTTAAGTGCCTTTGATTTGGCGCGTATCCAATTTGCGTTTACCGTTTCTTTCCATATTATCTTCCCCGCAATTACTATAGGGCTAGCCAGCTTCTTAGCTGTCTTGGAAGGCTTATGGCTAAAAACTCGCAATAAGGATTATTTAGCGCTATTCCATTTTTGGTCAAAAATATTCGCTGTTAACTTTGCTATGGGCGTCGTCTCTGGTCTCGTTATGGCATATCAGTTCGGTACTAATTGGAGCTTTTTCTCCGATTTTGCCGGCTCTATCACCGGCCCTTTATTGACTTATGAAGTACTTACAGCATTCTTCTTAGAAGCTGGATTTCTAGGTGTGATGTTATTTGGCTGGAACAAAGTAGGTGAAAAATTACACTTTTTCGCCACTTGCATGGTGGCATTGGGTACATTAATGTCAACATTTTGGATTTTAGCCTCCAACAGTTGGATGCAAACACCACAGGGATTCGAAATCGTCAACAATCAAGTAGTTCCCGTTGATTGGATAGCGGTTATTTTTAATCCTTCCTTCCCTTATCGTCTTGCTCATATGGGCGTTGCTGCATTTCTTGCTTCGGCATTCTTTATTGCCGCCTCGGCTTCATGGCATTTATTAAAAGGCAACAAGACATCTGCAATGAAGAAGATGCTCTCGATGTCTATATGGATTATCTTAATCTTAGCGCCTATTCAAGCACTTATTGGTGATATGCATGGTTTAAACACGTTAAAACATCAACCCGCCAAAATTGCCGCGATTGAAGGGCATTGGCAAAATAATCCTGGTGAGGCTACACCGTTAATTCTATTTGGTATACCGGATATGGATGAAGAAAAAACCAAATATGCCCTTCAAATTCCTTATTTAGGTAGCCTGATATTAACTCATAGTTTAGATAAACAAGTACCAGCACTAAAAGAATTTCCTAAAGATGATAGGCCAAATTCACTGATTGTTTTTTGGTCATTTCGTATTATGGTCGGCCTTGGCATGCTGATGATTTTAGTGGGTGTATGGGGCACATGGTTACGTTACAAGAAAAAATTATATCAATCTAACCTCTTCTTGCGATTCACTTTTCTAATGGCTCCTTCAGGATTAATTGCCATTTTAGCGGGTTGGTTTACTACAGAAGTAGGTCGACAACCTTGGGTTGTGTATGGGATACAACGAACACGTGATGCGGTATCTGCTCATGGTGAAATGCATATGAGCATTAGCCTACTGATTTTCTTTATCGTTTATGGATCTGTATTCGGAATTGGATATGCCTATATGTTAAAACTTATCCGCAAAGGTGCGCCGGAGGTTCAAGATGGGAATTGATTTACCCGTTATTTGGTTCATCATCATCGTATTTAGCACATTAATGTATATTGTGATGGATGGCTTCGATCTCGGCATTGGCATGCTCTATCCTTTTATAAAAGAGAGAGAAGATCGCGATTTAATGATGAATACTGTCGCCCCAGTATGGGATGGCAATGAAACATGGCTAGTTTTAGGTGGTGCGGCGCTATTTGGTGCGTTTCCTTTAGCGTATTCAGTGATCCTTGATGCTTTAGCCATGCCTTTAACTATCATGCTAGTTGCGCTTATTTTCAGGGGCGTTGCTTTTGAATTTCGCTTTAAAGCCGATGACACTCATAAAGTTTTTTGGGATAACGCCTTTATTGTCGGCTCTCTATTAACCACCTTTATGCAAGGTATAGTCGTCGGTAGTATTGTTCAAGGTTTACCCATTATTGACCGTACTTTTGCAGGAAGCTATTTTGATTGGCTATCACCCTTTGCCCTGTTTTGTGGCTTTGGTCTAGTCATTGCCTACTCACTGTTAGGGTGTGGCTGGCTCATTATGAAAACTCAAGGCCATTTACAACAGAGTTTGTATAAAGTGATCTTGCCATTAACGTTCGTTATGCTAGCAGTGATAGCCATAGTCAGTTTATGGACACCATTAGCACAACCGGCGATTGCTGAACGTTGGTTTTCACTACCCAATATTTTCTTTTTCTTACCTGTACCACTGCTAGTGTTATATAGCGCTTGGTTGATTATTCGCGCAGTAAAGAAAAAAGGTCATTACTTACCTTTCTTTGCTTCTCTAGCGATTATATTTCTTGGTTTTACTGGGCTAGGGATTAGTATCTGGCCAAATATTATACCGCCGGCAATTAGTTTTATCGATGCATCAGCACCACCGGAAAGCCAAGGTTTTATGCTCGTTGGTGCGCTATTTATCATTCCCATTATTCTCGTTTATACATTCTGGAGTTATTACGTATTCAGAGGAAAAACCAATTATGAAGAAGGCTATCACTGATCCGAACCCTGAAACAAAACCCTCATTACTGAAAAAATGGGGTTGGTTAATTACCATTTGGTTTTGTAGTGTTTTAGCGCTATTTGCCGTTTCTTCGCTATTTCGTTTTTTAATGACGGCAGCGGGAATGAAAGTAAAGTAAAAAATCAATCAGGTAATATAAAAATAAAGCGGGATAAATTCCCGCTTTATTTTAGTTAAAAAAATTCCTCTTTTTAACTCGCGTTACTGTTAGTGACTCTCCCCTCATAAAAATACAAGCGCTTTAATTTGTTGATTTTTATTTTCTTTATTTACATCTTATTTGAACTACATCACGCTTCGACAAGTCAATCTTATTCATGGCTTTACTAAATTAGTGTTAATAGTGATAATGACTATCATTATTTATTGTAAATGATAATATATAACAAGTAATAAATAGCTTAGATGGGTTGGATAAACGTGAGTAATCAAGACAGCACGCAACAAAAGAATATTTATCGTCCTGCACCACCTCGTTTGGTGCAAGTAAAACGTATAGTAGATATCACGCCGGGCATGCGCTCTATTACCTTTACTAGCGATGACTTGGACAATTATCCAAGTCACACAGGGGGTGCCCATTTAAAAATATTTTTACCTGTAGAAGGCCAAACTAAACCAACAATTCCAACACTCACTGACAAAGGCCCTAGTTGGCCCGAAAACCAACCAAGAGCGATAGTACGAACTTACAGTGTGCGAGCTATTCGTCCTGAATTAAAAGAGCTTGATATTGAATTTGCGGTTCATGAAGATGCAGGGCCGGCCATTAATTTTGCTTTAAATGCCAAGGTAGGTGATTATATTGGCATTACTAATCCTGGAGGCCCTGATCCCCTATTGGCTCCCGCCTCTCATTACTATATGGCAGCCGATCCCAGCTCATTACCCGCTTTAATGGCATTAATTGAAACAATGTTACCCGATGTACAGGGTAAAGCGGTGATCCGCATAGAAAATGAATCCGATCGCCAAATCATTGATGCTCCTCAGGGGCTAGAAATTGTTTGGCTAGTCGGCTCTGTTGAAACACAAACTCAACCTCTGATTGATGAATTTATCTCTTGGTCGTTACCAAAGGAAGATGTGGCATTTTGGATCGCCGGAGAAGATAAAATTATCCGTGCACTAAGACGTTATATTCGTCGTGATAAAGGCTATGAGCGCGGACAGATTTATGCTATCCCTTATTGGCGTTTTGGCTTTAATGAAGAAGGTTATCATGCAGAGCGTCATCATGTTATGGATAATGAAGATGTAAGCTAAGCGTATTTTAGATAAAACGAGTTGGCTGTACCGGCAGCATATTAAGACCCTCATTTAATATGCTGCCTTTTTATAGGAATGGTAATAGCGAAGAAATCTTTAATATTTAACTTATATAAACAATAATTCACCTAACACAACTCCTGACAAAACAAACAAAAAAACTATCAACTCATCAAAATTAAATAAATAACAGAAATAAAACCCAATTTACACAGTCAATTCAAACAAAAAAATATAAACCATTAAGCCAATCAAAAGTTTTCACTAAAATAATATTTAATTATTATTGAAACAGAACAGTAATTTAATTATTATACCGCCGCTTGACGTTACTCTTTATTAGCTAGATATAACATATTGAACTTAATTTATTTATATTTTTAGAGTGAAAAATTCAAAAACAATAGCAAATAATAGACTTGTTACTTTAAATTGCTTATTTTGATTATTAGAATTTGACTGAGCAAAAAAATAATAAAGATTAACCTAAATCTATGTATTTCTACTATTGAATTAAGGATGAAAAATGAATTGGTACCTAGAGGTTATTAAAAATAATTACGCTAATTTTTCAGGCCGTGCGCGCCGAAAAGAATATTGGATGTTTATAGTGGTAAATACCATTATTTTAGCCGTGTTATATGGGATCATGTTCTCTTCTATCGACAGTTATACTGGTGAAATGAGTGGCACAGGCTTTGCTGCTTTGATTATTATCGGTATCTACTCTTTAGCAACTATTATTCCTAATATTGCCGTGACAGTGCGCCGTTTTCATGACCAAGATAGATCTGGTTGGATGGTTTTATTATCATTTATTCCTTTCGTTGGCGGACTGATCCTGTTTATTTTTATGTGTTTAGATGGTACTAGAGGTGAAAATAGATTTGGTCTTGATCCTAAAGCTTAATAGCTAATTAATTTCTATCTTAATACAGTGAGTAAACTATTTATATAATTTACTTACTGTGTTGATTCTCCTTTCTCTTACAGTCGCTTCTCTTACCCCCTATTAGCATAGGATTTTATACCTGATTATTTTAAGTAATATTATCCACATACTATTATGCTCATGTACGCCATATAGTAATTTAAATAACATGAATGTTTTTTATCGGCAGCATATTAATACTCTTATTTAATATGCTGCCTTTTTTATTGCTATGCTAAAGAAATATTTTAATCACTATATGCTGCTAATACATGCTGACATAGACTGGAACGCACACAATCTTCTTCATTAAATTTAATGACACCAACACGATCATTAGCTTGAAAACGACTTAGTGCATCAGCTAATCCTGAGTTTACATTGGCAGGTAAATCGCATTGCGTAATATCACCGTTAACAATCACTGTCACATTTTCTCCCATTCGCGTTAAAAATAATTTCATTTGATTAATGGTGACATTTTGCGCTTCATCCAATATGACAAATGCATTTTCAAAAGTACGTCCTCGCATATAGGCAAATGGGGCTATTTCAACTTTGCCGATTTCAGGCCGTAAACAATATTGTAAAAAAGAGGCACCTAAACGTTTAACTAATACATCATAGACAGGACGAAAATAAGGCGCGAATTTTTCTGCTATATCGCCAGGAAGAAAACCTAAATCTTCATCAGCTTGTAATACAGGCCGAGTAACAATAATTCGCTCTATCTCTTTATTAATAAGGGCATCAGCAGCCATTGCTGCACTTAAAAACGTTTTACCACACCCCGCTTCCCCTGTCGCAAAAACTAAATTTTGATGTTTAATAGCGTTCATATATTGGCGTTGAACTTCATTACGAGGAGAGAGTGTTCGTTGATCACGTTTCTCTCTCGCCATACCAATTGTTTCTAGATCCCCAAATCCTGGTAAAACCATAACATTATCTCGATGGGCGGCATTACGTTGCTCTTTACGTAATGTACGTTTATTTTCTCTACGTAAACGTGTTGCTGCTTTTTGTCTACTCATAATGGTATTTACCTTTGTTAGTCTCAAAAAGTCATCAGATCAATCATTGTTTGACTAGAAAATAAGGTGAGCCTCCCTCAGACTCTATTGCGCTGTAGAAAACAAAAAAGCTGGTCACAAACTTGAGCATTAAACATCAATGCACAGTTGCTACCAGCTTTGTCTTGGTGATTTAAAATTTTGATTGCTTCTGTCATTCATATTCCCCATCATGGAGTTAGAGTGAAAATTAACGAAGCTTTATGACAGTATAATGACAGAACAAAAATTTTTTCAATATTTAAGTCATTAATAACGCGATTAAGTTAACATTTTGCTAACAAAGAGCGCTATTGAGGGGAATAAAATGCGTTTTTTAAAATTACCTTTTATTTATTGGCTGCTACTCAATTGCATCCCATTTATTGGCTTTGAACTACACTCAGGCAATATAAAACCCGGTGTTTTTTTCTATTTAGGTGCCCTAACGATCATCACTTCAGGGATTTGGCTATTTTTCTGCCTTTACTTTTTTATCAAACATAATACATCTCCTAACCCTCACCAGACACCGCGCCAGTTAGTCACCACAGGTCCATATAAAATAAGTAGAAATCCTATGTATCTTGGCTTTCTCGATATTAGTATTGGGCTGTTTTTTATTTTTGGTAACTGGGGATTTTTAGGGGCTGCGCTTGCCTTCTACTTTATTACCGATCGCTATACTATTGTGCAAGAAGAGAAAATATTAAGTGAGCGGTTTCCACAAGCGTGGCGACAATATTGCCGCCACGTTCGACGCTGGATATAACAGATGTAGACTAAAGCGCTTTACAGTTATTTGCTAATCGGTAACCCGCTTTAGTTGCTTCATTTTCGGTTTTAAAATATACCGCATTTTTATCTGACATGGTTCTATAACCAGTACAGTGTGAAAAATGATAAATTTTACTATTTAGATTACCTTTGATCTGCTCATCTTGGGAGACTGTGGGCGCTTTAGGCATTTCTATTTTGTCAGTTGTAGGACGATATGTTGCAGTTAATCCTGCTCCACTATTTTTATGTCCTAACTGCCACTTCATTTGTCCCGTAACAAAGGGATTATGATGCCCAACAATGTTAGCAATTCGATTATCTCGCTCTCTTTCCCACGGTGTTGGTGGGTAAGCGTTATCCCATGCCATAAAAAGCTGTTGTTGTTGACGTGACATTGAGAGGTTATAACGATCATGCAAGTAGAAATAGACACGTGCAACTTGACCTTTCACCTCATTACGAGGCTCAAAGGTGCGAGAAGTAAAATCGACCCGACTGCGACACTGGCCATATTGATAAGGCGCTTGAGATGATAATTGACCAAAGCTAAAATTACTGCGATCACCATTCACCTCTCCAATCGAAGGCGCTAGATTATGTAAATCAGCCTCAATTTTGCCAAAAATAGGATCGTTTTTAACACAGTTAGCTCGCCCACCATTTTGCCAGCATTGACGTTGATGACCAAAAACCCAAGCAGGGACGATATGTTCCCATTCAATGCGTGAAGCTCGGGTGGCTTGTGCCCTCACTTGATAACCACAACTGGCTAAATTAACACGTCCCCCCGATTTTCCTACCCACTCCCAATGACAACCACAATACAGCGTACCTTGGTTGTTTTGATTTTGATCATAATAAATGCGTTCTCTGGCTAGCTGTTTTGCTTTAGTGAAATTTTCCGGTGCCTGTGCGGATACATTTAGCGTAATAATAAATAAACCTAACGCTAAAACAATATAGTGTAATATTTTTCTCAAAGTGCTATCTACCTTATACTCTCTTTTATTAAACCTAATAAGATTTATTATTAAATAACCAACTAATAATCTTATTTTTATTTGCGCTTACCATACCTTTTTTATTTATTTGAAGATATCTTTTTAATTCATTTTTTGATGGATTTACTAAAACAATACAAATGAAAAGTGCTAGAAAAAGGCGCTATTCATGTCATTGTGTAAAAACATCTTTGCTATGGTTTAAAGATTGGTATTTTAATGGAATAGATAAAATGAATGAGAATATGCTGAATTTAATGAATGAGCTCGTCGAAATAACCAAAAAGCATGCGAACAATGAAGATGTTAAAGCGCATGCTAATTTAGAGTCAGAAAATAAATTAAGAATTCAAATTATTATTTCTGGTAAAAACGAACTGGATATTACATTAAATTCGCTACAACATGCGGTATAAAGCATTTATACACTGGGGCGTTTACGATATAACCACAATCCAGGTAAAGATAGCCCAATAGAAAGAGCACCCACAATAAATGAAGCTTTAAGAAAATTAGTCACTAAAGCTTCAAAAATTTCTTCGCTATAGCCTATTTGAGTCAACTTCACCACGGAGATCATCGCAACATAAGCATTGATCCCAGGAAACATAGGAATAATCGCTGCAACAGTGAAAACTTTTGGATGAGCTAACCACCAGCGTGACCATTGAATACCTATACAACCGACTAGAATAGCGGCACAAAAGCTTGCCCACTCAATATTCATACCACTTATCATTAATACCGTACGAGAGCCATGCCCTATTGCACCTAATAACGCACAATACTTTAATGCACGTAGCGGTACATTAAATACCATTGCAAACCCCACCGCAGGTATTGCCGCTAAAATCATATCTTCAATTAGCGTTAGAATAATGTTGATTATGCCCAATCTCTTAACTCCCATACTGCCATCGCTAAAATAACCCCTAAGCAGGTAGCAAGTGTCAACATCGTTGCCATCGCCCAGCGTGCGAGTCCTGTATTAACATGACCTTTAAACATATCAGCAACAGCATTAATTAAAGGAAATCCAGGAACTAATAATAGAACGCTCGCGGCCATTGATATAGTGGCAGTAACTTGAAAATAAGGGAGTTTTAGCAATAAACCTGATACTGATGTCGCAACAAATGCCGTAATACAAAAGTTGATTAAAGGATTTACTTGACGATGAGTGAGGAGCTGACGAACCCACATTCCCATTCCTCCCCCCAAAGCAGAGACTAAAAAGCCATCCCAATCACCGCCATTCAATTTGGAAAAACATCCACAAGAAAGTGCAACCATAACAATAATTATCCAACGTGGATAACGTAGTGGTTTGATATGTTCAAAACGTTTCCTTGCTTCATCAATATCCGCGAGATGATGCTCAACTAAAATAACAATGTGCTGAACTTCGGTAACAACATGCATATTGATACCACGATCAACAATTTTTCGTGTTGAGGTTTGGCAATGACCATTAACTATTGTCGTTAATACCACCGCATTGGCTGAAATGGCCGTTTCAACTTGATGAACGCCTAAAGCCAGCCCAAGTCGCGTTGAGAGCTGTTCAACCAACATACTTTCAGCACCATGTTGTAACAACAATAGCGCCGTTTGAATACATAATTTCGTAATTTCACGCTGTTTATCTTGTGAAATGGCATATTCTTCAGCCATTATCTGATTATCCATACTACGCCTTAGTATTTATCAAAAAACGCGCCATAACCAATTGAAAGCTTATCAGTATAGTTCAATCATGACGCTATCGTCTTTCTATACTATTATGAATAATTAAAATATTTAAGGCTGAAAGTAGATCAAAGTTTTCTCTTACTATCATATGATTGTAATAAATATAAAATATAGTGATTATATTTCTCAAATAGTATTGATATTAGTCATCATATGTTGCCAAAGGAAATCAAGATCTTCCGGAATAGGTTGTGAATTAAATAACTGTTTTTTAAGTTCTTTTTCTTTTATATTACCAATATGAGAAATAAGCACAGGATAAACTACATTTTTAAAAAAATGTTTCCCGTGTATATATTGTTTTAATTGTTGATCTACTGTGCATGCATTTATTTCTTGCTTTTTATCCTTGAGTTTTTCTAATAATTGAGAAGGCTCAAGATATTGATGCCACTTTTGTAAAATTTGTTCAATTTTTACTGTATCATTGCTTGTATTAAGTTCTAATAACGATTCTTTAAATCCTAAACTTCTTAATCCTTCCCATAAAGGATTAATGATTGCCCATACCGCAGCATGATTTCGCCAATTTTCAAGCTGGGTCTCGATATCTTTCCTTAATGTTTCACATCCATTTTCTATGCTATTTTTCTTATTTTCAGGTAATGCAGACCAAATTTCATCAGGAAGAACAAGATAGTTCTCAATACAAAAACGAGGAAGGATGAATAAAT
This sequence comes from Proteus sp. HMSC14B05, assembly GCF_001808035.1. NCBI lineage: Bacteria > Pseudomonadati > Pseudomonadota > Gammaproteobacteria > Enterobacterales > Morganellaceae > Proteus > Proteus sp. HMSC14B05. Next base: position 145,600 of record NZ_KV791969.1, on the reverse strand, counting down.
TGGGTAATTGTTCTTGTTTTTCCTCAATTTTAGCATTATCCCATTCATCTCTATCGACAATACCAAGCCAATCTTGTTCTTGGGCTAAAATATCCAACACATTTTGTTTCTTGCCCGTGCTAGCAATAACCCAATACTGTTCCCAACTAGGAAACTTTTTTCTTAAAAAAGCGCCAAAAGCTAACTCATCATCACTGCCTTCAACTAATAATACTTTTTTAGTTGAGCTACCTATTTGTTGATCTTTTATTCGATTAATTGTTCCATCAATTTTCGACATTCACCGATCCTTTTAGCAAAGTAAGATCAATACGTGAACCAAATTTTTCATAGCGTTGCCAAACTTCTGTTGAGTGTGACGTTAAAATTAACTGCCCTTTCTTATTAGTCACAATATTTTCGATAGCCGCTAAGAGAGGTGCGATAACAGAAGGATGTAGATGTAGATCAGGTTCATCTATTAATACAATTCCTCCTGGTTTTAGCCAACGTTGGATTGTAAATAACATAATAAGTATTTGATGTTCGCCAGAACTTAACTCATCAAACGTATGTTGCCTTCCATTTGATAAAATAATCTGTTGACGTGTACCTGGAAGAATTTCACTATCAATTCTTTTATCTGAAAAAAAGTAATTTAAACTCTTTATCATGTTAGGGTATTCATTAGGCAGTGTCGCTTTTAAATTAAACAGTGAAGTTTCTATTTGCCCATTCCAATCATTAGTCACCGTATAAGTCGCGAGCCATGCTTGGTTAAGATCGTCTGGGTATAATGATTTTCTCGTTGCTGTTGGATTTACCCATTTACGCGCTTCTGCATCTAAATAGACAATATTAGGAATAGATAATTCTGGATCCAATTCATTATAAAGTGATTGAATACGTCTTTTCCCTAAATATTTATAGGTCTCAATCAGATTATCATTATGTTTATTTTCACTAGATGGAAAATATAATTTATTTTTCTTTTTATTATTTGAAATTTCACCTATCCACATTACATCTAAATAGTTTGTTACTACTTGGGAAAAAAAATCATCTGAACCATAAAAAAGTCCAATTTTAATCTTATCATCAGAAGAAAGATTAAAATCTTCAAAAATAATAGCGATCCCTCCCCAACGTTCTAACCATTTTCGTGTATTGCTCGCTGGAGCTAACGGTTGTTCAGTACTTAGCCAAATACCTAATGCTTCCCATAAAATAGCTATGCCCCGTAATAAAGTCGATTTACCACAACCATTATTACCGGTAAATAAAACTTGAGCTTCAATCTCATTAGACCAATCATCTTCTAACTTAATAACACCATCAGCTAATGGTCCTACAGATTGTGTATAAATTGAACTAATTCTCATTGGAATGCCCTGAAATGTTTACTTTAATAGCTAAAATACCATCTCTTTATTCTCGCGTCTTTACCTCTTTCACACAACGATAAAATATTCTCTTTCTATTGTTAACTTACATCATCAATATGACTATTACGCTTTCAAATTAGTATAAAAGCACCTTAGGATGCTTTTATACCTAACTTAAATTATTCATAATCCTTTATTTATTATTTATTGCCCAGAAGTTTATTAGCTTGAGCATAAGCCCCATCAAGGGTTTCTTCAACAAAGATAGGTACACCGTACACCGCAGAAACAACGGGAGATAACTGCATCAGTTGCTCTTTATCATTTGTTTGTTGATTGACGGTCATGATCATTCCAGCACAATATTGACTTAATGGCATTTTCCCTGTTTTCAGCCAGCGTCTAACGGCTTTCATGCCCTCCATATCCTCTTGTTCATTTTTCTTGTTGATAGGTGGGTAAACCAATACAAAGTTTTGTTTTTGAGCAAGCACTAAGTCCATTTCAGCAATCCAGTTATTAGCATGCTCTAACGTTTCTGGGAAAACCTGCATGGTAATAATGGGAAATTGGTCAACAGACATTATTGTAAAATTGTTATTATTCAACATATTGTTATCTCTCAGTCATTATCTTCACTTTAGATTAGAATAATTATCATTTACATTCAATAAAAAGGCTCTTTATTAGTGCACTGATCGCATTAATAGACAATTTTTATCAGCAATAAATTTCTATCGACTTATATTTATTCTTTTAATATATAAAACACTATAATTATTTTATATATTCTTTATAATTATTTTATTTTTAATAAATAAGCCATTCATAAAATGACCACTTTATAAATTTGAAAATATATTTGAAGTCATTTAAAGATTATCATGACAGAATTCATTAATTTATAACTAAGAGAAAATTAATATGGTAAGTTTTTTGAGAACAAAGTCCGCTGTCTTATTATCAATAGTTATTTTTCCTATTTTCTTTTTATTATCAGGCTGTTTTTCATTCGGGTTAATGTTATCAACTAAAAATGATAATGGCTATCATCGTTCTCATTGGAAAGGCGATTCAATTACCGCACTCTCTCTAGCAAAAGATAGTAACGGTACTAGCGGATGGGTATTTATTGGTGAGCATTTTGATTATTTATTAATAAGAGGTGGAGATAACGCAGTAAATATTTTAAGAGATCCGCTTATCCACCATGATAAATTGAGCGTAGAAAATCCAGTTGAATTTATTATTGATAATGAAAAGAAGCAATTTAATGGGAAAATTAAAATAAATTATAACTGGATAACTCAAACCGATAAAGAAGCAGCACTAACTTACGGTTTTATATGTAAAAAAGATATAAACACCTGTTCACTAAAAATAGATAATTTACTTGGAACAGTTCATCAAAAAAATAAAGAACAAAAAAATGAGTATTTACTACCTTTTAACCATCCCTTTAATGTTGAATTCTACCAATACAAAGAAAATCTTATTGGTGCCAGCACACCAAGAATATTATTACCCGTTACTTTGGCGCTAGATATAGTTACATCTCCTTTACAATTGCTGATGATCCCAATACTAAGCAAGTAGTATCGATAAAATAATTGATTATCAAACACTAAATATTCTAGTTTGATTAATAAGGAGATAGTGTTACCTCTATCTCCTTTTATACCATATTATACTATGATGTTAGCCTATTTCATCGCTTATAGGATTAACGCACAACCAACACAGATTGTTTGGCGTAAGCCACAATTCCTGATGCATTAGAGCCTAATAAATGAGTTGAAATGCTAGGACGACGAGAGCCAACGACAATTAAATCCGCTTTAATTTTTTCTGCCAGCTCTAACACTTTATCTCTTGCTGAGCCAAATGCGGCAGAGAAATCAACTTGCTCTTTAGGTAAATCTACAGAATTAGCTAATTCTTGCAGTTGTTCCTGAACTCGTTCAATCGCTTTATTAGCAAAAGAGCTTAACATATCATAATGGTAGCTATAACTAATTGAAAAACGTGAAACATCAGGAATAGCATGAAACAAATGGATCTTAGCCCCTTCAAGCTTTGCAATATAAACAGCGTGTTGTAAAGCCTTTTCGGTTAATTCATCTTCTGAAATATCCACGGGCACTAGAATTGTCTTATACATAGCAACTCCTCATTATTAATTATCGTCTGTTTGTTATTTTGATTTTTTCAACCAACAGTATGATTGCTAATCCTCTTCAAGATGCCATTTATGTAATTGTCGATGAATAAAAGGGGTCACCACTAATCCAATCGATAAAATAAAAACACACTGAAGAAACAAACCATAAATCGCAATAAAAAAACGCCCTGTTGGTGTTGCAGGCGCAGGCTCTACCGGTTGACCACTTAACATTGATATTGCGTTTAATGAGGACTCCATAAAAGTATGTCCTTCAATAAAATAGAACCCTAGCACGCCCGGTAATAATCCTAAAAAAAAGAATACAGTACCTATTATATAGTAGCGTAGAATACGTAGAATAAAATGGTCGAGCCTTAAAAGTTCTTGTGTAAATTTTTCCATCCCATTGACTCTATTAATGCGCAACCCAATGAAAATAATTTAATAATGGTAAAATAGATAATTTAAAAGAAAAAAATAGGTTATGAAACCTCATAACCTATTAGCATGTGTCAATTAACGAACCACTAACACAGAAATATCTGCATAACGAACAACGCCTGCGGCCGTAGAGCCTAATAAATGTGTGCTAATGTTGGGTCTGCGAGAGCCGATAACAATTAAATCTGCTTGAATATCTTTTGCTGTCGTTAAAATTTCATCACGGGGAGAGCCAAAAGTGACAGTGTAAGCCACTTTTTCAGCAGGCAGATCCACCGAATCCACCAGCATTTGCATATCATTTTCGGCTTTTACTGTCGCTTTGTCTTTAATTTCGGGATAACCCAGTGAATAAGCATTAATAATGGCTGAAGAGATAGGAAGCACATGGATAAGATGTAAATTAGCTCCTGTTTCTTTGGCTAAATAAACCGCATGGCGTACTGCTTTACTGGTTAACTCTTCTTCTACAATATCGATAGGCACTAAAATTGTTTTATACATAATAACTCCTCTCAACTCTCCATTTGCCTTAATAGTATCGCAATAACCTCAAGATTACTGTGAGTCAATTAACTAAAACCAACCTAATATCAATTATCAATCGGCTTTAAGTATTAATGAGTTACTACAAAAAATAAACTACTCAGTTAAAATAAATCAGTGCTGTGCTGTTGGTGGGTTGCCCACATTTGGTTGCGAACCGCACGGATGGTATCAATAAGCTCTGATGCGGTTAATCCTATTGGCCCTATTCCTTGTTTTATTAATTGGTCTGCGGCTATACCATGTATCCATACGGCACTCGGCACAGCCTCTGCGATTGGCATACCTTGTGCTAAAAAACTTGCCATGACACCGGTTAATACATCACCGCTCCCTGCTGTCGATAATCCACTGTTCCCTGTTGTATTTACTGTGATATCTCCTTGAGGTGAAGCAATCACCGTTCCTTGTCCTTTCACTATGGCCCAGCAATGATATTGGCGTGTAATTTCTATTGCTGCTTGTTGACGGTTATTTTGAATATCAGCAACATCACAATGAAGTAAAGTTGCGGCCTCTTTCGGATGGGGCGTTAATACACAATTAGCGGTTAAATTCGTGTTAATATGCGATAAGTTTAATTGAGCCAATAACACCAGCGCATCGGCATCAAAAACATAAGGTATTTTCTCGTTACGTTGTGCTAGTACTGTAGTCAGCAATTGTTCCGAATCAGGTGAAAGCCCTAAACCACAGCCAATCGCCCATGCTGATATTTGTGGTTGCTCTAATAATGTTATGGCTGTTTGTAGCATCAGTTCGGGTGCACTATCAATAAAAGGCAGTGGCAATTGTGGTTGTGCAAAGCCCAAAAAGACTTTACCACACCCTGCTTTAAGCGCGCTTTTTCCCGCCAAAACAATCGCACCACTCATGCCTTCTGAGCTGCCGATAATGGCTAATGTACCAAAAGTGCCTTTATGTGTATTTCCCATATTTCGCTGAGCGAGTGCAGGATAGTGAGATATTGCTTGTAATAGTTGCTCTCTGTTCATCTATTATTCCTCATATTCCTCACCTTTTATTGCTGAGTGTTTATTTTTATATCAAACCGCATGAAACGGTAATGGCTAATTTAAAGTATAGCGTGATATCGATGACATAATCATAATAAGAGTGTGCTAGCGGAAATGATTTCTTATCTACTATTTGTTTATTCGTTTTATTCATTTATTTCTTTTATGGGCGATAAGAAAAGCTATTCATACCAGATGAATACAATGTTATTCTGTTACTAGGCATTATTTTTAGGTTAATAAACAAACGATATAAAGGGAAATTCACCATGAATGAGAAGTTTAAAACACAAGCAGATGTTGAAACATTAGCGCAAGAAGTTGCATGCCTAAAAACGCTTGTGACTTATATGTTAAAAGCATTAGGTCAAGCAGATGCTGGACGCGTTATCTTAAATATTGAGCGAGCTATTTCCGAAGTTGCTGATGAACAACAAGCAGAAACCTTCCGCAACACATTAAACCAAATTAAAACAGCTTATCGTCAATAATGATATTGACGTCATCAAAGTGCAATTGCGCATGATTTTAATTTATTGTCGCTTCTTTTTGTGCTGCACAAATAAGCAAAAAGTAAATCTGAAAAGTCTATATACTTAATTCCGAAATAAACCATTCTTTATTCATTTAACTGCCCCTCTATTGTTATAGAGGGGATTTTTTTATCTGTAATAAATAACTAATGTTAATCCTATTCTGATTTAACGCTATATGGGTTTATATGTTACACTTACAGTGTACGCACCAAAAATAAACCATGAGGCTTATAATGAAACCACTTCTGTTATCCCTGCTTTTACTTCCTGCTGTTGCATTTGCTAACCCAAGTAAAATGGCTGAAGATTATTGCAATACATTCAAAGATATCTCAGTAAAAGCTTATGATACTAATGAAGCACCTGAGAAAATCGCCAAAGACGCATTAGCAACATTGAAATCTCAAAACTTTGATTTTGCAAAACTAGATGCAACGGAAGCTGATTTTTCTAATGGCACCGTTGAAGTTGTTAAATCTTTACGTGATGCAAAAGCAGAAATTGGTTCACGTGAAGAGTTCCAAGAAGGCTTAACGCAAATTGTTGCGGCATGTAAAATTCAAATGGATTCTGTTTTACAAGAGCAGAAAAAATAATCCATTGACTGCCTTAAATGATTAAGCGCAGAGTCCAAGGAGCAGAAATAATCCTGCTCTTTTTTTATTAACCCCCCTATTTCATTTCTTACGTTTAACCCTGCTAACTTTTCCCTGCCGCTATTTATTATGCATGATAGTATCCATCTATTGCGATTAAGGTTTATAATACTTTAGTAAATAATCATTAGAACTGGCCATAACAAGGAGATATTGTGAGCAACGAACAATCCATCCAGCGATTAAGAAGACTACGCCAGTCAGAGAACCTGCGCGCGCTGTTTCAAGAAACGACACTCAGCAAAAATGATCTAGCCCTACCTATTTTCGTTGAAGAAGGCTTAGAGGATTATCAGCCGATCAAAAGTATGCCAGGTGTGGTACGTATTCCTGAAAAACGCCTTGCTTATGAAATTGAGCGTATCGCTAAAGCGGGTATCAAAACGGTCATGACCTTTGGTGTCTCACACCATCTTGATGAAACAGGTAGCGACGCTTGGAAAAGCGACGGTCTAGTTTCTCGCATGTCTCGTATTTGTAAAGATGCTGTACCAGAAATGATTGTTATGTCAGATACTTGTTTCTGTGAATATACTTCACATGGGCACTGTGGCGTTTTACATGGTGAACATGTCGATAATGATGAAACTATCCATAATTTAGGTCTACAGGCGGTTGCCGCCGCACAAGCTGGTGCTGATTTTATTGCTCCCTCTGCCGCAATGGATGGTCAAGTTGCCGCTATTCGTGCTGCCTTAGATAAAGCAGGATTTACCGATACCGGTATTGTTTCCTACTCAACTAAATTTGCCTCTGCATTATATGGTCCATTCCGTGATGCTGCTGGCTCTCGCTTAATTGGTGATCGTAAAACATATCAAATGAATCCGATGAATCGTCGGGAAGCTATCCGCGAATCATTGATTGATGAGCAAGAAGGTGCGGATATGTTAATGGTTAAGCCTGCTGGTACTTATTTAGATATTATTCGTGATGTTCGTGAACGTACACTATTACCGTTAGCAGCCTACCAAATTAGTGGGGAGTATGCGCAAATCAAATTTGCTGCATTAGCGGGTGCTATCGATGAAGATCGCGTGGTAATGGAAACACTAGGCTCCATTAAACGCGCAGGCGCTGATTTAATTCTCTCTTACTTTGCGCTTGATTTAGCAGAAAGAAATCTACTTTAATCACCCTTGTATCTAGATGACAAGTGAATAGATCACTAGGAATCTTCAGTATATGACTAACCCCACCACTAAAAACATGGCGGTTAGATACGCTAAATACTTCAAGTTATAACGATAATTTGAAGTATTTTTCACCCTATATTATGAGGCGACTATGGATAACTGTATTTTCTGTCAAATTGTAGCGGGAAAAGCACCTTGCCATAAAATTTGGGAGGATGAACATCATCTTGCGTTTCTTTCAATTTTCCCTAATACCAAGGGTTTTACGGTTGTTATTCCGAAAAAACACTATCCAAGTTATGCTTTTGATTTAAGCGATGAAGCCTTAGCGTTATTGATCATTGCCACTAAAAAAGTGGCAAAAATCCTAGATAAAACATTCCCAGATGTGTCACGCACGGGGATGTTTTTTGAAGGTTTTGGCGTTGATCATGTTCATAGCAAACTCAGCCCAATGCACGGTACGGGTGATATGACAAAATGGGCGCCCATTGAAAACAAACAAAAGGTTTTCTTTGATAACTACCCCGGTTATCTTTCATCTCATGATTTTGAGCGCGCAAATGATGAGGAATTAGCGCAATTAGCTGCGCTTATTCGCCAAAATAGTCAGTAATTGATCCAGCCATAATAAACTAATAGCAATAACGGATAAGCATTTATTACTTATCCGTTATTAGTTAATATTGCACAATTATTCTTTATTTATACGTAATTGGTGTTGGCTTAGCTAACATAATTTCTGTCTTAGCCGGCTCGGTTTGTGCAATCACTTTACCGTGACGAATAGAGTAACGTACAGGGACTTGACGACGTAACGCATCAAAACCATTTTCAGCAGGAAGAATAATAAAGTTAGCACTATTACCGACTTCCACACCATAATCCGTTAATGCCAATGTTTTTGCACTATTATGACTGATAAGTTGTAATCCATTATCAATTTGCCCATAGCCCATTAACTGACAAACATGTAACCCCATATGCAGCACTTGTAGCATATTTGCTGTACCTAATGGATACCATGGATCAAAGACATCGTCATGACCAAAGCAAACATTAATACCACTCGCTAACATCTCTTTGACACGGGTGATCCCCCGACGTTTTGGATAACTATCAAAACGCCCTTGCAAATGGATATTCACTAATGGATTGGCTACAAAATTAATGCCTGACATTTTTAATAAACGAAATAAACGCGAAGTATAAGCGCCATTATAAGAGTGCATAGCGGTTGTATGACTTGCTGTCACCCGTGAGCCGATATTTTCTTTATGTGCTAATGCAGCAACGGTTTCAACAAAACGCGATTGTTCATCATCAATTTCATCACAATGCACATCAATAAGTCGATTGTATTTCAGCGCTAATGCGAAGGTTTTATGTAGTGACTCCACGCCATACTCACGGGTAAATTCAAAGTGCGGGATTGCCCCCACAACATCCGCACCTAATTTCAAGGCCTCTTCTAATAATGCTTCGCCATTAGGGTAAGATAATATCCCTTCTTGGGGAAATGCCACAATTTGTAAATCAACCCAAGGTTTGACTTCTTGTTTGACTTCTAACATGGCTTTTAAAGCCGTTAACGATGCATCAGAAACATCAACATGGGTTCTTACATGCTGAATACCATTGGCGATTTGCCATTGTAATGTTTGCCACGCCCGTTGTTTAACATCATCATGGGTGAGTAATGCTTTTCTTTCTGCCCAACGCTCAATACCTTCAAATAAGGTTCCTGATTGATTCCAGTTTGGCTGTCCTGCTGTCTGCGTGGTGTCTAAATGTATATGAGGTTCAACAAAAGGAGCGTGAACCAATCCACCTTGTGCATCTAACCCTTGGGGATGAAAATCGCTTTGTGGTTGTGGCTCAATGGCTGCAATCTGGTTATTTTTAACTGTAATGCGCCATAAACCTTCTTTTCCAGCTAAACGAGCATGATTAATTTGTTCTATATTTTTACCCAGCATGACTTATCTCCGCTTGTCGAGCTGTACGACGATTTAATATTGGATTTAATACCGCGAAACTGATTGCGCCACCTAATACGGCATTAACAGGTACGATCCCTGGTAACCAGTGACCGGCAGCAATACCGATAGCCACAGCAAGTAAGGCTACCCAGTTCACATTTTGCATCTTGTCAGCGTTGAATTGATTATACCGCGCTCTATTCATCAGATAATCTGCAATAATAACGCCACCTACAGGGGGGATCGCCGCGGATAGAAAGGTTAACCAACCAACAAAATTATTATAAAGCCATAGCGCACACAATGTGCCGATAATGCCATTAACCACAGATAACTTTTTACTCGATAACCCTGTAATATTGGCAAAACCTAATCCTGATGCATATAACGCATTATCATTGGTCGTCCAGATATTTAAACCTAATACAATGATCGCCGGCAGTAATAAACCTTGCGCTATCATCACATCGGAAATATCCGCCATGCCTAATGATGCCGCTCCCGCAGCACCAAAGACAAACATCAAAGTATTTCCTAAGAAAAAAGCCACAATAGCGACAATCACGGCAATTTTAGGGTTACGTCCAAAACGAACAAAATCCGCCGTTAATGTACCGGCACTAATAAAAGAGCCTACCACCATGGCAAGGGCTAAATTAAAATCGAGTTGTTCGGCAGGCTTCACTGCCATTAGTGTATTAAGCCCTCCCATATCATGTACCGCAAGATATACAGAGTAACTTCCTAGGATAGCAATAGCAGGAACCGCAATAATGGAGAGAATAGTTAATGCAGAGATACCAAAAAACACAGTGATAGTCATTAAAATTCCTGATATCGCAATCAGGAGATTAATATCAATCCCCGTGGCTTTACCAACGGGAATAGCAAACATCGCAACACCGACACCAAACCACCCGACTTGTGTACCACCGAGTAAAAATGAGGGAAGCCAAGAGCCTTTAATACCAAAAGAGTAACGAGCAAGAAGATGAGTGGTAAGACCTGTTTTAGAACCAATAAAACCAAGAAATGCGGTGTAAATACCAAGGAGAAGATTACCGATAAGAACTGCGAGGAAGAAATCATTAAAGGAGAGACCAGTACCAAGAGCGCCGCCAGTCCACATACTGGCTGAAAAAAACGTTAATCCCAACATCACAAAGGTTAACGCTAATCCACCCTTTCTTGCGGATATGGGCACCGGGCCCTGACTATAATTGTTGTCCTGAGACACTTTAACCCCCTATTCATTTCACCAGGCCAAAAAATCTGACGCATTCTATCGGCATAAAAATTTTATGCAAACGTTTTCGTACTCTGTTTATGATAATTAATGTGATCGGTGATAGAAAAAAAATTGATATATCTCACATCAATCCTGATGTTATGGTTGTTTTACTTGAGTCACTCGACTTATTTAAAATGATTGTAAAAAGGAGATTGCTTTAGAAATATTTATGATAACAATGGAAAGTTCATAATCATTTAATTATGAAAAAATACATAAATAATATTTAATAAAACTAAAAAAAAATAAAATAATAACGAAAAAAGAAGCTTTACTTTCAGTCACAAAAAAGAGGAATTTTCATTCCTCTTGACTATTGTTTTGATAAGTTAATTAATTTCTTCTGGCAGGTGAATGTCCAGCAACATAGTAATCTGCTTGGCTTGCTGGCAATGGTTTAATGCCTTTAATTTTGTCTGCCATTTTTTCAGCAATCATAATGGTTGTCGCATTTAAATTGCCAGTAATTATATTGGGCATAATGGAAGCATCAATAACTCTTAAGCTTTCTATACCATGAACGCGTCCGGCACCATCTACGACGGCCATTTCATCATTTCCCATTTTACAACTACCACAAGGGTGAAATGCTGTTTCTGCCCGTTCACGCACAAAAGCATCCAGCTGTTCATCCGTTTGAATATCTTTCCCCGGACTAATTTCTTCACCGCGATAGGGATCTAATGCAGGTTGCGCCATAATTTCTCTCGTGATACGAATAGCAGCCCTAAACTCTTGCCAATCTTGCTCTGTTGACATGTAATTAAACAAGATGCTTGGATGCTGATGTGGATCTCGTGAGGTTATTTTTATACGTCCGCGACTGGGTGAACGCATCGACCCCACATGAGCTTGAAAACCATGCACTTCCACTGCATTACTGCCATTATAATTAATCGCCACTGGTAAAAAGTGAAACTGAATATTTGGCCAAGCAAACTTTTCACTTGAGCGAATAAAACCCCCTGCTTCAAATTGATTACTCGCCCCAATACCCGTTCCTTTAAATAACCACTCGGCACCAATTTTAGGTTGGTTATACCATTTTAACGCTGGATAAAGTGAAACGGGTTGTTTGCATTCATATTGCAGATACATCTCTAGATGATCTTGCAAATTCTGCCCCACACCCGGTAAAACATGTACTGGCGAAATATCAAACTCGTTGAGAACATCTTCTGGGCCGACACCTGAGCGTTGTAAGATTTGTGGTGATGCAATCGCCCCGGCACAAAGCAGTATTTCTTTACATGCTTTCACATGCTGTGGCGTGGTATTCGTTCCTTTAAAATAGCGCACACCACTTGCTTTTTTACCCTTAAATTCAATAATATCGGTTGTAGCATGTGTCTCAATAGTTAAGTTTTTGCGCGATTTAGCTTGGTCAAGATAACCCCGTGCCGTACTGGCTCGACGCCCATGGGGGGTTACCGTTCTATCCATAGGGCCAAATCCTTCTTGCTGATAACCATTGAGATCGTCAGTTCTAGGATATCCAGCTTGTACACCAGCTTCGACCATCGCATGGAATAAAACATTATTCCCCTTTTTCGGTGTAGTCACACTAACAGGCCCACTATCACCATGATAATCATTAGCCCCAATATCTCGGGTTTCTGCTTTACGAAAATAGGGTAAGCAATTTAAATAATTCCAATCTTCAAGACCGGGTAATTTGGCCCACTCATCAAAATCCATCGCATTACCACGAATGTAACACATACCATTAATGAGTGATGATCCTCCTAATCCTTTACCTCGGCCGCACTCCATGCGGCGGTTATTCATATGTGGCTCAGGCTCTGTTTCATAAGCCCAATTATAGCGTCTACCCTGTAACGGATAAGCTAATGCTGCTGGCATTTGTGTGCGAAAATCGAACCTGTAGTCCGGTCCTCCAGCTTCAAGGAGCAGCACAGTAACATCAGGATCTTCTGTCAAGCGGGTAGCAAGAACGTTACCGGCTGAACCAGCACCGATAATAATGTAGTCATAGACCATTGTTATCTCCTCTGTTTCAGTCATTAAAATTAAAAATAGAATGGATTAAAAAACGGATGAAAACTCCCCAAGTTCAACTTGAATAGATTTGATTTGAGTGTAATTTTGTAGTGTGACAAGCCCATTTTCACGGCCAACACCGGAATGTTTATAACCACCAACAGGCATTTCTGCTGCAGATTCACCCCAAGTATTGATCCAGCAAATTCCGGCTTCTAATTGATGTATAACGCGATGTGCCGTTGTCAGATCTCGAGTCACCAAGCCTGCGGCTAATCCATAGACACTATTATTGGCGCGTAAAATAACTTCATCTTCTGTTTGATAACTTAAAATGCTCATTACAGGGCCGAAGATTTCGTCCTGCGTGATTTTCATATCATCAGTACAATCGGTAAATACCGTTGGCGCCACATAAGCCCCTTTCGCCAATGCACCAGCGAATAAACGTTCACCACCACAAAGTAGTTTTGCACCTTGAGCTTTACCTAACTCGATATAGCTTAAAACTTTTTCAAGATGAGGGAAGCTGACTAATGGTCCAAAGTTGGTATCCATTTCCAGTGGTGAACCAACGCGAATACGAGAGACACGCTCAATGATTTTAGCTTCAAAAGCTTGTTTTAACTTTTCTGGCACAAATACGCGTGTTCCATTGGTACATACTTGTCCTGAACTATAGAAATTAGCCATCATGGCGATATCAGCTGCGGTATCAAGATCGGCATCATCAAAAATAATTAACGGAGACTTACCACCTAGCTCCATAGTGACATCTTTTAAGCTTGATGAAGAAGCGCTCGCCATCACTTTTTTCCCAGTATCGATCCCCCCCGTAAATGAGACCTTAGCGATATCAGGGTGCTGCGTTAGCCATTGCCCTACAGTGGCATCACCCGTTACCACATTAAATACCCCTTGAGGCAAGCCCGCTTCAGTATATATTTCAGCCAATTTTAATGCCGTTAATGATGTCATTTCACTCGGTTTAAAAATCATCGCATTACCTGCTGCTAATGCAGGTGCTGATTTCCATAACGCAATTTGAATTGGATAATTCCATGCACCAATGCCGGCAACAACACCTAATGGCTCACGACGGGTGTAAACAAAAGCGCTGTCACGTAGTGGGATCTGCTCCCCTTCTAGGGCAGGAATAAGACCCGCATAGTATTCCAATACATCAGCACCGGTGACAATATCGACATAACGTGTTTCAGACAGGGGTTTACCGGTGTCTAACGTTTCTAAATGCGCTAACTCATCATTACGTTCACGTAAAATATCCACGGCACGTCGAAGAATACGGGAGCGCGCCATCGCAGGCATGGCAGCCCATATTTTTTGTCCTTGCTTTGCACTTTCTACCGCCCAATTAATATCTTCTTCACAGGCTGATTGTAAATGTGCAATCACCTCACCTGTAGCAGGATTAATTGCGGCAAATTGTTCACATTCAGGTTGTGCGCAATCAACATATCCACCATGAATATAAAGCTTGTGTAACGGTGGGTTTTGCATATTTTCTCCTTTATAGTGAGTAAGTTAAGTCTGTTTATCCTGGCAAAGATTAAGTTGCATATCGATATACTCATCAGTAATTTTTTTTGCTTCTGCTAACGAAAATGGCTCCTCGCTAAGGGCACTACGTAGCCATAAACCATCGATTAAAGCGGCCAAGCCTTTGGCGGCTAAGCGTGCTTTATCTTTTGTTAACGCACGTCCAAATTCATAACAGAGATTAGAGTACAAACGTCTATCATTAACTTTTTGTAAACGATGCAAATTAGGCTGATGCATGCTACTTGCCCAAAAAGCCAGCCAAGTTTTCATTGCGGTTTCACTGGTTTGTGACGTATCAAAGTTACCATCGACAATGGCTTGAATACGCAATTTAGGCTCAGCATCGCTTAAAATACGTAATCGCATTGCGACGGCAAAACCTAACTGATATTGGATATGGCGCATTGCCGCTTCCAATAAACCATTTTTATCACGGAAGTAGTGGCTTATAATGCCATTAGATACCCCGGCCTTTCGTGCAATTAATGCAATGCTGGCATCTTGCATTCCGACCTCATTAATCACCGCTAATGTCGCCTGAATTAATTGCTGTTTACGTATCGACTGCATCCCTATCTTCGGCATGTTTTCAAGACCTAAAAAATACATTGAACACTTTTATTAAACGTTTTTTTAATTGAACATTCAATCAATATTAACTATTGTTTATCACAATTAATTCACAAATGACATAAGGAGCAGATCGTGAAAATTTGAATCTTTGCATATAAATCAATTGATTAGCAAAGAATGCAACTTTTAACTTTTAGATGAATAAATTTTTGGAATTTCTGATGACAACTCTTAATAGCTCAAAAAAACCACAGAAAGACAAGCTCAATTCTGTTGTTTTTTTCGCTTCCGCAACGCTGATTTTAGCGTTCTCTTTTTTCACTATTTTAATGACAGATACCGCCAATGCGTGGATCATTAAAACACTAGGTTGGGTATCAAAAACCTTTGGTTGGTACTATTTATTAGCGGCAACTTTGTACATTGTTTTCGTTATTTTCGTTGCCACATCTCGCTTTGGTAATATTAAATTAGGCCCAGAACAATCAAAGCCTGAATTTAGTGTATTAAGCTGGTCTGCTATGTTGTTTGCCGCGGGGATTGGGATTGACTTAATGTTTTTCTCAGTCGCTGAGCCTATTACCCAATATATGCTACCGCCTACTGGCGAAGGTGAAACAATAGAAGCAGCCCGTCAGTCGATGGTGTGGACATTATTCCACTATGGCCTGACGGGCTGGTCTATGTATGCACTGATTGGTATTGCACTCGGGTATTTTAGTTATCGTTATAATTTACCCTTGACCATCCGCTCTGCACTTTATCCTATCTTTGGTAATCGTATTTATGGCCCCATCGGTCATACTGTCGATATTGCTGCCGTATTGGGTACTATTTTTGGTATTGCCACCACCTTAGGTATTGGCGTAGTACAACTTAATTATGGATTGAAAGTTCTCTTCGATTTACCGCAAGGGTTAGGTGTACAAGGTGGTTTAATTCTACTTTCCGTAATTATGGCGGTGATCTCAGCCACATCAGGCGTCAATAAAGGCATACGTATTCTTTCAGAATTAAATGTATTACTCGCTTTAGGGTTAATTTTATTTATCCTATTTGCTGGTGATACTGAATTTTTATTAAATGCGTTAGTACTTAATGTCGGTGATTATGTAAACCGATTCTTAGGAATGACACTAAATAGCTTTGCTTTTGATAGACCGACGGATTGGATGAATAGCTGGACACTTTTCTTCTGGGCTTGGTGGGTTGCTTGGTCACCTTTTGTGGGCTTATTTTTAGCACGTATCTCAAGGGGGAGAACTATCCGTCAATTCGTTATAGGCACCTTGATCATCCCTTTTGTATTCACGCTATTATGGTTGTCTATCTTTGGTAATAGTGCACTTTATGAAGTGATCCACGGTAATCAAACCTTTGCTGAAACAGTATTAGCCTCACCAGAAAAAGGCTTTTATTCTCTACTTGAACTCTATCCGGGATTTGGTTTAACCGCTTCCGTAGCGACTATTACAGGATTACTTTTCTATGTAACCTCGGCAGACTCCGGTTCATTAGTTTTAGGTAATTTCACTTCTCAACTGAGTGATATAAATAATGATGCCCCAAATTGGCTGCGCATATTCTGGTCTATCGCTATTGGTCTATTAACATTAGGTATGTTAATGGCAGACGGGGTTTCTGCTTTGCAAAATACCACGGTTATTATGGGATTACCTTTTAGCTTTGTTATTTTCTTTATTATGGCAGGACTATATAAGTCATTAAAAGTAGAAGATTTTAGACGCGTCAGTTCATTAAACACCAATGCGCCAGCACCTCTTTATGGTAACACCACCATGAACTGGAAACAGCGTCTAGGTCGTGTGATGAATTTTCCAGGTACTACCTATACCCAACGGATGTTAGATTTAGTTTGTACCCCAGCGATGCAAGATGTGGCTAATGAGCTGTCATTACGTGGTGCAAATGTCTCGTTTAATCTTTACCCGCTGGAAGAAGAGCCTCGTTTAAACCATTTAGAATTAGTGGTTGATTTAGGCCAAGAGCAGCATTTTATTTATCAAATATGGCCACAAAAATATTCAGTACCTGCATTTACTTATCGTGCTCGTCGAGGAAAATCCCATTATTACCGACTAGAAACCTATTTATGGGAAGGTTCACAGGGTAACGATTTAATGGACTATACCAAGGAGCAAGTGATCAGTGATATTCTCGACCAATATGAAAAACACTTAAACTTTATTCACTTAAGTCGTGAAGCGCCCGGTGCAACATTAACATTTCCAGAATCAAATTAATTAGCGACTGAGCTATCTTATCTCTCAAGGGAACCCGTTTTATCGGTTCCCTTTTTTATTAGCCTGCATCATACACCTCATGCAATACATCGCTATTTTCTGACTTTATTTCATATTGACATGCTTAAGCTAATTCCTAAAAACTGACCTAGCAGTGAATAAATAATCAAAATTAAAACATATTTATTTACTTATTGTGTTTTTTTAGTAATCTACATAAACAATAAAAATGTAGAATAATTTACTTGGGAAACATCACATGAATCGTCGTTCATTTTTAACATCATCAAGCTTAGTGATCGGGGGACTTTCATTAAGTTCGTTTGTTAGCGCTGCCTATGGCGCAGAAACTTCAAACCCTAAACAGCTATTTAATGCAGAAAATCCTTTACTGTTAAACTTTAATGAAAACTCGCTAGGCATGTCATCCAATGCCAAACAGGCGATTATTGATGCACTTCCCCATGCTTTTCGCTATCCAGATGATGCGCGAAGCGCACTTATCAGTGCATTAGGTGAAGAATTTAAGCTATCAGACAAACACATCACTCTAGGTAATGGCTCCTCTGAAACCATACAAGCAGCCGTACAATATGTGGCGAATAAAGCGCAAAAAGCAGGTAAAACAGTACAACTGATTGTGCCTGATCCAACGTTTAATTATGCCGAACTTTATGCTGAACCTTTAGGTGTTAATATCGTAAAAGTGCCGGTTGATAACACATTGGCTTTTGATTTAACCGCCATGCAGAAAAAAGCACAAGCATTTGATGGTATTAGCATGGTATATCTGTGCAATCCTAATAACCCAACCGCAATGCTGACACCAACAGCGGCATTAACAAATTGGATCACCTCAGCAAAAGAAAATGTCTTTTTTATTATTGATGAAGCTTACGCTGAATTTGTGACAACACCTGAATTTACCAGTGCGATAGCATTAGTTGCTCAAGGTTATAAAAACTTGATTGTTACCCGTACATTTTCAAAAATTTATGCATTAGCTGGATTAAGGGTAGGCTATGGTGTGGCAGTCCCTGAGGTAATTAGTGAAGTAGATAGTTTCGTTTCTATTGATAATACCAATACTGCCGGTGCTGTTAGCGCATTAGCCTCGTTAAAAGATCACGCTTTTGTGGCATATAGTCGCAAGTCAATTGATGTATCACGACAAATGGTGGTTGATACTTTAAACGCCTTAAATATCGAGTATGCACCTTCTCACGCCAACTTTATTTTTCATAAAGTCAAAGGTGATGTGAAAACTTATCAAGAGAGAATGAAAGCGGCAAATATTATGGTAGGACGTGAGTTTCCTCCCGCATTAGGTTGGAGCCGTTTGACCTTAGGAACCCCTGAGGAGATGAGTTATTTTGTCGCGACGTTAAAAGAGTTTAGAACTAAAGGATGGATATAATCCTCTACAACCAATAGTTATAAATGTATTTAAAAGGGAACGACACAGTTCCCTTGTTATTTACAGATATTCTAAAGAAAATAATACTTCACCATTTGCACTTCCCCCAACTACGTCCTTATTAGTTGCGATATATTGCGCATAAAAATCGAGAGAAATATTATTAGTTGTCTCTACAGGGTAAATCATACTACTTTTTCCCGGTAATATTTTATTCTGATTTTTATCTAAAATAGCAATACCTATATTTTGAGCCGCATTTTTTTCTGCCAACTTAAACAAGGTACTATCCTTACTGTCAGTATCACCACTAAACATTACTTTTACACCGCTAGTAACAATACTGCAATCAGTTAAGTTAAGTGTAAACTTTACTGGCTCTGTTGTATTTTTTTGCTGAAAATCTTTTGTTCCCCAAACCCCTAAGTCAACAAATTTATTTAGCGAATCAGGGCTGACTCTACAAGTATTTGCCACAATGTTCGCTTTTATAACAATATTTGTATTAGCTAATTCTGCTGTTGCATCTTTAGTAAAAAATACTGTATATCCGCTAAAAAGTAGCATTCCCCATAATAGAAAGCGCATTATTTTTCTAGTATGTAATAACTCATTCATGATATTAGCCTATTAAAATTAAGGGAAATCAACTCTTAGAAAGCCACTTGATGTGACAGCGCCTTCAGTTGGTGTTTTTCCATCAATACTTACGGGATAAACATTAATCGTGACATTAGCATCAGCATTTTGGTTGAGTCTGAAAGGAATAAAACTTGATAAATCATTAGGTGTTAATTCAGATCCACTTGAATTAGCAACCACAAAGCCAACACTTTTATTATTAGAAACAATAGCATTACCTTGAACTGAATCTGCTTGTAATCGCATTGTTAAATCAGCACTGGCATCTATATTGTCACATTGAATACTTAAGTTTCTAGAAACCGTATTAACTCCTTCGGCTTTTTTCCCTGCTACTTTAAAACTTGATGCAGGAATATTGTCAAAATCAATATTCAACACTTGCCCTGAATTAATAACGCAAGATTGTGGAACTGTCATTGAAAGATTCAAAAATAGCTTTGTAATGATAGTTTGTTTAGTCGCACAATTCTGTGGTTGGCAAAAACCAAATTCGCCTACAAAAATATTTTTTACATAGGTACCAGAAATAATAGCCTTGTCAATTTTTATTCTGGTTTATACTTTCTTACAGAAACGACGCTTTCTTCGTTTTCAGTATAAGTACGGGCACCACAAGTAGAGCTTAGCGTAGGTACATTATAAGGAACATAAATTGTTCTACAATTATTAGTCATTCTTAACGCAACAGAAATATAGTCATCTATCTTAGAATAAATCCAATCATTATTGCTGGTATTTGCACTAGGAATATTACCATTGGAATATGTCGCCCATGTTTGCGCTTGCCCCGCATTCCATCTTAATGTAATTCGATTGGACAAAGTAATATCAGAAGCATCTTTAGTAACACCGACTTTATTTTCCGTCTTTGATAGTTGTCCACTAAGCGTGGAATATTCATTCGCATTACAACCACTGACACAGCTCACAGCGACTGCATTATTTGAAATAATGGCTATTATTGTAAACAATACTATTCTAATCATAATAAAATCCGTAAATATGCTTGTTTTTAATATTGGCATGTGGAAGAAATAAAATAGATACCTTTTTCTTTTGATGACTTCTCATTAATTTGGTAATCAAATATACATTGTTGATCAGCCATTTTTCCCCATTTTGCTTTTAGCCTACCAACAGGTGCTAAACCAGAGATAAAAACATTCCCATTATCGCCAACAATACCACTTACGGAACGCTCTTCATCAACAACCATCGCACCGAAAGGTATAATAGCGCCATCTTTTTTGCTTAATGTAACCATTGCTCGATAGCCAATATTCGTTTTAAAATTAGCTTCAACCAATGCCCCTTTAGTAGGAACTACATTAATAATCGTATTTTCTAATTCAATATTTTCTTCTAATGAATTAACATCTAATGAAACTCGATTATTTTTATATGTTGAAGCAAACGGTAAGACGGCATAACCTTTATTATCAGTTAATATACCATTTGCATTTTCTACTTTAATATTATTAGCATCATTTGCTTTAATAAGAATATTGGTATCCCCTAAAGGTTGAGTTAAAGTAATACCTCCTGCATGAGCAACAACACCACCATTTAAACTATAATTAAACTCATGCCAATCATTACTATAATTATATCCGCTACCTATATTAGCATATTTACCTTTATAATTAGCATAAACCATTCCTGAATAACCAGAACCATTATGCGTATATCCTTGTTGAATATTATAATTTAAATTATTGTCTTCAAGGAGAGTTCCTGTTAGTCCCACTTGATTGACCCAAACATTGTCATCGCTTCTATTCATTGAGTAAACAGCATACATACTATTTCTACTTGAATGTAAGTCACTTACAGTTTGCTGGTTAAATACATCATTAAGAGGAATTGATATATTAAAAGCTACATTTTTATTATCACCACGCATACCCGGTGATTTTAATTTCGATAAACTAAGACTATAATTTATCCTATCAATATTAGCATTATAACCCAGTTGCCATAACTGTTCAGTTTCAGTTGTGCGCCAATAGTTTTGGTAAGAGCCTAAAATATACAAAGAACTATTATTGGTAATTTGTTGATTTATATTAAGTTGAAACCTCCCTTTTTTAGAATAATTTAAATTATAGTAGTTAGATAAGTTATCCTCATCTCTTATTATTCCATTATCTGTTACTATTTCACGCCCTGCCATTTTTTTATAACTAACTTCATTTAGGGTATAATAGCCTTGCGTTGAATATCGATACCCCATTATTTGAAAGTTAGTGCCTGTGCTATTAATCGATTTAGCATAAAGTAATCGGAATGACTGCCCTTTTTTATGCTCATCGTTTGGCAATATACTATTCGCCTGTATTACATCTGCTGATATCGCCCCAAAGGTGCCTAGATTACCACCTAAACCAATCGCATAGGCTTGATAATTATTTGAAAATTGGCTTCCTCCATATAACGTCATATTATAAGGTAAGCCATATACTAAACTTAATTGACCAAAATTAGGTTTATCTTGATAATCTGCTCCGCTACGAAATTCCCCTCCAATCAATTCGTATTTTAAGCGTCCTTCACGTTGTAAAATAGGCACATTTGAATAAGGTACAACAAATTGTGTAATTTTACCGTTATTCTCTTTGATTGTGACATCTAAATTACCGCTACTTGATGTGGCATAGAGATCTTTTATTTCAAATGCACCTGGAGGTACAGAAATTTGATAAATAACAAAACCATTCTGCTTGACTGTAACAATAGCATTGCTATTCGCAATACCCTTTATCGTAGGTGCAAATCCTCTCATGCTATCAGGCAACATATTATCATCAGATTCTAGCTTAATCCCTCTAAAACCAAGACTATCAAAAATGGTTCCATTAGAAAAAGAGTCACCAAGGGTTAATTCTGCACGTAATGGAATAATAGGTTTTTGTACATATGTTCTTATATTTCTCCATTTATTTTGCTTACTTTCACCACTAGCATAGTTCCATGAACTTTCATTTCTAAATCGCCATGAACCAAGATTAATACCAGGATTTAAGTTTAAAAAATAATTATTATTATCAACGTTATCCTTAAAGTTCTTACTATTTCTTCCTGTGAAATTATAATTTAGTAAAAACGCATTAATTCCATTATCCCATTTTTCAGGTGGGATAAAGCCACGAACATTATTTTTAAACATTATTTGTGGAATACTTAAAAATAATTTTTGTCCTTCAAAATCGAATTTAACACTTGAGTTTTCTATTTTATCTAAAATATTCTCACAAGCACTATCTTTACTTTCTACCTCTTCTGATTTCTTTTTGCTATTTTCAGTTAAAGTTATTCCAAAATTTGTCAAAGTTTTATTATCTATACAAGGTAATAAGCCTGTATCATCGGATGATGCATCGCTTTCATAAAATATTAAATTTTTTGTTTCAACATATTCATCGTTTACATAAATTTCTACTGAATACATTCCTTCAGGTTGGCCTTCACCTTTATCAAATCGAGATAAATCTGCTACTTCATTATCAATATTTGAAATTAAGTTAGGATTAAAAAAACTATCCGCATACACCACACCAGAAAAGCATGTACCTAAAAAGATATATAAATTAAAACATATAGTTTTAGATTTTAGCATAATAAAGCCTTATCATTAATGAATGTTATAGCATTACTTACCAATCTGTTTCGTTACTTTGGGTGTACTAGCACCATAATCATTAATAGTTTGATAAGATATTTGACTATAGTTAGGCTTGCTGACTTTAATCATTACTGTTCCCATAGGAGGAACCATAATACTATTTAGCTGTTCATTATCAGCTTCTAAATTAATTAATGTCGCATAATAAGGTGAAGGATTATTTACTATTATGTTTCCTTGTGATTTTTTAAACTCAAGACTATTAGGTACATCCTCTATGTTAAAATTTAATCCTTGAGGTCTAATAAAAATTTTTATTCTAGATAATACTGCTAGCTGTAATATATTTTTATCTTTTATTTCTTCTCGCTCAATTTCAGGGATTGCTTTTGTATTTAACCAGAACAAACTTTCTCTATCATTTGGTAATGCCTTACCAGCATAAATTATTCTTAGCTTGTTTTCACTTTCTGGTTTGCTGACAAACAGTGGTGGTGTAACAATAAATTCATTACTTTTTTGATCTTGGCTATCATCAATCCATGATTGCACTAAAAAGCGTAATCTTTTATCTGTATTATTAAGAGTAATTGACGTCTGTTTTGCATCCATAGGATAGACTATGCGTGTTGCAGCTAATGCAACACCTCCCGCATATGATAGCGATGAAAAACTGAAGAGAAAAAATAACGCAATAAAGTGTTTAGATATTAAATGCATATTAACCTCAAATGATAGGTTTATTTATTGATAATTGAAAACAAACCAAACTACGCTGTCAGCTTTTCCACCGATAACGTTTTCTTTCGTTGCCAGATAACTTGCTTTAAATTTTAGTTTTAATTCATTCTCTTCAATAAATTTATACTTATTGAATTTATTAGGAATAATTATTTCACCTTCATCATTAAATAATGCAACACCTAATCCTGAAGCTGAATTTTGTTGATCGGTGATGCTAAATAATCGTTTATCATTATTGTTTACATCACCTATAATAATTATACTGACTTTATCCGTAATACTTTTATTACATCCCATTAATTTAATAAAAAATGGAATTTTTATAGAGTGACTTCCTACTCCATGAAATTGGTTACTACTAATAACACCAAGATCAACAATTTGATATTCACTTTCAGAAGATACTGTACAAGCAGGCTCTACAATTCCCCCTTTAAAAGTCACAATACCATCGTCTAAAGAGATATTTTCCCTGTCATTAGAATAGGCTGTAAATGAAAGAGTAAAAAATAGGACAATAGAATATATTAAACTATATTTCATATTTCCCTCGATATAAAAGTATGACCTTTATCAGGTCATACTTTAAGTTAATCCAATTTATTTATTCATATTGCATTTTGAAAGTTACATCAGCATCAGCATGACCAGGGGTAACGGTATCTAATGTAGATTTATAACGTGCAACAAAGTTAAGTGTATTTGATCCATCAATTAACTGTTTTGCTGTAGAAAAAACAGAGCCGTCTGGTGGTAACACTTTTCCTGTATGGTCTGTAATTTCAATACCAACGCCCGTCGCAGCACCCGCACCACCTGTTGTAATGTTGCTTACAGCTAATACTGTTTTATCATTTGAATCACTTACACCTGAAAATGAAACTGAGGCATTCTGTGCGACAGTCGTATCACAAGCTTCTAAATTGATATAAAAATCAGTATTACCAACTGTTTTCCCTACACTATCAAATTGTGCGGTACGATATTGTCCAATATTAACAGTTTGATCTATTGATTTTGTACTAACAACACATGCAGCATTAACAATTTCTCCAGTAAAATTAATTTTACCACCATTAACGATAGTCGCTGCAGAAGCAACACCGCTCAGTGATAAAACAGATACTGTAAATAGAGCTTTAACTAACATCTTTTTTTTAAGCATTGACTTTTCCTTTTACATTACAGGTAAATATACACAACAACTTCACTTATAAATTAAAATAGTAAATCTATATTAGATAACAATATTTGAATCCATATACTAATTATATGATAAAGCGTTAACTGCCTTAATAAGGGTGATTTAATAAACATTAAATAA
Organism: Proteus sp. HMSC14B05; assembly: GCF_001808035.1. NCBI lineage: Bacteria > Pseudomonadati > Pseudomonadota > Gammaproteobacteria > Enterobacterales > Morganellaceae > Proteus > Proteus sp. HMSC14B05. The sequence continues at coordinate 120,315 of NZ_KV791969.1, read as the reverse complement.
ATAGGGTTTTAATTTTAAATAAAATCCCTATTAATTAATTCATTGATATACTTGCCACCAATAATATTATTTATCTTACATTTAAATAATATTCTCAAAGAATGGAATATTATTATCAGAATCATATTTTATTTTATATTTTAATGTGATAACTCTTTTGGAAACCTTTTCAAAGAAATCACTTATTGAAATATCAAATATATTTAGTATGTGAAAAAGTATATCAATAGGTATTTTATTTATTCCTCGTTCATAACGAGAAATTTGTTGTTGAGAGATATTCAATAATTTTCCTAACTCAGCCCCCGTCATAGAATTACGTTGCCTTAAAAGAAAAAGTTCATATCCAATCGAATGACAAAATATTTTTCTTTCTGAAATATATTCAAAATTCAATGAGAAATTATTTATTTCCAAAATTCACTTCCTCAACTGTATTTGCATTTAATTTACTTTATGAGATTAATAAAATCAATTATTCAAAAATTTCTAACGAATTAAAAACCTCATAATAAAACACTAAATAAGAGTAGGTAAATATACTCATTTTATTTGTATCAGGGAGTTAATTGATTATCTGATTTGAATAGTCGTTTTAAGGCAGTGATTAATTCTAAAATTACGGAAAAATAGACACAAATAAGACATAATAATCTATTAATAAAAACATATTAAATTTTTATTAATTTTTAATAGAAATATTTTTTATTGTTTTAGCTTACTGTAAAACTAAAACAGATAGGGTTAGTACAAAATTTATACCATTTTATTTCAAATGTTATTTTAACAAAGTTACAATAATAAGTTTTATTAATGATTATGCCTTTATATCTCATCCTAAAAATTTTTACTTGATATAAATTAATATTTATTTATTTTTTTTGGTACTGATATTTGTAATTAGATAAGTTTTTTTAACCATTATTTTATCTTATTAAAAAATAATATTTTTATAACTATAAAAACTTTTGATATTAAAATTACAAACCGATAAAAACAACATAACTTATTTATAATAAATGATTATCATCATTATCAACACTTTTCATATTTAAAAAAAATGATAATATCAAATAGAAAATAAATTTTTAGAAAAAATCTATTACAAATAAGTTTATTTGAATATTAAATTTTTGAGCCATATGCTTTATATATAAAGAAAAAGGGCCTGAATAAATTCAGACCCTTTTTCCTATTAATATAATTTTATTATTTATTAAAGCGGATCGACTTTTAAACAAGATACCGCATGGCGGAAACTTCCCTCTAATAAGGGGCGCGTTTTAGCACATTCTTCATCAGCCATCGGACAACGTGTACGGAAAATACAGCCTGATGGTGGATTAATTGGTGAAGGAAGCTCTCCTTCTAACAAATCAATATGCTTGTTACGCTCTTTATCCGGATCAGGAATAGGCACCGCTGACATTAATGCTTTGGTGTAAGGGTGTAATGGGTGATGATAAACTTCATCATAAGTCCCCAACTCCACCGCATGACCTAAATACATCACTAAGACACGATCTGAGATGTGTTTCACTACCGCAAGATCATGCGCAATAAAGATGAGCGATAATCCCATCTCTTTTTGGATATCTTTCAGTAGATTGACTACCTGAGCTTGAATAGAAACATCCAGTGCCGATACAGGTTCGTCACAGATAACCAGTTTTGGCTCTAAGATCAGTGCGCGAGCAATACCAATCCGTTGACACTGTCCACCAGAAAACTCATGAGGATAGCGGTTAATTAAGTTTGGTAATAACCCCACTCGCATCATCATCGCTTTGACTTTTTCAACCACTTCAGCCTGTTTCATTTTCGGATGATAGGTTTTTAGTGGTTCGGCAATAATATCGCCAATCGTCATTCTTGGGTTTAAGGAGGCAAGTGGATCTTGGAATATCATCTGAATATCTTGACGAACATCGCGCCACTGTTTATTGCCCATGCCTAATAAGTCATTGCCTAACCAAGTGACTGTACCACCCGATGCTTTAACTAAGCCGATAATGGCACGCGCAAAAGTTGATTTGCCACAACCTGATTCCCCTACTACACCTAAGGTTTCACCTTCGTATAAACGTAAGGTAACGCCATCAACGGCTTTGAGGCTTTTTTTAGGTTGCCAGAACCACTGTTTATTATCTTGTACATCGAAATAAACTTTTAGATCGTTAACTTCGAGGATCACTTTTCTATCTTGTAAGGTGGCTTGGCTCATACTAACTCCTCCGCCGCTTTAAAACAGGCTCGTAATCTTCCCTGAGCAAATTGTGTTAATTGAGGTTCACTATTCAAACACTGCTCTGTTGCATATTGGCAACGAGGCTGGAATGGGCAACCTTTAGGTAAACGCAATAAGTTAGGAGGATTACCCGGAATGGTCGCCAAACGTTCATCTTCACCATCTAAACGAGGTACTGCTTGTAGCAACCCAATAGAATATGGGTGTGATGGTTGGTAGAAAATATCTCGCGCATTACCATATTCCATGGTTCGCCCAGCATACATTACCAGTACTTTGTCGCAAATACCCGCAACCACACCGAGATCATGGGTGATCATGATAATGGCTGTATTAAGCTCTTTTTTTAGCTCGTTTAGCAGTGTCATGATTTGTGCCTGAACAGTCACATCCAGTGCCGTTGTTGGCTCATCAGCAATTAATAGTTTTGGCTTACATAATAGTGCCATCGCTATCATTACCCGTTGGCGCATCCCACCAGAGAACTCATGGGGATACATGCCCATACGTTTATGGGCTTCGGGCATTTTTACTGCATCAAGCATGCGAACAGATTCCGCATATGCATCATTTTTACTCATACCCTTATGAAGCATAAGCACTTCTATTAACTGAGTGCCGACTTTCATATAGGGGTTAAGTGAGGTCATTGGATCTTGAAATATCATGGATATTTCTTCAGCACGCATTTTGTTTAATTGACTTTGGCGTAAGTTTAAAATTTCACGACCATTAAAATGCGCACTTCCAGCAGTACGACCGTTTTTAGCTAATAATCCCATTAAGGCGAACGCCGTTTGCGATTTCCCAGAGCCAGATTCACCGACAATTCCTAAGGTTTCCCCTGCAGATAGCTCAAAGTTGAGTTTATTTACTGCGGTTACATCCCCATCTGGAGTACCAAAGGTGACACAGAGATCTTTTACACTTAACAATGGCTTATTTGTTGAATTTGTCATCATGTTCTCCTTAACGATCTTTCGGATCTAACGCGTCACGTAAACCATCACCGATAAAGTTAAAGCAAAACAAGGTGACAACTAAAAATGCAGCAGGGAAAAGTAATAACCAAGGAGAAACTTCCATTGAATTTGCACCATCACTCAGTAGTGCTCCCCAACTACTTAATGGCTCTTGTGTGCCTAATCCTAAGAAACTTAAAAATGATTCAAATAAGATCATGCTAGGAACCAGTAATGAAGCGTATACCACAACAACACCTAATACATTCGGCACGATGTGTTTAAGGACGATATTACGTGATGACACACCACAGACTAACGCCGCTTCAATAAACTCTTTACGTTTTAAACTGAGTGTTTGTCCCCGTACGATACGAGCCATATCGAGCCAAGATACCATGCCGATGGCAACAAAGATCAGTAAGATATTTTGCCCAAAAAAGGTCACCAGTAAGATAACAAAGAACATAAATGGGAAGGAGTTTAATATCTCCAGTAAACGCATCATCACTGAGTCAACGCGCCCACCAATATAACCTGCCATCGCGCCATAGAGGGTGCCAACAATCACCGCGACAAATGCCGCTGCAATACCTACCATCAGTGAAATACGTCCACCAATTGCTACACGAACTAATAAGTCACGTCCTGATGAGTCAGTGCCAAAATAGTGCGCAGAGGCAAAATCAGGTGGCATTGACATCATTTCCCAATCCGTATCGTCATAAACAAAAGGCGATAACATGGGGGCGAAAATGACAAAAAGTAAAATACAAAATAGTAGTACTAGGCTGGTGATCGCCGCTTTATTGTGCATAAAACGACGACGGGCATCTTGCCATAAACTACGACCTTCAACATCTAGCTGCTCCGAGAAATTCCCCAGAGCTTCGCTATTTTCTTTCATCGATAACATAACGTGCTCCAGTCTCTATTAATAACGAATTTTCGGATCGATTACGGCGTATAAAATATCAACAATGGCATTAAATAAAATGGTTAAACCACCCACAATAATGGTTAAACTCAATACCAATGAGTAGTCTCGATTTAATGCACCATTAACAAAAAGTTGACCAATACCCGGTAATCCAAAAATGGTTTCAATGACCATAGAGCCTGTGATAATCCCCACAAATGCCGGCCCCATATAAGAGATCACTGGCAGTAATGCTGGTTTTAACGCATGACGTAGCACTATGCGTTTCATTGGTAAGCCTTTAGCTTTGGCCGTTCTGATAAAGTTTGAGTGTAAAACTTCAATCATAGAACTACGTGTGATACGCGAAATACTTGCAATGTAGGAGAGCGATAATGCAACCATCGGCAGTAACATGTACTGAATTTGCCCACCATTCCAACCTCCCGCCGGTAACCAACGTAAGGTAATCGCAAAGATAAGCACTAATAGTGGCGCCACCACAAAGCTCGGTATCACAACCCCCGTCATGGCAAATGTCATGACGGTATAATCCCATTTGGTATTTTGATTCAGTGCGGCTATCACGCCTGCCCCCACACCAAAAATAACCGCTAATACAAAGGCCGATAGCCCTAATTTTGCAGAAACAGGGAATGCTTTACCGACTAAAGTGTTAACACTGTAGTCTTTATATTTAAAAGAAGGCCCTAAATCCCCTTTCGATAATTGAATTAAATAATCGAAGTATTGTTTGTAAATGGGATCGTTTAAATGATATTTCGCTTCGATGTTGGCCATAACTTCAGGGGGTAATTTCCTTTCCCCAGTAAAAGGGCTACCCGGCGCTAAGCGCATCATAAAGAACGAAATCGTTATTAGAATAAAAAGTGTCGGGATCGCTTCCAAAAAGCGACGAAAAATAAATTTGAGCATTGCCCGTTCCTATAACACAAACCTATTCAGGCGTGGTGATAAAAAGACCTCGCTTAACTTAAGCAAGGTCTCGCCCGATTATTTAGCAATAATATACAAGTCTTTAGTATGTAAATTATCCAGTGGATCTTTACCAGAATAACCACCGACATAAGGTTTAACCAAACGGGTGTTTACGTAGTAGTAAAGTGGAACAATGGCAGAATCTTTATCTAATACACCTTCTGCTTTTTGATAAATTTCTGCACGTTCATCATCCGATTTCACGCGTAAAGATTCTTTCATATACGCATCAAATTGTTTGTTTTTATAGTGAACGGTATTATTACTGCTGTAAGACAGCATCATGTTAAGGAATGAAGAAGGTTCGTTATAATCTGCACACCATCCTGCACGTGCAACATCATAATTACCTTGGTGGCGTGTGTCTAAGAACGTTTTCCACTCTTGGTTTTCAAGAGAAACCTCAGCACCTAAGTTTTTCTTCCAAATAGAAGAGGCCGCAATCGCGACTTTTTTGTGTAGATCAGAGGTGTTATACAGTAACTTGAATTTTAATGGATTGGCTTTGTTATAACCCGCCTCTTCTAATAATTGGCGCGCCTTTTCATTACGTTGCTCTTGGGTCCAAGAAGCGAACCACTCTGGTTTACTCTCTTTAATGCCATCGGTGAAAGGCGGTGTAAATCCGTAAGCAGGGATATCACCTTGGTTTTTCACTTTATAAGTGATGATATCTCTATCCATAGATAGTTTTAGTGCTTCACGTACTCGTGGATCGTCAAAGGGAGCTTTCTCATTATTAATTTCATAATAATAAGTACATAAGTATGGGCTGATACGTAATTCATCTGGGATCTCTTTTTTCAATTTTTGGAAAAATTCAATCGGCAGATTGCTATAAGTCATATCGATTTCACCCGCACGATAGCGGTTTACATCGGTGACTTCTGATGAGATAGGTAAAAAAGTAACTTTATTGATAACCGTATTTTTATTGTCCCAATAGGTTGGACTACGCTCTAATTCAATACGTTCGTTTACCGTCCAATTTTTCAGTACATAAGCACCATTGCCAACAAAGTTCGCAGGTTGCGTCCACTTTTCACCAAATTTTTCAATCACTTTTTGATTCACTGGCGACATCGAGGAGTGAGCTAGCAATTTAGGTAAATAAGGTACGGCCTCTGATAATGTAATTTCTAAGGTATTATTATCAAGCGCCTTAACACCTAGTTCCGTCGGTTTTTTCTTACCGGCGATAATATCGTCAATATTAACAATATGGGCATATTGTAGATAACTTTCATAAGGTGATGCTGTATTCGGATCTGCTAAACGTTGCCAGCTATAAACAAAGTCTTGCGCTGTTACAGGGTCACCGTTTGACCATTTCGCGTCTTCACGAATTTTAAACGTCCAAACAGTAAAATCTTTATTTTCCCAGCTAGTCGCAGAGCCCGGTAGAATTTCACCATCAGGCCCTACAATTGTGATCCCTTCAAATAGATCTCGTGCTAATGCTGATTCAGGTACACCCTCAATTTTATGAGGATCAAGTGATTGTGGCTCAGAGCCATTATTACGCACTAACTCTTGTTTATCAGCCAGTTTTACCCCATCAGGCACAACAGCCGCAGTAGCATTGAGCGCCGTAAAACCAAAGATAGTACCAATGGCGATCGCTAGCGCACTTTTTTTAGTTACATTTATCATCTTATCAAATACTCCCAGTTAGTGAGTCGGCCATTGTTCGGCCTTCCTGTGATGCTTCGCTGTGTTTTTGGAACGTTTTACACAACTTATTGTTTTACAAAAAAAATAAAATATTGTTTCGGATTGACTATCTATGCTTAACTGCATGATGTCTTTATCATTTTTGTGCCGTTATATTTTGTGTAGTACTTTTTATGCTGTACTTTTTTAAATTGCTTTTGCTAATTAAAATCAGATATAGCTATAGATGCGTTATAACTTACCAGTTTTATTTATCTGCCTTTATAAAATAGCGCTTTAAGTCCGTATAATCAAAGGGGTCTTTACCGGTAAATCCGCCCACTTTAGGACTGACCATTCTGACACTCACACGATAATAGACTGGTACAATAGCGGAGTCCTTGTCTAACAAGGCTTCAGCACGTTGATACAGTTGGTGACGCGCTTCATTATCAGTGGCCAGTAACGCATTCTTTAATGCAGCATCATAATCACTATTTTCATATAAAATAGTATTTAGACTGCTAGTGGAGAGGAAAGAGTTTAAAAATGATGTTGGTTCATTGTAATCGGCACACCATGTTGCCCTTGCTACTTGGTAATTACCTTGGTTACGATTTTCTAACGTCGTTTTCCACTCTTGATTTTGTAAAGTGACATTAGCACCAATATTCTTTTTCCACATAGAAGCGGCAGCAATAGCTTGTTGCTTATTCTGATCGGATGTGTTGTACAACAATGTAAACGATAATGGGTTTTGGCTGTCATAACCGGCTTCTTTTAATAACTCACGCGCTCTTTCATGACGCTGTTGTTGCGTCCAACCTGCCCATTTAGGGGGTTTAAACTTGCCATTATTAATAAAAGGTGGAGTAAAAGAATAAGCCGGTATTTGCCCTTGCCCCATGATCTTTTCCGCGATAATTTCTCTATCTAAACTTAATTTTACCGCTTCACGCACACGGGGATCATCAAAAGGTGGACGTTTATTATTAAGCTCATAAAAGAAAGTACATAGGTAAGGCGTAATATGTAGAGCCTCCGGTTGCTCTTGTTTCATCTTTCGATAAAGCGTAGGAGGAATAGCGCTATTGGTGATTTGAACTTCACCGCTACGGTAGCGATTAATATCACTGGTTTCTGAACTAATAGGTAAAAAAGTCGCTCGTTCAATAATGGTGTTTTTGTTATCCCAATAAAGCGGATTACGTTTTAAAGTGATTTTTTCATTAACCACCCAATTATCAATTAAATACGCCCCATTACCGACAAAGTTTTCCGGGCGAGTCCAATTGACACCATATTTTTCAACAATCTCTTTTTTAACTGGTTTTAATGAGGTGTGGTTTAGCATATCCACCAGATAGGGAACCGGTTGTGTGAGCGTAACTTGCAAAGTATGTGGATCAATTGCTTTTACCCCTAGACTCTCTGGGGATTTCTTGCCTGTCAGAATATCTGCAACATTTTCCACATAGGCATATTCAAGATAACTGGCATAAGGCGAGCCAGTTTGGGGATCAGTTAATCGACGCCAACTATAAACAAAATCATCTGCAGTAACCGGTGTACCATCACTCCATTTCGCATCATCGCGTAAATAGAAAGTCCATGTTTTATTGTCTTCTGAGCTCTCCCATTTAGCGGCAACCCCCGGCATACTTTCGCCATTAGGCCCCATATAAGTGAGCCCTTCTAATAAATTTAAAATAATATTACTTTCTGGTACCCCTTCCACTTTATGTGGATCAAGGGAGGAAACTTCAGTGCCATTATTAATAACAATATCTTGTTGTTTCGCAAGAAGAGTACCTTCTGGAGGTATTACCGCATGAGAAAGAAAAGAGGTCAGCGCAAGTGATATAATGCTGACAGGAAACATCATTTTTAACATAACTTTCTTTTTCATGGGTACCTCTCCTAATAAATAATCATCTATAGCGGGGTTACTCAATTTACATATAAATTATTTTTAAATAATATTCAGATATTTCATGCTATTTAATATGTTGAGATAATTGTTAGATAAAATTAATAACAATATTCTTCTTTTTTACACTTATAGTGAATTTTGTCAATTAGTGCGGTGTTATTATCACTTAAACTTTACTAAGCCCAGTAGACTTCTATCTTATGAAAAAAGAAAATTCTCATCACGCTATCTACAACAACAAATAAACATTTAATTAACACCGCGCAACTTTTATAGATAGAAAACCTACATAGCTCACAAAATTAATATAATCAGATGGGTTTTTAGCGAGGATACAGAACTTTATGATGTGTTCGGTGTAAGTTTTTTTTCACACAACTTGATTATAAACAATAACAAATCTGTCTTTAAATGACAGAAACTGGCTAATCTAAAAATAACGGTAGATTAATAAAAAAACATTTTTATTATTTGTTTTTAAAAATTAATATATTTTTTGAAATGCAATTAAAATCAGTACTATTTTCATTTATATCCCGATGAATTAGCAAAAAAATATCCTTTATCGTTGTTATGAACCATAAAGGATATTCTGAGCGTTAGCCTACTTCTTCAAAATTTTTGCTTTAATTGGCTAAAGTCGTACCAAACCATTGTAGCTTTTGATTTAAACTGACGACTTCACCAACAATAATTAATGCAGGACTTTGCATTGAGTTTGCCATTTCAGCCAGTTGCTGTAATTGACCAACAACCACTTTTTGTGTCGCCAGTGTACCTTTTTCTACTATTGCCACTGGCATAGTGGCACGCATATGCTGATTAAGTAACATTTGCTGAATGTAATCGGCTTTACTTAGCCCCATATAAAAAACCAAAGTTTGGTTATCTTGTGCGATACATTGCCATTGTGCGTCGTTCAGCCCTTTTCCATGCCCAGTAATAAAACGCACACTTTGTGCATAATCCCGATGTGTTAACGGAATACCGGCATAAGTGGTACAGCCTGATGCCGCGGTAATGCCGGGCACCACAGAAAAAGGTATTTGATGCTCAATTAAAGCTTCTAACTCTTCACTTCCTCGACCAAATATAAAAGGATCACCCCCTTTTAACCTCACTACCCTTTTCCCTGCCTTAGCGTGATTAATAAGAATTTGGTTAATCTCCTCTTGAGGGACACAATGAAAACCAGCTCGTTTACCAACATAAATACGCTCCGCATCTCTGCGCACTAAATGCATAACCTCATCAGAGACTAATCTATCATAAACCACGACATCGGCTTGCTGACATTGTTGCAGCCCTTTAATAGTCATTAATCCTGCATCTCCAGGGCCTGCTCCCACCAACACCACACTCCCTTGGGGTTGGTTATTTTCCGCTAGCAATGTGCTGATACGTTGTTGAATACCGTTATCTCTACCTGCATCAATTTCCGCTTGTAGCGCTTTATCTGCAAAAAAACGCTCCCAAAAATAACGTCTAGCACTCATGGTGGCAAAACGTTGTTTAACTTGCTCACGTAATTTCCCTGCTAACTGCGCTAAAGCGCCTAGCGAGTTGGGCAACCACTGTTCCATTTTTTCACGTAAGATACGTGCAAGTACAGGGGCTTTTCCTCCCGAAGAAATTGCAACCATAATAGGGGAACGGTCAATCACTGAGGGCATAATAAAGCTAGCTTGCTTGGGCGAGTCAACCACGTTACAAAAAATGCGTTGTTCTGTGGCCTGCTGATAGACGAGTTGATTCACTTGCTCATTATCTGTGGCCGCAATGACTAGCCATTTGTCAGCTAAATCAGCAACACTAAATTCAGCCGTGAAACACTGTAATCGTTGCTCGTTTTGCCACTGCATAAATTGTGGTGTGAATGTCGGTGCAACGACGGATATAACCGCCCCCGCGTCCATCAGTAAACGTGCCTTACGCTCTGCTACTTCACCGCCACCTACTAATAAACAAGGTTTATTGTTGAGCTGACAGAATATTGGAAAATAATCCATCTGGGTTCCCCTATTTATTGGTTTTATCAATGACGCGAACGCACACTGACGGTATTGCCTTCGACTTTGACTTCATAATGAGTAATTGAATAGTGCTCATCTTCAAGGCAATAACCATCTGTTAAGCGAAAATGCTGCTTTTTCAGTGGACTGACGATATATAACTCATTGTCATGCTCTGCAATTAATCCCCTTGATAAAACACTCGCTTGCGCGAAGGGATCAATATTACTTAATGCGTAGAGCCGTTCATCTTGGTATGGACGGAAAATAGCCACCTGATCTTGCTCCACCAGCGCACAAACGCCAGTCCCCACAGTGATGTCATCTAATTGGCAAACCGCTATCCATTGACTCATGATTGCGTCTCCTCTGTTACCATTTTGATATCAATACGTTCATGCACGCGGGCAGGACGATGCTGAGCACGCTCTTTTACCATCTGTATATTAGGATCGGGCTTCGGATTGTTAATAAAGTGCGCAAAACGTTTCAATGCTTGTGGTGAATCAAGGGTTTCTTGCCACTCACAGGCTACGCGCTCTTGTAAAACTTTAAGCTCTTTTTCTAACTGTGCATTTAAGCCTAACTTGTCGTGAATAATGACCTCACGTAAATATTCAACGCCCCCTTCTAAGCTTTCTAACCAAACGGAGGTTCGTTGTAATTTGTCTGCAGTACGGATATAGAACATCATAAAGCGGTCAATATAATGGATCAGCGTTTCTTCATCTAAATCCGCCGCGAATAGATCGCCATGACGTGGTTTCATGCCCCCATTACCACCAAAATAGAGATTCCAGCCTTTTTCTGTGGCAATAATCCCTACATCTTTCCCCTGAGCTTCGGAGCATTCACGGGTACAACCAGATACCCCAAATTTCATTTTATGCGGCGTGCGGATCCCTTTATAACGATGTTCTAAAAAGACACCTAATCCAACACTATCGCCAACCCCAAAACGACACCAACTGTTTCCTACACAAGTTTTTACCATACGGATCGCTTTGGCATAGGCATGGCCTGTTTCAAAACCCGCGGCAATTAATTTCTGCCAAATCGCCGGTAAATCTTGCTTCTGTGCACCAAACATCGCCATACGTTGAGAGCCTGTGATTTTGGTGTATAAATTGTATTCTTGCGCAATTTGTCCAATCGCAATAATACCCGCTGGCGTAATTTCACCGCCGGGGGAGCGTGGAATAATAGAGTAAGTGCCATCTTTTTGCAGATTGGCGAGGAAGTTATCATTCGTATCTTGTAGCGCAACTAAGTCATCACGCAAGATATAGTCGTTCCAACACGAAGCCAGCAGAGAGCCGACGGTCGGTTTACAAATTTCACAGCCATAGCCTTGACCATGTTTTTTCAATAGTTCATCAAAGCTTTTCAGCCCTTCAACACGAATAAGATGATAAAGCTCTTGGCGAGAATAGTGAAAATGTTCACAAAGGTGATGGTTAACTTCAATGCCTTGTTTTGTGAGTTCCGCATTTAATACTTGAGTGATAAGCGGAATACATCCCCCACACCCCGTTCCCGCTTTTGTTTCTGCTTTAATCGCCGCAACCGTATGACAACCACGCTCAATAGCTTGAATAATGTCGCCTTTGCTTACATCAAAACAGGAGCAAATTTGTGCTGTTTCAGGTAATGAATCAACCCCGATTGCCGGTTTACTTCCAGCATGAGCAGGTAAGATTAATGTGTCAGGATGTTCTGGTAACTCAATTGTATTTAATGCTAACTGTAACAGATTGCCATAATCTTCCGTGTCCCCAACCAATACCGCACCTAATAGGTATTTATTGTCTTCACTCACTATCAGGCGTTTATAAATCTCTTTACCTTCATCAAGATAAATATAGCTACGACAACCTGCTTGGCGACCATGAGCATCACCAATTCCCCCTACATCAACCCCGAGTAGTTTTAATTTTGCACTTAAATCCGCCCCTTGGAATGCTGTCTGTTGACCTAATAGATGATCAACGGCTACCTGAGCCATTTTATAACCTGGGGCAACTAACCCAAATGTTTGGTTATGCCAAGAAGCACACTCCCCAATGGCATAAATATCTGCATCTGAGGTTTGGCAATAGTCATTAATCACAATCCCCCCTCGTGGTGCTATATCGAGAGAACATTGGCGTGCTAATTTATCTTTCGGACGTATACCGGTTGAAAATACGACAAAATCAACCTCAAGTGAGGAGCCATCGGCAAACTGTAATGTTTTACGCGCATTTTCCCCTGTCGATAAGATCGCTTGGGTGTTTTTCGCTGTGTGTACTTTAACCCCCATGCGCTCTATTTTACGTTTGAGTTGCTCTCCTCCCATGCTATCAAGCTGTTCTGCCATTAGCGTTGGCGCAAATTCAATCACATGGGTTTCAATACCTAAACTTTTTAGCGCACCAGCGGCTTCTAAACCTAACAGCCCGCCGCCAATAACCGCCCCTTTACGGCTTAAACGAGCACAAGCTTCAATCGCATTTAAATCTTCAATAGTTCGGTAAACAAAACAATCTGGTGAGTTGTTTCCATTAATAGGAGGAACCCATGGGTAGGAGCCTGTTGCCATGATCAATTTGTCGTAGCTAACACAACGCCCGGTATTGGTGTGCACCACTTTTTCTTCACGATTAATGGTGATCACACGCTCACCCACTAATACTTCAATATGATGTTTCTCGTAATAACCGGGTTTAACTAACGAGAGCTCTTCAGCGGTGTGATGAGAAAAATAGGAAGAGAGATGGACTCTATCATATGCAATACGAGGTTCTTCACAAAAGACGATAATATTGAACGTTTCATTGCCGCCCTTATCAATCAATTCTTCTATATAACGGTGTCCAACCATGCCGTTACCGATGATTGCGAGTGTTTTCTTGCTCATTTTTGCCTCAGATCTAAAGGTATCTAAGGTTAAAATACGAGGCTACTCATAAGAGATATTGATGAATATCAAATACAGCTTAATCAATTCAGCCAATACAACTTAATAGTCAACATATTACTACCAAAGTAGTATTTTATTCGTCGTTTGTTGCGATTAATTATTCCTCAACCATAATTAATTCAAAAGGCTTATAACGAGGTGTTATATATAAGTGTAATAAAAACTTTGCGAAATGCGCTTATTTTGCCTAAGTTAATTTCCAAAAGTAATAACTAATAAGTTATTGACATAATAACGAAAGCGAGACTATTTCAGGGAGCGTCCAATGAAAGTGAAAACCAAATTATTATCATTACTTGTGATGGGTGCTCTCAGTGCCCCTGTATTGGCAGCAACACCCGCCAATACATTGATTGTAGTACAAGGCCTTGATGATATTGTTAGCCTTGATCCTGCCGAAAGTAACGAATTATCAAGTATTCAGACCGTACCAAGTTTATATCAACGTATTGTTCAGCCTAACCGTGACAATCCAGAAATTAACGAGCCAATTTTAGTCGAGAGTTGGCAGGCTCACCCTGAACAAAAATCTATCGTCTTTAAAATTAAACAGGATGCAAAATTTGCCTCCGGTAATAGCGTACGCCCAGAAGATATTATCTTCTCTTACCAGCGTGCAGTGACGATGAATAAATCCCCTGCTTTTATTTTAAATGTGCTAGGTTGGAAAGCAGATAATATTAATACCCTATTGAAAAAAGTCAGTGATAAAGAGATTGAAGTACGTTGGACAGCAGATGTTAGCCCTGATGTGGTACTTAACATCCTTTCTACACCAATCGCTTCTATTGTTGATGAGAAATTGATTGCCGCACATATTAAAAATAATGACTTTGGTAATAATTGGCTAAAAATGAATTCGGCTGGTAGTGGTGCTTATAAAATGCGTGCCTACAAACCTCGCCAAGCCATTGTGTTAGAAGCTAACCCTCTTTCACCGACCGGTGCGCCTAAGATAGCCAATATTATTATCAAAAATGTGCCCGATCCCGCTTCACGTCGTCTGTTAATTGAAAAAGGCGATGCGGATATTGCCCGTGACTTAGGTACAGACCAAACTGCAGCATTAGCAGGTAAACCGGGCATTCAAATTTTAAATATCCCTTCTGCTGAGCAAGTCTATATGGCGTTTAATACCGGTAGCGGAAATCCGCTTCTTAGCAATCCGGCATTTTGGCAAGCAGCGCGCTATTTGGTCGATTATAAAGGGATCACCAATGACTTAATGCGTGGGCAATATTTTATTCACCAAAGTTTCTTGCCGGTGGGATTACCGGGGGCATTAGAAGATAATCCATTTAGTTTTGATCCGCAAAAAGCGAAAGATATCTTAGCAAAAGCAGGAATTACTCATGCACGTTTTACTCTTGATGTAGAAAACAAAGTTCCTTACATCACCGTTGCACAATCTATTCAAGCAAGCTTTGCACAAGCGGGTGTACAGGTTGATCTGTTACCTGCTGCCGGTAGTCAAGTTTATAGCCGAGTGAGAGCAAGGCAGCACCAAGCGGCGATCCGTTTTTGGATCCCCGACTATTTTGATGCTCACTCCAATGCTAGCGCTTTTGCCTATAATGACGGGCAATCGAATACCGTGGCTTGGTTAAATAATTGGAATATTCCTGAGTTAAGTAAACAAACACTCGTCGCCCTGAATGAAGCGGATAAGGCTAAACGTCAGTCCCTTTATACTGAAATGCAAAAAGAGCTACAACGCAGTTCACCTTACGTGTTTATCGACCAAGGCAAAAATCAGATTGTATTACGGGATAACGTGAAAGGTTATGCTCAAGGTCTAAATGCCGATATGGTCTATTACGACAAAGTCACTAAGTGATCATTTTCCTGCCGCCACTCACAATCATGCTATTGTGAGTGGTCTATTTTTTGCGATTTCAAGGCTGTTGCCGTATGAATACACTCACGATATCCACTCGCCTAAAAAGCCAGTTGTTTACCTTGGTTCAAGGTATATTGACATTGGCGCTAACACTTTTAGGGTTACTGGTTATTACTTTTACGCTTTCTGCGTTTTCCCCTGTGGATCCTGTTTTACAAATTGTTGGTGATCACGCCAGTATTGAAACTTATAATCAAGTAAAACATGAGTTAGGGTTAGATTTACCCATCTACATGCAATTTTTCCACTATGTAGAAGCACTATTGCAAGGAAATTTAGGTACGGCGACGTCAACGGGTCAACCGGTATTTGATGATTTAATTGCCACCTTTCCAGCCACTTTAGAATTAGCCACTGTCGCCTTAATCATTGGCGCTAGTTTGGGGGTTTTATTTGGTGTGTTATGTGCGCGTTTTGTTGGCACCCCCTTTGATTTTATCTTACGCTTTTTAACGCTATTAGGTAGCTCAGTCCCTATTTTCTGGTTAGGTTTAATACTACTCCTTATTTTTTATGCCACATTGCAATGGACTGCAGGCCCAGGACATTTGGATGATATTTATCAATTTACCATTGAGCCAGTAACCGGCTTTGCCTTGATTGACACCCTACTGGCAGGTGATAAAGATGCCTTTCTAAACGCCCTATCACATCTCATATTACCGGTTTCTCTGCTAGCCTATTTTGCGCTGGCATCTATTACCCGTTTAACACGCTCTGCCTGTTTAAATGAGATGAATAAAGAGTACGTCACTCTCGCCAGAGCAAAAGGGATTGGCGAATTACGTCTCTTATTTACCCATGTATTACCTAATATTCGCGGTGTGTTGATGACCATTATCGCCTTGTCTTATACAGGGATGTTAGAAGGTGCCGTATTAACAGAAACGGTATTTTCTTGGCCGGGGATTGGCCGTTATCTCACAACGGCTCTCTTTGCGGGTGATACCACCGCAATTATGGGGGGCACACTTGTTATTGGTCTATGTTTTGTGCTGATTAATAATATGACAGATATCGTTATTCGTTTGACTGATCCGAGGTTACGCTAATGTCACTCTCCTTTTTAACAAAAATAGCGCGTTCACCTTCAGCGTTTATCGGTCTGTCATTGTTGCTTCTTCTGCTACTAATTGCCATTTTTGCCCCTTGGCTAGCGCCTTATGATCCAAATTGGCAACACGCTGCACAACGCTTATTAGCCCCCAATGCTGCACACTGGTTAGGTACTGATAGTTATGGTCGCGATATTCTTTCACGCTTAATTTATGGTACACGCCCAATGTTAGGTTTGGTGGGTCTTGTTGCCTTGATAACACTACCATTAGGGCTATTTATTGGCATTTTATCCGGTTATTACGGCGGTTGGACAGAGCGGATTTTAATGCGTTTTACCGACATCATTATGTCTATGCCCTCCTTAATTTTAGCCTTTGCCTTTGTCGCCATGTTAGGGCCGGGATTACTTAACGGTGCATTAGCCCTTGCACTTACAGCATGGCCGGCTTATGCCCGCCAAGCCCGTAGTGAAATTCAACACTTACGCAAAAGTGATTACCTTGCAGCCGCTGAAATGATGGGAATTAAAGGTATTAGATTATTATGGGGGCACATTCTTCCTTTATGTTTACCTTCTGCCATTGTACGTTTAGCCCTTAATTTAGCGGTGATCATTCTTGCTGCAGCAGGTTTAGGTTTCCTTGGGCTAGGTGCTCGCCCTCCCATGGCGGAATGGGGAGCAATGATTGCCGAAGGGATGCCCGTTATTTTTGATCAGTGGTGGGTGGCAGCTATTCCGGGTACGGCAATTTTAATCAGTAGCCTTGCTTTTAACTTATTGGGTGATGGATTACGCGATGTATTAGGAGAAAGCCATGAATAAAGCCCCTTTAATCGAAGTCGATAATCTGTGTATTGATTTTCCACGTGCTAGAGTGGTGAATAATGTCTCCTTTCAGTTAGGACAAGAGCGGTTAGCGCTGGTGGGTGAATCTGGTTCAGGAAAATCGATGACGGCACGCTCATTAATGGGCTTAGTGCGTAAGCCGGGCAAAGTTTCTGCTGATAAATTGCATTTTATGGGGGACGATCTCCTCGCTTATTCTCCTAAGCAATGGAACCAGTTACGAGGAAAAACAATATCAATGGTATTACAAGATCCTCGTTATGCATTAAACCCAGTGAAAACCATTTATCAGCAAGTAGAAGAAACGGTAAAACTCCATCAAAAATTATCCCATAAAGATCGACATGCATTAATTACTGAAACTTTGCTTTCCGTGGGATTACCGGAACAGAGTATTTCTCGCTACCCCGGTGAATTATCGGGCGGTATGGGGCAACGCGCGATGATCGCTATTGCGCTGATTAATAACCCAACGGTACTGATTGCGGATGAGCCAACTTCCGCACTAGATGCACAGCTACGACATCAAATATTAGAACTTATCATTACCCAATGCGCACAACGAGATATGGCTTTGTTGTTAATTAGCCATGATCTACCTTTAGTGGCTGAATATTGTGATCGTGTTATGGTCATGTATCAAGGGGAGCAAGTGGATGAACTTGAGGCAAAAGCATTACCTCAAGCCACACATCCATACACCCGCACCTTATGGACCTGTCGCCCTAATGCGAGTACCTATGGCACACAATTACCGGTATTAGATAGAACACTGAATTTTAAAGGTACACCTTATGCTAATTGATATTCATCATTTACGCGTTCAATTTGAACAAAATAGACAGATTAAGCAGGTGGTAAAAGGTGTCAATCTACAAGTTAAACAAGGCGAAACCTTTAGTTTAATTGGTCGTTCTGGTTGCGGTAAATCAACTGTATTACGGGTTATAGCCGGATTATTACATCATTGGCAAGGGGATATTAAGTTGTTAGGGCAAGCAATTAAGCCACAGCAACGCTTTCAAGGTAAGTTACGCCGTAACATACAGATGGTGTTTCAAGATCCCTATGCTTCATTACACCCTCAACATCGGATAGAACGAGCATTTATTGAGCCGTTAAAAATTCATCATATTGCTTATGATAAAACAACAATAACCTCAGCGTTAGAGCAAGTCGGTTTAGAAGGCGATATTGCTTATCGTTATCCACATCAACTATCAGGTGGACAACGTCAACGTGTGGCTATAGCCAGAGCATTACTGTTGCAACCACAGTTGTTATTGTTAGATGAGCCAACCTCTGCACTGGATATGTCGGTACAAGCAGAAATTTTAAATCTGCTTAATACCTTAAAAAAACAACATAACATGACTTACCTTTTGGTCAGCCATGATGCAGATGTTATTGCACATATGTCGGATAGCGCAGCGCTAATGGAAGAGGGTCAATTGACTTGCTATTATGATAGAAAAGCGCTTTCTCAAGGGCTTCATCGTCTTGATTAATTAAAAATAGCCACAAAAAAGATAACAAAGAGAGAAATGATAAGAGCAGTATTAAATATCAATACTGCTCCTTTGGTAATATTACACTGTGCTTATACTAATAATCCCGGAAAAATAGAACGTAACCCGGTGACAATAAATTCAATACCTAACGACATCAACAATAACCCCATAATACGCGTGACAACGTTGATACCGGTTTGACCTAAGTATTTAACTAATAAAGTGGCACTACGAAACAGTAACCAGCAACAAAAAGCAAAAAAGATACTGGTCGCAGCAAGACCTAAGAAATTAGTCACCCCTTCCCAACGTGAACTCCAAACAATACAGGAGCTAATTGCGCCAGGACCTGCCATCAATGGCAATGCTAAAGGCACCACCGCAACACTGCTACGTACTGCTGATTCATTTTTTTCTTGGTTATTTTGTTTATCTTCTCCTAAGCGCCCATTTATCATGGTCATTGCGATTGTCACTATCAGCATCCCCCCAGCGATACGAAATGAGTCAATAGAGATGCCAAAAATACTCAGTATCGAATCACCTATTAATAGGGAAATAACCAAAATAATCGCAACGGAGCCATTGGCAATTAAGTTTGTTTTATTACGTCCTGCATCCGTTTGATAACTCGTCATACTGATAAATACAGGCAAGATCCCTATCGGGTTTACAATAGCAAAAAGACCGACAAAAAATTTAATATAACCGGATAAATCCAGCAGTGCCCCCATGAAAAGCCCCTTCTTGGCTAATAAACATGCGAATTATGCTCTAAAAGATAGAGTAACTCCAAAAAATGCGCGTTACTTTAAATCAATAAACCAGTTAATTCTATTACTTAACATTATTTTGGCTAAATTTTTCGCTAGTAAACAACCATAACTCTAGTGATTTAATTTTATATCCTAGAGAGTCTTACAACAAAAAAATAGTCCATTTATTTTTGTAATTAATTATCATTACCATTTAAACGCTTGCTGAAAGGTGTCAGCTTGCTATTATTGTGATGCAGATCACTTTAATTAATTAGAAAGATGATAAGCTGTCATCATTCAGAAAAAGGAGATCTTTTTAAAATATATTTGTATTTGTTATTGTTTTTTCTTAGCTTTTTAAGCAAATTAGGGCTTCTAATAATAATGACTTAAATAAGTATAGAAATTTTGATTTGAGCTATTCTTATTTAGTGATGATTTTACCGGCTAATTTGCTTAAAAAGTTTAACATTTTATCAGGAGTCTCTTTATGTCCGTAACTAACGTTACTGAACTCAATGATCTGGTTGCTCGTGTAAAAAAAGCTCAGCTTGAATTTGCTAACTTTTCTCAAGAAAAAGTTGATGCAATTTTTCGTGCTGCTGCATTAGCTGCCGCTGACGCCCGTATTCCTCTTGCAAAATTAGCTGTTGAAGAGTCTGGCATGGGTATCGTTGAAGATAAAGTGATCAAAAACCACTTTGCTTCAGAATATATCTACAATGCGTATAAGGACGAAAAAACCTGCGGTATTTTGTCTGAAGATTTAACCTACGGTACTATCACTATTGCTGAACCTATCGGTATTATCTGTGGTATCGTGCCAACAACTAACCCTACTTCTACCGCTATTTTTAAAGCATTAATCAGCTTAAAAACACGCAACGGTATTATTTTCTCTCCACATCCACGGGCGAAATTAGCCACAAACCGTGCGGCTGAAATTGTGTTAAACGCTGCAATCGCCGCGGGTGCACCAAAAGATATTATCGGCTGGATCGATGAACCTTCAGTGGCATTATCCAATGCATTAATGCACCATGATGATATTAACCTGATCTTAGCAACAGGTGGCCCAGGAATGGTAAAAGCCGCTTACAGTTCAGGTAAACCTGCTATCGGTGTTGGTGCAGGTAATACTCCTGTTGTTATTGATGACTCAGCAGACATTAAACGTGCAGTTGCTTCTATTTTGATGTCAAAAACCTTTGATAATGGGGTTATTTGTGCTTCAGAGCAATCTGTTATCGTCGTAGACAGTATCTATAAACAAGTTCGTGAACGTTTCGCCACTCACGGCGGCTACATGTTAACCGGTAAAGAGTTAAAAGCTGTTCAAGATATTATCTTAAAAGATGGTAACTTGAATGCGGCCATCGTTGGTCAACCGGCAGTGAAAATCGCAGAAATGGCCGGTATTGAAGTGCCTGTTAACACTAAGATTTTAATTGGTGAAGTTAAAGAAACTACTGATGCAGAACCTTTTGCTCACGAAAAACTATCGCCTCTGTTAGCAATGTACCATGCACAAAACTTTGAAGATGCGGTACATAAAGCAGAAAAATTAGTTGAAATGGGCGGTATTGGTCATACTTCTTGTTTATATACCGATCAAGACAACTGTCCTGAACATGTTGCCTACTTTGGCGACAAAATGAAAACGTCCCGTATTTTAATCAATACACCGGCATCGCAAGGGGGTATTGGTGACTTATACAACTTTAAACTCGCTCCTTCTCTCACTTTAGGCTGTGGCTCATGGGGTGGTAACTCCATTTCTGAGAACGTAGGGCCAAAACACCTTATCAACACTAAAACCGTGGCGAAAAGAGCAGAAAATATGTTGTGGCACAAACTTCCTAAATCAATTTATTTCCGCCGTGGTTGCTTACCTATTGCACTGGAAGAGATTGCAACTGATGGTAAAAAACGCGCATTTATCGTTACAGACAGTTTCTTATTCAACAACGGTTACGTTGATGAAGTGACCAATGTACTGAAAAAATTTGGTGTTGAAACGGAAGTTTTCTTTGAAGTTGAAGCAGATCCCACATTAAGTGTCGTACGCAAAGGTGCAGAGCAGATGAACAGCTTTAAACCTGATGTGATCATCGCATTAGGTGGCGGTTCACCAATGGATGCGGCTAAGATTATGTGGGTAATGTATGAACACCCAGAAACACACTTCGAAGAATTAGCATTACGCTTTATGGATATTCGTAAACGTATTTATAAATTCCCGAAAATGGGTGTGAAGGCTCAAATGGTAGCAATTACCACAACATCAGGTACAGGCTCTGAAGTTACACCATTTGCTGTTGTGACTGATGATGAAACAGGCCAAAAATATCCATTAGCAGACTACGCATTAACGCCAGATATGGCGATTGTAGATGCCAATCTGGTGATGAATATGCCTAAATCACTCTGTGCTTTTGGTGGTTTAGATGCGGTGACTCACGCATTAGAAGCTTATGTTTCTGTATTAGCTAATGAGTATTCTGATGGTCAGGCACTGCAAGCTCTGAAATTGCTGAAAGAATATCTGCCAGCAAGCTATCATGAAGGTGCAAAAAATCCGGTTGCTCGTGAGCGTGTCCACAATGCAGCCACCATCGCAGGTATTGCATTTGCTAACGCCTTCTTAGGGGTTTGTCACTCAATGGCGCATAAATTAGGCTCTGAATTCCATATTCCTCATGGTCTTGCCAATGCGTTATTAATTTCTAACGTTATTCGTTATAACGCGAATGATAACCCAACAAAACAGACTGCATTTAGCCAATATGACCGTCCACAAGCACGTCGTCGTTATGCTGAAATTGCTGATCACTTAGAACTGTCTGCTCCTGGTGATCGCACTGCAGCTAAGATTGAAAAACTGTTAGCTTGGTTAGAAGAGATGAAATCTTCATTAGGTATCCCTGCTTCTATCCGTGAGGCAGGCGTACAAGAAAGTGATTTCTTAGCGGAAGTGGATAAATTATCAGAAGATGCGTTTGATGATCAGTGTACTGGTGCTAACCCACGTTATCCGCTGATCTCTGAGTTAAAACAACTGTTATTAGATTCTTACTACGGCCGCGAATTTAACGAGCACCCTGTTGCTGAGGTAAAAGAAGCGAAGCCTGCGAAAAAAAGCAGTAAGAAATAATAGCGCTATCTCTGTATTAACAGATTAGCCTTCAATCTTCGATGATTGCTTTACTATAAAACCAGCCTTGTGGCTGGTTTTATTTTGTCTATCAATGGATAACAATAATGTTCTAATCCCCTTATCTCTCAATTTATTTTTCTTCCTTGTATTTAATATGACGTCCAGCAAGATAGATGAGATAGCCGCCTTATGATTATCACTTTTAGGTATACGTTGCTAAAACAGCACCAATCGCCCTCTCCCTCATTTTTATCAATATCCATCTCTTTATTCAGCTTAACCGTGATTAAGTGCTTAACGTGCTTTACAGCGCCTTGATATCTGATTACCTAGAAATGAAAACGCTAAAATTTCTCATTGAGTTAAACCACACGACACAATTATTCCTATGATAAGGCTTATCACACAAAAATGAGAGTTTAGCAAAAGTAGGCACTATTAATGTAATAAAATGAGGTGCTTATTTTTTAATAAGCACTTTTTACCGCAACACAATAAAAAAGAGAAATATCAAAAGATTTTGATCTATCGAAGAAAGGAATAAACTTATAAAAATAAAATTTCAATAAAATATTATCGAACTCACTTTTGCTTATTAAGCAGTATATAACATTCAAAGTAGGGGCTATTTGTGTATTTTTTATCTAATAAATACTACTTTAGTGGTAATCCACATGTTTATATTTGGTCTATTAAGCACAGTTTCCTCTTTTTTACTCATAACCAATATGAATATTTAGATATAAACATTTCACCTGAGCCATTAAATGGTTGAAATATTTTTTCACTCACAAGCATTTTTTCTCTTCTTTATTCAGTTTTATTAAACTATAAATAATGGCGAAGTATCAAATGTCATCATCTTAGAACATTTGTAAAAATCAATATCTACATCACAAAACAAAGAACCTACGTATATCTGATTACCTTTTTATTGATTAAAGATAATGAAACGGAGAAAACGAATAAATGTTTCTAGAAAAAAACTAACATTTTTTTACATTATTGATGCTATTTTCAGTTATGAATTATAAAATACAGTAAATATAAAACGTAACTTCTAAAAATAGATAACCTTTTTTTAGTATAACAAGAGATAACATTTATTTAGACGATTATATTTCCCCCTCTCTATTCCCGCACCAATTAACAATAGAGAAGAGGAATTTTGCATTATAACTGTTCAATTCGTCCTTTTAACGTAGCCTCTGTATAATGTTTGCGGCACACTGAAACATATTTTTCATTACCACCTATTTCCACTTGTGCGCCGTCTGAAAGTACTTTCCCATTTGCCGCTAAGCGTAATACTTTATTTGCTTTACGCCCGCAGTAACAAACTGTTTTAAGCTCAACGAGCTTGTCAGCCCATGCAAGCAAATAAGCACTACCGGTAAATAATTCACCTCTAAAATCCGTTCTTAAGCCATAGGTTAAAACGGGTATATCATAACTATCGGTAATTTCACAAAGTTGCTCTACATGTGCTTTAGTCAAAAATTGGCATTCATCAATCAAAACACAATGAATAGGCTCTTTATTATTTTCAGCTAAAATAGCATCACGAATATTCATATCATCACTGAAAAGCAATGCATCAGCACTTAACCCTATCCTTGAGGTTACTTTTCCCTTGGCAAAACGCGTGTCTATCGCTGCCGTAAAAATCAAAGTTCGCATTCCTCGCTCATTATAGTTATAAGAAGACTGCAATAAAGATGTTGATTTTCCGGCATTCATAGCTGAATAATAAAAGTAAAGCTGAGCCATCAGCTCTCTCCTTAAATAGTGTGTATTATCGCGGGAAGCAGTTTAACATAAACAAACGAGAAGTTATCAACGACAACTATTTATAGCCTTTATTTCTATAAAAGATATAGCGAAAAAAGCGCAGGAACACTGATGAGGCAAATTTTTTGTTTAAAAAATAAATAGCCTTAATAGGTACTTAACATATTAACCCCGCCTTTGATATACAGTTATTAAACTATGAAAGTTACTCTAAGCGCATTTTTAGAAAAAAATCCGTTATTATAAAAAAGTAGACAACGTTTTCTATTCTTTTACATTAGCGCTATCACCAGTTAAAAGATGTATATCATTACTAATATTTCCTTTATTGGCGAAAGATGCCCCAACTTTTAATATTTTTTTGTAAAGATATTCGTTTTAAAAAAAGAAAATTTACGTTTGGTTTGTATTTAGCTATTGCAGAATTTTAAATAGCAATCTATTATTAGTATTACATCAGCCAACAACATTTATTTGAGACCAGGAAAATGAGCGAATCTTTAAAAATATTAAATAACATCCGTACTCTTCGTGCACAGGCAAGAGAAACTTCTTTAGAAACTTTAGAAGAAATGCTTGAGAAACTTGAAGTCGTTGTTAATGAACGCCGCGAAGAAGAACAAGCAATGCAAGCTGAAATTGAAGAACGTCAGCAAAAATTACAAAAATACCGTGAGCTATTAATTGCCGATGGTATTGATCCAACTGACCTGCTTGAAGCTGCTGGCGCAAGCAAAACTGGTCGTGCTAAACGTGCAGCACGTCCTGCTAAATATTCATACGTTGATGATAATGGTGAAACTAAAACTTGGACAGGCCAAGGCCGTACACCAGCTGTAATCAAACGTGCAATTGAAGAAGAAGGCAAATCTCTAGAAGATTTCCTCATCTAATTTAATGCATACTCTATTTAAAATACCCTTTTAAAAATTAAAAGGGTATTTTTCTTGTTTAGTCATTTTTATTAAACGAGCGTTTAACTTTAATAGGCTGATGAAGCTTTTAAATAAAAAGGGCTTTACAAATATAGTGAATGTATTGATAAAATTAATTAGTTAATTTTATAATAAAAAAGGAGCTTTAAGGCTCCTTTTTGTCTTGTGCATTATATCTATGCTCTGATTATTGCTGGTAATAATCTACATACCAATCCACAAACTGCTTCACACCATACTCTACTGCAGTGTTGGGTGAAAAACCTGTTGTCTGAGCTAAATCGCTACAATCAGCACAGGTTGAAAGTACATCACCATCTTGCATCGGCATTAAGTTCAATTTAGCTTTAATATTGAGTGATTTTTCTATTGCTGTAATAAAATCCATTAACTTTGTAGGTTGCCCATTACCCACATTATATATTTTATAAGGTGCAGAACTTGATGAAGTTTCCCCCTGCTCTACGGTCCAATTTGGGTTGGGTTCAGGAATAATATTAATTAAACGTACCACAGAACTGACAATATCATCGACATAAGTGAAATCACGGGTCATATTTCCGCCATTATAAACATCGATAGGCTCACCCGCTAACATAGCTTTAGTAAATTTAAATAGAGCCATATCAGGACGCCCCCAAGGGCCATATACGGTAAAAAATCGCAGTCCTGTTGTGGGTAGCTGATATAAATGAGAATAGCTATGAGACATTAATTCGTTTGCTTTTTTCGTCGCAGCATAAAGTGACACCGGATGATCAACACTATCTTCTGTAGAGAAAGGTTGCTTTTGATTTAAACCATATACCGAGCTTGATGACGAATAAATCAAATGCCCAACGTTATGATGGCGACAACCTTCTAATATATTAATATGGCCTACAATATTAGCATCGATATATGCCATTGGGTTTTCAATTGAATAGCGAACGCCAGGCTGAGCCGCCAAGTGAATAACTCGATCAAAACAGTGATCAGCAAATAATTGCGCAATACTCACTGAATCTGTAATATCAATTTTCTCAAATTGGAAGTTATCCAACTGATTAAGTTTAGCTAATCGTGCTTCTTTTAAGCGCACATCATAATAATCATTGAGATTATCTATCCCGATAACATGATAACCCATTTCTATCAAACGCTGGCTTAAATGATAGCCAATAAATCCTGCTGCACCTGTTACTAATATTTTCATATTATACTCAAATAACCCAATTAATTGATTTCTGCGCTAAACGCTATCATGCTTAATATCACCTCAATTAACATCATAACGCTTAACCTAGTCAATGCCGATATATATATCAATATTAGCACTGTAATTTATCATCTTTTATAGCGGTACTTTTAAGCTTTAAGCCATAAATAAATGCCGCACCACATTATAAAATTAAAATGACAGTGCGACACTATTAACAAGATAAATCGTTAAATTTTGTTACTCAACACATTAAGCTTGCAGTGATTTTATCCATTTCGTGAACTCTTCGCCAAACTCTTCGTGCTGTAAACCATATTCAACAAAAGCTTTCATATAGCCTAATTTATTACCACAATCGTGGCTTTTCCCTTGTAGGTGATAAGCTTCTACAGGCTCTTTTTCAATTAACATTGCAATCGCGTCAGTTAATTGAATTTCATCCCCTGCTCCTGGTGCCGTTTTGGCTAATAAAGGCCAAATGTTTTCAGACAACACATAACGACCAACAATAGATAAATTTGAAGGTGCTTCTTCTTTCTTCGGTTTTTCTACCACACGAGTAATGGGTTTACTGTCGCCAGGCTGTAAATGTTCTCCCATGCAGTCAACAATCCCGTAGTTAGATACTTCCTCTTCAGGAACAGGCTCTACTAAAATTTGACTTGCGCCAGATTGTTCAAAATGAGAAAGCATCTCTTTTAAATTAACCTTAGTCAGATCCGCACTATATCGGTCTAAAATAACATCCGGCAAGATAACAGCGAAAGGCTCATCACCCACCAAAGGTTTTGCACATAAAATGGCATGGCCTAACCCTTTTGCTATTCCTTGGCGAGTTTGCATAATAGTAACGTGACTTGGACAAATACCTTGTACTTCTTCCAACAACTGACGTTTAACTCGTTTTTCTAAAATAGCTTCTAATTCAAAACTGGTATCAAAATGGTTTTCAATAGAATTTTTTGAAGAGTGTGTAACTAGCACAATTTCATTGATGCCAGCTGCAATACATTCATTAACAACATATTGAATTAAAGGTTTATCAACAACAGGTAGCATCTCTTTTGGGATAGCCTTGGTGGCAGGCAACATTCTTGTTCCTAGCCCTGCAACAGGGATCACCGCTTTTCTTACTTTACGCACCACTGATGACATTACTCTTCTCCTACAAATTAAGTACCATGATATTCCTATGATGTTATGGTACATATAAAAAAATAATCGCCAGAGTATACCAGCTAATATCTACGGATAAACAGAGCATCATCGCTTAATTGAGATTGTTCTTCATTTATGTTTAATATATGTGCAATAACAGATTTTATTTAATCTAAATTTAACGTTTATGTATAGGTGAGAACATTAAATTAATTTTATGGTGCTGATTCCAAATTTTACATTGCCAATCTATTCCCACACACTTTATTTGGTTAATATATAAAGAGTGTAGTGTTCCTAAAGGTATACCACTATTTAAAACATATTTTTTATTCTCTGTTTTTATTTCAGCTCGTAGTCCTGCTGACGCTAATAATATATTTTTTTCCTTGGTGTGGTAATAACCTAAAATCAGCGGGAATGATCCTCTCACCCCCATATCCTCAAGCATTTTATTGATTTTATTCAATATGTTATACATACTAGGTAAGAAGCGTCTTTTCTCAGTAGCTTTTAGGAAACGATTAAAAACCACCCTTAAAAGCAGCGCAACGAGTAACCCATTTTCTTCATCATTAGAGACGTCAACACAGTAAAAAATGATTTGATCTTTTGATAAAGTCGCTATATCAAATAACAACCCCATTTGGGATGCATCATTTAATTGACGATAATTAACATTATATCCTGCGACAATTTGTTTAACTTGCGGTTGCATCTGTTTAACAAAGGATTGAATATAATGAGGCTGTTCTCGTAAGTTATTCCAAAGAGGTCCAAGTTGTCCCCTTGCAATTAATTCAGACTCAAAAAAACCTGGACATAATACTTCAATGACCTTCTGTTTTAACTTAGCTAAATTAGTTACGGGCTTAAGAAAAACGTCCTGAGCGCCAAAGCGCAACATATCATCAATTTCAGCCATGTTGTCAGTACATGAAATAGCAATAACAGGAAAAGACCAATGACGCTGCTCTAGATGACATAAAAAAGTCGGCCCATTCATAACAGGCATTCTGATATCACATAAAATAAGATCAGGTCTTAGCCCCTCTTCAAGTAACAACAATGCTTGGCTACCATTGTCAGTCGCATAAACGCAAGCCTTTTCGTGTGAAAAATACTCAGTGAGCATTGTGCGAAATACAACCTCATCATCAATAATGAGAATTTTTTTACCGACTAAGGCTTTATTCATTAGTAATACCCATAACTATCATTTCACTTGCGGTTTATTTAGCGTTACATTATTAGTTTAGTTCAACATTGACGTTTATTATTCCTAATCGCTATTTTTCTGATGGGGATCGTCGTATAAAAATGGATCAGGACATTACCTTGTCAAATTTATGCCCCTGCAATAGCCAATTGCCTTATAGTGAGTGCTGTGAGCCTTACTTATTAGGGACAAAAAATGCCCCTACAGCTCAAGCGTTAATGCGCTCTCGCTATAGTGCTTTTGTGACTCATAATGCAGATCACCTAATCAAAACATGGCACCCTTCGTGTCGTACACCTTCTTTACGGGATGAGTTAATCGCCACGTTTCCCAATACACAATGGCTAGGGTTACATATTATATCGGCACAAGAAAACCCTCGTGATAACGAAGCCTTTGTTGAATTCTCAGCTTGCTTTATTGAAATAAATGCTGATGATAAGCAGTATCTACATGAACGCTCTCGTTTTCTAAAAATAGACGACTGCTGGTTTTATATTGATGGTGTACAGCCTAAAGTAGGACGAAACGATCCCTGTCCTTGTGGCTCAGGCCGTAAATACAAAAAATGTTGTGAACACAACAGAAAATAATTGCAAACACAGAAGTAAATTAAAGGATTTATCCATACATGCAACACCAAAATACTCAAAAGAAAATACTACGTACTATTTGTCCAGATGCGAAAGGGCTTATCGCAAAAATTACTAATATTTGTTATAAACATCAACTCAATATTGTTCAAAATAATGAGTTTGTTGATCATCGCACTGGCCGCTTTTTTATGCGCACTGAGCTAGAAGGTATTTTTAATGATGAAACCTTTTTAGCCGATTTAGATGATGCACTTCCACAAGGCTCACAGCGAGAGCTTAATACTGCCGGTCGCCGCCGTATCGTCATTATGGTCACTAAAGAAGCCCATTGTATTGGTGACCTCTTAATGAAAAGTGCTTTTGGTGATCTGGATGTTGAAATTGCAGCAGTTATTGGTAATCACGACACGCTAAAACACCTTGTTGAGCAATTTGGGATCCCTTTCCATCTCATTAGTCATGAAGGGTTAACCCGTGATCAGCATGATGAAAAACTGATAGCACAAATTGACCAATACAAACCTGATTATGTGGTATTAGCTAAATATATGCGTGTATTAACCCCCGCATTTGTACAACATTACCCAAATCAAATTATTAATATACATCACTCTTTCTTACCGGCATTTATTGGCGCCCGCCCATATCATCAAGCCTATGAACGTGGTGTAAAAATTATTGGCGCCACAGCTCACTATGTAAATGATAATTTAGATGAAGGCCCTATTATTACTCAAAATGTAATAAACGTAGACCACACTTTTTCAGCAGAAGATATGATGCGCGCAGGACGGGATGTAGAGAAAAACGTACTAAGCCACGCCCTCTATTGGGTGCTCTCGCAACGTGTTTTTGTCTATGGCAACAGAACAATTATTTTGTAGGCTTACCCGTTTTAAATTAGTGTAACTACGACACAAGCCTAAAGTAACAAGAGCCTGAGATAGTTATTTTATCACAGGCTCTTTTTATTTTTTGTTACACATCCAAGTCAATCACTATAGCTTTCTATCTAAAATCAATACGATATAGCACAACAGTTAAGCAAAGCGGATATTTTTACAGCAGTTGATCGCTTTTTCTTAAAATAGCACTTTACACATCTCAGGTATTTGGTATTATTGCGCCCGCTGTCACGGACAGCAAGACAATTTAATGTTGGTGGGATACCCAAGCGGCCAAAGGGAGCAGACTGTAAATCTGCCGTCACAGACTTCGAAGGTTCGAATCCTTCTCCCACCACCATCTTCAATACTCTTCACTATTTTTTCATTCCAATTCTTTTATTAAATCAACAAACCTGTTCAATATACTCGAGTGATATTTGGATTTATAGATATAACAATTATAAATCAGCTCCGTTTGTGTTAAAGGTATAAAGCACAGTTGCTTTTCATCCTCACTTTTAATCGGGTTTTCATCAGTAAATAATAGCGAATGGTGAGTTTGAATAAAGTTTAAACAACAATTTAAATCATCCATCAATCTAATACTGACAGGTTTACCCTGATCCGCTATTTCATTTTCTAATTTCTTTATTTTTGCTGTTTTATATAAAGCGGGATCACATAACCAAATATTTTCTTTTAGCAATGTATTGATATTCTCTTGTGCTTTTTGTGCTAAGATTTGTTGGCAACATATTCCTAGATATTTATTTTTAACTTGATGTATTAAGCTAAACTTTTCACTAATAATTTTATCTGAGCTTAAGATTAACGTGTTTCCATCATAATCTGGTATCTCTTCAAAATTATCTTTCGAAAATCTCATCATATTTATATGTGAACAATTCTTATTGGCTGCTTGATAGAGTGCTGTTAAATATTGACTTTTACCCCAATCATAATAAACATGAATGCTATTATTAATAACGCCCGATGTGTGTTTTTTTGTTATCTCTTTTTCTTGCAGATAAAGTGATTTTAAATCATTATAGAGTTCTAACCCTTCTTGCGTTAAACTCATACCAAACTTTTCCCGCTTAAACAAGCGCTTCCCTAGCACGGCTTCAAAATCTTTGATTGATTTCGCTACAGGTGGTGTCGTTCGGTTCATCACACGAGCAGCTTTACTTAAGGATCCATTTTCAACGACGGCCATAAAGGCCTCTAATTTACGAGAAAAAAACATAATCCACCATTCCTTTGCTGTGTTAAACAAAACAATTAAATTAATTTTATTAATATAAATAAAACACATATTAACTGAAAGAAATCCATGCGAAATAAATATTATTTTTAATTATCTTCACCTCCTATAAATATAATTTATAATTCAATTGATATTTTTATTCTGTCATTTTGCTTTACATATAAAAAATGATAATACTTATATTCTTCTATCAAAGAATAGTTTATGTTTCTACTTTATTTAATTAATATTTTTTGTTAGGCATAAACTTATTAATATTATTAGTTGCCATACATTTTGCTATTTGGCTACGATTTATCTATATCACGCGATTATATCTCGATGACAGGTATTAACATTGGTATGTAACCGACTTACATTTATTTCATTATCCTGTTAGTATAAGTTATCCTATTATTCAATCTATAAATGGTTATAGTCACATGAAATTTGTCTCATTCAATATTAATGGATTACGTGCTCGCCCTCATCAGCTCGAAGCCATTGTAGAAAAACACCAACCCGATGTTATTGGACTGCAAGAAACAAAAGTTCATGATGATATGTTTCCATTAGAAACTGTCAGTGCCTTGGGCTACCACGTTTTTTATCATGGACAGAAAGGCCATTATGGTGTGGCTTTGTTAACTAAGGCGAAACCTGTCGCGATACGTAAAGGATTCCCTGGTGATGGTGAAGAAGCTCAGCGTCGTATGATCATGGCGGACATTGAAACCCCCGCTGGATTATTAACGGTAATGAATGGTTATTTCCCTCAAGGTGAAAGTCGTGATCATGAGACAAAATTCCCTGCTAAAGCAAAATTCTATGCTGATCTACAGCAGTATCTGACCACCAGCTTAACGCCTTCCTCTCCCGTACTGATTATGGGGGATTTAAATATTAGTCCAACCGATAAAGATATCGGTATCGGCGAAAATAATATGAAACGTTGGCTAAAAATGGGTAAATGTTCATTTTTACCGGAAGAGCGAGAGTGGTTAGCAACGCTTATGGGTTGGGGATTAACCGATACTTACCGCGCCCAACATCCTGAAGTCGAAGACCAATTTTCTTGGTTTGATTATCGCTCAAAAGGCTTTGATGATAACCGAGGCTTACGTATCGATTTACTGCTAGCAAGTCGTTGCTTAGCAGATAATTGTATTTCAACCGGCATTGACTACGATATTCGTGCGATGGAAAAACCTTCCGATCACGCACCTGTTTGGGCCGAGTTTAAGCTTTAATTCCCTCTCTCCCCCCTTATTGATAAACCCCACTTCAAATAGATTAAAAGTGGGGTTTATTTATATATTAGTTAGCGTCTTACACAATCAACTAAGCATCACTCTTTATATTGCGATTCGTAGATTGAGACTGCGCTGAACGACTTTTCCCTTGTGCACTTTTTTTCGTCGCACCTTTACGTTTTTTATTCTGCGCAGGCGCAGGCAGGTTTCTAAATGCTTGAATATTAGGACGACGTTTAGCTTGAGTAATTAATTCAAATAGTGTGTTACTTAATGGCATCATAAAATCTTGATACTTAAATTGCTTCTCACTAATTTGCGTTAATATTGATTCCCAATGAGCGGTCATATCGGGTAATGTCGCCATATCTGGCAAAACATGAATTAATGCTCTTCCTGCTGGTGTCGAGTTGATAGCTCGCCCTTTCTTTTGCAGAAAGCCGCGTTTAAACAGTAATTCAATAATACCAGCCCTAGTCGCTTCAGTACCTAGCCCATCCGTCGCTCTTAGGATTTTCTTTAGCTCTTTGTCTTGCACAAAACGTGCAATACCGGTCATAGCCGAAAGTAGCGTAGCATCTGTAAAAGGTCTTGGTGGTTGGGTCTGCTTGGCAACAATTTCGCCTTTTTCACAAAGTAACTCATCACCTTTAGCCACAATAGGTAAGGCGCTACCATCATTTTCCGCATCTTGCTCTTTACTACCTAATAAGGTACGCCAGCCGGCTTGTGCTAAAAATCGTGCCTTAGCAATAAACTTTCCATTTTCAATATCGAGTTCAATCACACATTTGCGGTACACCGCATCTGGCATAAATTGCATTAGATATTGTCGGGCAATCAAATAGTAAATATTCTTTTCATTTTCACTTAATGAAATATTACCTGTTTTCGCAGTAGGAATAATGGCATGGTGCGCATCTACTTTCTTGTCATCCCAGCAACGGTTCTTTTTATCAATATCTAATGTTTCTTGTGGTAAAAGACTATTATCATGCACACTAATGGCATTCATCACCGCATGACGCCCAGCAAAGTGTTCATCAGGTAGATAGCGACTATCGGAGCGTGGATAAGTAATAAGTTTATGCGTTTCATATAAGCGTTGACATGTGTCTAACACTTGTTGAGCGCTTAAACCAAAGCGTTTCGCCGCTTCAATTTGTAAAGCAGATAATGAAAAAGGCAAAGGTGCGATTTCAGACTCTTGTTTATCTTGATAATCGGTAACATTAGCAGGCTTGCCAGCTATTCTATCAACAACATGCTCTGCTAATTTGCGATGTAATAAACGCCCTTCTTCATCTTGCCAAGGCTCGCAGTGTTCACTCGGCTGCCAAATAGCGGTAAATCGCTCATCTGCAGGAGTAACGATATGCGCTTTGACTTCAAAAAAATCTTTCGGTACAAAGTTTTCAATTTCTTCATCACGGCGTACGACTAAACCCAGCACCGGGGTTTGTACTCGCCCAACAGAAAGTACGCCTTGGTAACCATTGCGCTGTCCTAATAACGTGTAAGCGCGTGTCATGTTAATGCCATATAGCCAATCCGCCCTCGCTCTTGCTAAGGCAGAAACACATAATGGAATAAATTCATGATTGTAGCGGAGCTTATCAATTGCTCGAGATACCGCGGCGGGGTTTAAATCGTTAATCAGGCAGCGGCGTGCCTGTTTCCTTTGAGCATCACTAATATTAAGGTAATTAAGTACTTCATCTACTAACAGTTGCCCTTCGCGATCGGGGTCTCCTGCGTGGATCACTTCATCGGCTTGTTTTAGTAATGTGTTGATCGTCTCTAGCTGTTTTTTCACATCAGCGCGCGGTTTGAGTTGCCATTTATTCGGAATAATGGGCAAATCATCTAACGACCAACGCGCATAGCGCGGATCATATGCATCCGGCTCAGCCTGCTCAAGTAAATGACCAACACACCACGTCACATACTGGTTATCACCACAAACAATAAAACCATCACCACGTTTATGCGGTTTTGGTAATACATCAGCAATAGCTCGAGCAAGGCTGGGTTTTTCTGCAATAAATAATCTCATTACGTTAGTTTGTCACTTCAATTAACGATCTTCCTGCTTTCGGCTCTGTTAATTCACCGATCGAGGTCAAATCAATATTAAAGCGTTTAGCAACTTCTTTTACTTGCTCAACGGCTTCTGGCTGTACTGCCAGTAATAAGCCACCTGAAGTTTGCGGATCACATAATAATTTACGTTGCATTTCGCTGATATTACCAATCAAATGGCCATAACTTTCAAAATTACGTCCAGTACCGCCCGGTACACATCCTTGCTCTATATACGCTTCTACTTCAGGTAATCGTGGTACTTGTGAAAAGTGAATAGTGGCTTGTAATCCAGAGCCTTCACAAATCTCGCTAAGGTGACCTAATAGACCAAAACCTGTCACATCAGTCATTGCCGTGACCCCTTCAATATCAGAAAAATCAGTACCCGCTTTATTCATACGGCACATAATTTCAGTAGCTAGGCCCTGATGCTCAGGTTTTAATAAGCCTTTTTTCTCTGCGGTAGTTAATACCCCAATACCTAAAGGTTTAGTTAAAAAAAGTTGGCATCCTGCTTTAGCAGCACTGTTTTTCTTAATTTTACTCACCGGTACAACGCCCGTTACCGCTAAACCAAAAATAGGCTCAGGGGCATCAATCGAATGCCCACCAGCAAGGGAAATCCCCGCTTCTTGACAGGCGGCTCGCCCACCTTCGATAACTTCACGAGCAATTTCAGGCGCAAGTTTATCAATTGGCCAACCTAAAATTGCTATTGCCATAATAGGTTTACCCCCCATAGCGAAAATATCACTAATCGCATTAGTCGCCGCAATACGCCCAAAATCATAGGGGTTATCAACAATTGGCATAAAAAAATCAGTGGTACTGATAATTCCAGTGCCATTACCTAAATCATAAACAGCGGCATCATCTTTCGTTTCATTACCAACCAATAAATGGGGATCGTGAAACTTAGCCTGTTCACTATGTAAAATCGTTTCCAAAACTTTTGGTGAAATTTTGCAGCCACATCCGGCACCATGACTGTATTGTGTTAAACGAATTGCTTCAGACATAACATGTCATCCTTTTAAAAATAAGTCACAAAATCAGTTAAATCAGCAGGAGAAACCGTTGTAGGTGCTTTCAATGCGGGAGTACCAAGATATAAGAAACCAACAATATGGTCGTGCTCTCCACAACCTAATCCCGCTCTTACCACTGGATCATGAGTCCAAGAGCCTGAACGCCAAATACCACTATAACCTTGTGCCACTGCAGCCATTTGCATCGCCTGAACACAACAGCCTGCCGCAACAATTTGCTCCCATTCAGGAACTTTAGGATGCGCTTTAACTTTGGCAATCACGGTAATAATTAAAGGTGCACGAAAAGGTGCGTTTTTTGCTTTTTCTTCTACCTCAGCACCTAGTTGACTCACCACCGCCGCTTTATGTAATAATTGACTAAAACGCTCAATACCATCCTCTTTCATCACGACAAAGTGCCAAGGTTTAAGGGCGCCATGATCGGGGGCTCTCATACCTGCTTGTAAAATAGCTTCAAGCTGTTGGTTATTTGGGGCTGGAGTAGTCAGTCGAGACGCTGAACGTCGATTTAAAAGCAGTGTTAATGCATCCATTTTTGTATTCTCCTGTCAGTATTATTGTAGCAAAATCCCTTAAGGGCAGGGATAGACAGTTGTTATCAATTCGCAGTATAACAAAATGTTATATTACCACCACCGAGAAATTTAAGCGGATATTTTTAGCTAAAATAGGATTGTACTTAAGCCAATATTGAGCGTTTGTTCAAAATATGAATGTGTTAGCTTTTAGGTGTAATACACTGCCCAAGCGCAATAAAATACGTGACAGACTTTCGCTAGTCGCTATATTAGAATGGTGTTTAAATATTTGCAGTCTAAGTAGTCAATCGAGTTTTGTTATTAAAGGATCGAAGTGAGATGTAGGGAATATTAGCGTTTTTTATTCTAAAAATAGCCGTGACCTTTGCTGTCTATTGTTCACCTGCAAGGCATACTCTCATGTAAATAAGGTATGTTGTGGCTATACAGCTAATTTCTTGAGTCGCTCAATATTGAAATAAATACTTTAATAATAGAAACTTAAACCTTTACCATCAATTCTAGCATAACTGTTTAGGATTAATTTTTAGCTTTACATGATGTGGAGATAATATGAGTAAAATTATGGAGTTAATCGGCACTATTTTTCGATTTAGTTGGCAGGCGATTAACTTTATCAGGAAACTAATCTTAAACGTTATTTTCTTCTTTCTACTTTTTATGGGTGTGGGACTCTATTTCATCGTCCAAGAAACGCAAAAACCTACCGATTATCAAGGTGCATTACTGGTTGATTTAAAAGGCGTTATTGTTGACCAAACAGCTAACCAAAATCCTTTAGGGCAAATGAGCCGAGAGCTTTTGGGTGTTTCGGGTAGCCAGTTACAAGAAAATTCGTTATTCGAAGTCGTTGATACCTTACGCAAAGCAGCGACTGACCCCAAAATTAAAGGAATGGTACTAAAACTTGACGAATTTGCTGGGGCAGACCAACCTTCACTCAATTATGTTGGTAAAGCGCTGACTGAATTTAAAAAAACAGGTAAACCTATCTATGCGATTAGTGGTTATTATAGCCAACCGCAATATTACTTAGCCTCTTATGCAGATAAAATTTATTTAGCATCACAAGGTGCTGTGGGTATTTATGGTTTAGGTTTTAGTAATCTCTATTACAAATCGCTATTAGAAAAACTTAAAGTTAATACCCATATATTCCGTGTGGGAACCTATAAATCAGCTGTTGAACCGCTGATGCGCGATAATATGTCTGATGAAGCCCGAGCCGCATCTAGTCGATTAGTTTCCGTACTCTGGTCTAATTATTTAACGCAAGTTGCAGAAAATCGTAGTATTACCAAGGAAGATGTTTTCCCTGGTGCAAAAGAGATGATAGTTGAGCTGCGTAAAGCCGATAGCGATAATGCTACTTATGCACTTAATCGCAAATTGGTCGATACTGTTAGCTCTTATGCCCAATTTGAAGCGGATATGAAAGAGACCTTTCAATGGGATCATGAAGCTAAGCAGTTTAACAATATTAGTATTTATGATTATGCTGATAACCTCACCGCATTCGCCCCAGAAAACGAAGACGGCAATATTGCGGTTGTGGTCGTTCAAGGCGCAATTATTGATGGTGAAAGCATTCCTGGCTCCGCAGGTGGTTCAACCATTGCTAATCAAATCCGTCAAGCGCGTTTAAATCCTAATATTAGAGCATTAGTATTACGAGTTAATAGCCCCGGTGGTAGTGTGTCTGCATCTGAGCAGATCCGCAGTGAAATAGCCGCCTTTAAACAAGAGAAAAAACATGTCGTGGTTTCAATGGGCGGAATGGCTGCATCAGGGGGATATTGGATCTCTACACCTGCGAGTAAAATTATCGCTAGCCCTTCAACATTAACAGGCTCTATTGGTATATTTGGTGTCATCAATACCTTTGAAAATAGCTTAGAATCAATAGGTGTGCATAGTGATGGCGTGAGTACATCACCTCTTGCAGGGCTTTCGGTAACCAATAAATTACCAGAAGATTTTTCAGAGCTATTCCAACTTAATATTGAAAGTGGCTATAAAACATTCCTGAAATTAGTAGCTGAATCACGTAATAAAACACCGGCACAAGTTGATCGTATTGCGCAAGGTCGTGTTTGGGTTGGCGTTGATGCTAAACAAGTAGGATTAGTTGATGAATTTGGTGATTTCGATGATGCTATTAATGCAGCAGCAACCATGGCAAAA
The DNA here is from genome assembly GCF_001808035.1 of Proteus sp. HMSC14B05. Classification (NCBI taxonomy): domain Bacteria; kingdom Pseudomonadati; phylum Pseudomonadota; class Gammaproteobacteria; order Enterobacterales; family Morganellaceae; genus Proteus; species Proteus sp. HMSC14B05. The sequence continues at coordinate 81,249 of NZ_KV791969.1, read as the reverse complement.
ATCAAACAACCAGTCATTGATTGGATGAAACCGGAATTAAGCTTATCAGAGCAAATATTAATGAGCTTATCGGCCAATGCAAAAGCCATTATTCCTGATCCATTACAAGCCTATTTACCTGCACCGGTATTTAAAGAAGTTAAAACACAAACTGAGTTTTATCGTAATATGAACGATCCGCAAAACCGCTATGCGTATTGTTTATCTTGTGGTGATATTCAATAAATAAGTGTGCTCCCGCTCAATATGAGCGGGATTATCTTAGCCTTTGATTATTTTTTAGTTATTTTGCTAAATGGTGTAAATAATGATTTAAAACATCAATTACTGTATTTCAATTGTGCTTTTTGTCTCCCCTTTCTTTTTTTATTCTGCAAACCCCCTATAATCAACTCTTTCTTATCGCTTAATTCATAAGAGTGTTAGGTCTGATGCAAAAAAAATCCATTTACGTTGTGTATACTGGTGGAACTATCGGTATGCAACATTCTGATCACGGCTATATACCTGTATCAGGACATTTACAACGCCAATTAGCTAAGATGCCCGAATTCCATCGTGAAGAGATGCCCAATTTCACAATCAAAGAGCACCTTCCTTTAATTGATTCATCAAATATTACCCCCGAAGATTGGCAATCTATCGCTGATGATATTAGCGAGAATTATTGCCACTATGATGGTTTTGTCATCTTGCATGGTACCGATACCATGGCATTTACCGCTTCTGCACTTTCCTTTATGTTTGAGGGGCTGGCAAAACCGGTTATCGTCACCGGCTCTCAAATTCCATTAGAAGCTTTACGCTCAGATGGACAAACTAACCTATTAAATGCTCTCTATATTGCTGCACATCATCCGATTAATGAAGTTGCACTGTTTTTCAACAATACTCTGTATCGTGGTAATCGTGCGATAAAAGCACATGCAGATGGCTTCAATGCTTTTGCTTCTCCTAATAGTGCACCTTTATTAGAAGCAGGCATTAATATTAAAACGTTTAAAATAAACCCATTACCTAAGCCAAAAGGTGAGTTTATTGCTCATCATATTACCCCTCAACCAATTGGTGTGGTAACAATATATCCGGGACTTTCTGATGAGGTGGTGAAAAATATCTTAATGCAACCCGTTAAGGCACTTATTTTGCGATCTTATGGTGTGGGTAATGCTCCTTCTCATCCTGCCTTGTTATCAACGCTACGCGAAGCAACTGAGCGCGGTATTGTCGTTGTTAACCTAACACAATGTATTTCTGGTCGTGTCAATATGGGAGGCTATGCAACAGGACAAGCACTTGCCGATGTTGGGGTGATCAGTGGTTATGATATGACTTTTGAAGCAGCGTTAACTAAACTCCACTATCTACTTAGTCAGCAATATAGCTATACTGAGATCTGCCGTTTAATGCAACAAAACCTCCGTGGTGAAATGACATTAAACGATGACGACTAGGTCTAATCAAAGGTAACTCCTGTGAAAAATTCAGCGTTATTATTAGTTGATCTACAAAATGATTTCTGTACCGGTGGCGCATTGGCTGTTAAGGAAAGTGATACCGTCATAGATACGGCAAATCGACTTATTGATTATTTTCAACGCCATCAGCGTCCTATTATTGCGAGTAAAGATTGGCATCCCGCAGATCATCTCAGCTTTGCAAAAAATTCAGGTACTGTTGTTGGCGAAATTGGCCAATTAAATGGCCGCCCACAAGTTTGGTGGCCAGTGCATTGTGTACAAAATAGCCATGGCGCTGATTTTCATCCCTTATTAAGGGATGATTTAATTAGTCATATTATTTATAAAGGCCAAAATCGACTTATCGATAGTTATAGTGCTTTTTTTGATAATGACCATGAATATCAAACAGGATTGCATACTCTTTTACAAAGCATGCAGATCGAGCATCTCACCATTTTAGGGATAGCAACTGATTATTGCGTTAAATTTACCGTGTTAGATGCATTACAATTGGGTTATCAAGTATCGGTGGTTATGGATGGTTGTCGAGGTGTCAATATTCAACCAGATGATAGCCAACTCGCATTTAATCAAATGCAACAACATGGGGCAGTTTTAGTTGATTCAGTAACAATGCTTAAAAGTGACAAATAATATAAACAACATGATTAGCAATTATCATTCTCTACTTGTATGAGTAGTAGAACTAAAAAGTGGTGATTTATCCAAATAATAAACTAATAAATCACCACCGTTACGCTAACTTTCATTATTTAAATTTAAAAACGTCTTAATCATCATCCATTGGTGTTAATGTGGCTAAACGTTCAGCTTGAAATTGCGCTTTTAGCTCTTGTTTGCTTTTCATCGTAATTTGTCCGTTTGTGCCAACCGTCATATGTTCCGGATTATGGTTATTCTGTGCTTGCCATAAGAGAACAATTTGCATGCAATGCTCTTTTTGCTCTGCAGTGAGTGCAACGCCGTCTGGCCATTTACCTAGCTCAACTGCGGTAGAAAGACGTTGATAAATCTCAGGTGTGACCATTGAAATTAAATCATTAACTTCCATTGATTGCTCCATATATCAAATTACCACGCAAAAGCTGAATCGTTTTTTTATTTGTTAATTTATTGTTAATAGTGACTGTTTAGCCCTTTTGCACTTCACCTGTTTCTGTATTGCTAAATGCCAAAGAGGCAGAATTAACACAATAACGTTGTCCTGTCGGTGCTGGGCCATCATTAAATACATGCCCTAAATGAGCACCACATTGATGACAGCGGATCTCTGTTCTTTTCATATTATGCGAAAAATCATCAAGATAAAGAATTGCATCATCACTTACAGGTTGATAAAAACTTGGCCAGCCACATCCTGCATCAAATTTAGTTTCCGAATAAAACAAAGGCGCAGAACAACATAAGCAATGATAAATACCTGTTTCTCTATTATGTAATAATTTACCACTAAACGGCGGTTCAGTACCCCGCTGTTGCGTCACATAATGCTGCATTTCATTGAGGTTTGATAAATCAATGTGATTGTTATCACTTGAAATATGCACTTTTTTTTCATTATTGCTCATAAACACCTCACACTGACAAAAATGTTTTTTAAAACAACAGCAAATAATAACAAAGATTTAACAACAAATCTGGAAAATATAGTCTAAAATCAATGAGAGTAATCTTTAGTTTTTGAAATGTGATACATTTCACATAACGGAGCAAAGGTAACTTCATTTATCGGCAATGATCCCGATAATACACAGCGTAATATTTATCTAAAACGACCAATCCTTAAGCAAAAAGTGTTTTTTTAATTGATTTTTTGCAATTATTGACACGATTCCGCTTGACGACTGGCGCGGTTTTGGTAACTTTAGAAGCAACTTTTTAATTCACTAATAAAGCTGGTGGAATACATATGACTATCAAAGTAGGTATTAATGGTTTTGGTCGTATCGGCCGCATCGTTTTCCGTGCTGCACAAGAACGTTCAGATATCGAAATCGTAGGTATTAACGATCTGTTAGACGCAGAATACATGGCATACATGCTGAAATACGATTCAACTCATGGTCGTTTCAACGGTACTGTTGAAGTAAAAGATGGCCACCTCGTTGTTAATGGTAAAACCATCCGCGTAACATCAGAAAGAGATCCAGCAAACCTGAAATGGAACGAAATTGGTGTTGATGTTGTTGCTGAAGCAACTGGTCTGTTCTTAACTGACGAAACTGCACGTAAACACATCCAAGCTGGTGCGAAAAAAGTTGTTCTGACTGGTCCTTCAAAAGACAGCACACCTATGTTCGTTATGGGTGTAAACCACAAATCATATGCAGGTCAAGATATCGTTTCTAACGCATCTTGTACAACTAACTGCTTAGCGCCTTTAGCAAAAGTTATCAACGACAAATTCGGTATCGTTGAAGGTCTGATGACAACTGTTCACGCAACAACTGCAACTCAACGTACTGTTGATGGTCCTTCAATGAAAGACTGGCGTGGTGGTCGTGGTGCTTCTCAAAACATCATCCCTTCATCAACTGGTGCTGCTAAAGCAGTAGGTAAAGTTATTCCTGAACTGAACGGCAAACTGACTGGTATGTCTTTCCGTGTTCCTACTCCTAACGTTTCTGTTGTTGACTTAACTGCACGTCTGGAAAAACCAGCAACTTATGCTCAAATCTGTGAAGCAATCAAAGAAGCTGCCGAAGGCGAACTGAAAGGCGTTCTGGGTTACACTGAAGATGCAGTTGTTTCAACTGACTTCAACGGTGAAGTATTAACTTCAGTATTCGATGCTAAAGCAGGTATCGCGCTGAATGACAACTTTGTTAAATTAGTTTCTTGGTACGATAACGAAGTTGGTTATTCAAACAAAGTTCTAGATCTGATTTCTCATATCTCTAAATAATTAGAGTTTAGAAAGCCAAGATTGATTTTAGAGCCACCCTTTCGGTGGCTCTTTTATTTTTTTACTCGGCAGTTTATTGTATTCAAATAGTCCGCGACATAAGGTTATAAAATAATGAATGAGAAAATTTTTTCTTTGCCGGTTATTGAACAAATATCACCTTACTTAAGTCGACGCCAATTAGGTGAACTCCCTATTCTGGTGATCTCTCACCCCAAAGTACGTGCGGCTATTAGTCTTCAAGGTGCCCATCTTATCGCATGGCAACCCGCACAAACGCATCCCGTTTTGTGGCTCAGTGAAGATGCCTTATTTACTCCCGGTGTTGCTATTCGTGGTGGTATCCCTATTTGTTGGCCTTGGTTTGCCTCAGCGGGAACCCCAAGCCATGGATTTGCACGTATCTTACCTTGGGAATTTAGTGCTCATTCTGAACAAGAAGACGGAGTGCTTATCACCATGACACTCAAAGAAAGTGCACAAACTCAAAAGTATTGGCCTCATGAATTTACTGTTATTGCTCGATTTAAATTAGGTGATACCTGTGAAATTGAATTAGAGTCATACGGTGACTATGAAGCCACTGCGGCGCTACACTCCTATTTTAATGTCAGTGATATCGATAAAGTTTCCATTACAGGCCTTGGTGGTCACTATATTGACACAGTGGCGGATAAAGAAGTTTATACCGACGAAACAGCCCTACGCTTTAACGGCCGTACTGACAGACTTTATACTGAACCTGAAGATTTTAATCTTATTCATGATGATGGTTGGGATCGTACTATTGAGGTTCACCATTATCATCACAGTGATGTCGTTTGTTGGAATCCGGGTGCAGAACTCGCCAGTTCAATGAAAGATATGAGCTCAGGTGGTTACCGTAAAATGGCATGTGTTGAAACAGCTCGTATTCATCGTCCACTTAAACCGGATAATGTTCATCCTGGACGTTTATCTGCTGTAATACGCGTACGCAAAAATATTGCTGAAAAATAGTTTGCCACTCTACTTTGTCGAACGAAAAAAGCTTCGAACAAATTCGAAGCTTTTAGTTATCGAAAGCAACTTAACTTACCGTTTTACCGTTAGAAAGTATAAGTGACACCTGTCCATAAAATAGCCGTTACCGATTTATTTACCATCGGGCTATCTTTAACTTCGCTGGGTAAGCGATCCACTCGTCCCATCGCGAAGAAATCCCAGTTTTCAGCAAACTTATAGTTAGCTGAGATTTCAACATAAGGTCTCCAGCTATCATTTGGTCGATATTCAGCTAAACCACTACGCTGAGATTCTCCCTGACTAATCCCATATGCGTAACGATTCTGCTTTTTATTTTCCCAAACAGCACCAATTCCCGGTTGAAGTGACCAATTGCCTAGTTCAAAAGGATAAAGGTAAGCAGCATCAGCAATAATGCCATTACTTTTACCTAAAAGATCACCAGAAATAATCCCTCGTAAACTTCCCCATGACTCATGATGTTTATAGGTAAATCCACCCATGACGGTATCACGGCGACGATTAAGTTTTTTCATCTGCTCATCATCAGAGTCACTTGGTTTAAATGCTTGTGGGTAATAGTGAACATCGACAGACAGCTGATCTTTCGGTGAATTCCATAAATAATATCCTGCGGCTAATGTCGCAAAATAGAAATTTTCAGATTGATAATTAACCAAAGGTACAGGTAATAAATAGTCTTTAGATTTAGCACCCTTATAAGGTGTTACTTGTGATAATACAGAACCCCCTATTGACCATTCTCCCGCGAAGGCTGTCGGTGTACTCAATCCAGCGATTATGGCTAAAGAAATAACAATTTTCTTTTTACTCACGATGATTTTCCATATTGTCTTTGATAAAACAGTGACCAAAAAACGACTGTTGTTATGGTGCACTAAAAGTTAGCTAATAGATTACAATCATTTTATTTTTTACATAAAATGACTGGCAATAAGTGCTTGTCCTAATGCAATTCCACCATCACCAGATGGCAATATCATAGGGGTTAATACCTTTTTATTGTTTAATTTTTGCTTAAACAGATCCTTAAGTAAGATATTATTGAATACCCCTCCTGTTAAAACAATAGTATCAATCTGATGTTCTTGCGCAGCTTGCAGAGCAATATCACCCAAACTTTCGGCTAATAAATAGTGAAATAACCAAGCCTTCTCACTGGTATTCAATGTGATGCTTTCCCATTGTGACCAGAAAATGGACAAATCAACATGCTTATCTTTTACAGGCATTAAATGTCCATATTGCTTGATGATATCAGCATACCGATCTACGTGACACTGTAACGCAACGCTTTGTAAGTAGCATGCCGCTTCGCCTTCCCAGCTTATTTGTTTAGGTGATAATCCCAAAGAGCAAGCAACTGCGTCAAATAATCGTCCACAAGATGATGCTAGCGGTGAATTTAAACCACGAGCCACTGCCTTACTCAAAATCTGTAACTCAGTGAGCGGAATTGCTTGGGTGATAACACTACCTTGCCAATCTTTTGTAAAAGTAGCTAAATGTGCGAACCAATTTCGCCAAGGCTGTATTGAAGCTAAATTTCCTCCCGGCATAGCAACCGCAGGTAGCCCGCCAATACGTTGGGATTTTTTATAATCCACCAGCAAACACTCGCCTCCCCATAAAGAGCCATCTTGTCCATACCCTAGACCATCAAGGGCTATACCAATTACTGCGCCTTGTTGCTGTGTATGTCCATGCTCTGCTAAACAAGAGACAATATGTGCATGGTGATGGGGAACTTCTATAACAGGGATCTGTTGCTGTTCAGCTAGCTGTTTACCTATTTGATGGCTGATATAATTAGGATGAGCATCAATGGCAATCGCTTTGGGCGTAAAACGATAGATCTGTTGAAACAGCGTGAGTGATTTCAGTAATTGTTGCCTCACACTTAAATCATCTAAATCACCTAAATGCGGCCCCATAATAGCTTGGTGCTCTTTTAAGAGACAAAACACATTTTTCAGATCCCCTCCTAAAGCCAAAATTGCAGGTTGTGCATCAAAAGTGGTTGGCAATGCGATAGCATCTGGTACATAACCCCGTGAACGGCGGATCATCACACACTGATCATCTTCAATACGCACTAATGAATCGTCCGCTCTTTGTATAATCTCCCTATTATGCATTAGAAATAATTCTGCAATATCACCAAGCTGAATTAACGCCTCTTCATTGGTTAATGCAGGAGTGTGCCCCGTCGCATTACCAGAGGTCATGACTAATGGAATTTGTGTTTCATGTGCGAGAAGATGTTGCAAAGGATTAGCTGGTAACATAACACCCACTTCTGTTAATCCAGGTGCAATAAGTTCACTTAATGAAATAGGGGCGATTTCTTTAGGAATAAGTACGATAGGTGCTGCGGTACTGGTTAATGTTTCTATCACTTTTGAGTAAAACTCGGCATTATCGCCCGGTTTTTGGATCTGCTCAGTCCCGGTTAACATCACCGCAAGTGGTTTGGCTGGACGATGTTTACGCGCTCTTAAACGCGCAACACTTTCACTATTGCGTGCGTCACAGACTAAATGAAAGCCACCAATGCCTTTTACAGCAACAATTTTCCCCGCTAATAACGCCTGACAAGCTTGCGTTAATGCCCGCTCTTTTATTGCAAGTTGTTGCCCTTGATGATCTGCCAACCAAATATGAGGTCCACAGACAGGACAGGCATTAGGTTGTGCATGAAAACGTCTATCTGCGGGATCTTGATATTCATGTTGGCAAATCGGACAAAATGGAAACGCAGACATAGAGGTAAAAGGCCTGTCGTAAGGCATTTTTTTTATAATAGTAAAACGGGGGCCGCAATGGGTGCAGTTTATAAAAGGATAATGATAACGACGATTTTGTGGATCAAACAACTCATCAATACAAGCCTGACAAGTCGCTGCATCAGGTACAACTTGTGTATCCATTTCTCCACCACCACTTTTTACAATAGTAAAGTTCGTGGGGAGTTGCTCCCATTGATAAGGTGTTTGTTCAATACGTTCAATGCGTGCAAGAGGAGGACATTGAGCCGTTAATGCATTAATAAAGTGTTGATTTTGCGGTGATAATGTTAAGTGTATCAATACTCCTAAGCTATCATTACTCACCTGCCCTAATAAACCAAAATGATGTGCTAATTGCCAAACAAAGGGGCGAAAGCCAACACCTTGAACCTTTCCTTTCACACGCAATGTAATGCCGTTACTCATAGGATCACCAAATCAAAATAAGTTTAAGCTTATTCTAGTTTAGTGATTATTAACAACTTTCATTTAGATCAGAAAAAGTAGAGTTTGCTACATTTATCGTCACCTCAACCGCCACTCGCGGTGCAATAGCGCACAGTAATTCATAACCAATAGTGCCACAAGCCAGTGCAACTTCATCAACCGGTAATTGATTTCCCCATAACTCAACAGGGCTTCCATGTTCAACATCCGGCAAATCGGTTACATCAATAGTAAGCATATCCATTGAAATACGCCCAACTAATTGTGTTTTATGTCCTTTAACGATAACGGGTGTACCATCTGGGGCATGCCTTGGATAACCATCAGCATAACCACAAGCGACAACAGCAATTCTCATATCACGTTGTGCGGTATATCGGCTACCATAACCAATTTGCTCACCTTTTTTTACTGACTGAATAGCTAATACTTCACTGTTAAAGGTCATCACAGGTTGCAAATCAAAATCAGCAATATCTTGCCACACCCCAGAGGGGGATACACCATATAAAATAATACCGGGACGAACCCATGAATGATGGGTTTGTGGTTCAAATAAAATAGCCGCAGAATTGGCTAAACAGCGCGGTAAATCATTTACCATTGAGCTATCAATAATCTGTTTTTGTGTCGCCATATTCAGCCCTGTATCAGCATTGGCAAAATGGGACATTTGTACAATAGAGCCAATATTAGTTATGCGTTTTGCTCTTTGTATGGCTTGCTGATAGTCTTCTGGTCGGTAACCTAACCGATTCATGCCACTATTGAGTTTCAGATAAATATTGATAGGCCGCTCTAATTGCGCTTGCTCAATGGCTTCAAATTGCCAATCAGCATGCACAACCGTCGTTAATGAATAACGCTCTAATAAATACACATCATCTGGTTTGAAAAAACCTTCAAGCAAAAGAATGGGGCCTACCCATCCTTGCTCTCTTAGCATAATTGCTTTATCTAATTCAATTAAGGCAAAACCATCGGTATGACTTAATGCAGGCCAAACACAAGAAAGACCATGTCCATAAGCATCAGCTTTAACCACTGACCATACTTTACTTCCCTGCGCTTTCGATTTGATCACCGAAAGATTATGACTCAGCGCATCTAAATTTATGCTAATTTTGGCAGGTCTGGACATCGTCTCTCCTTAATTAATAAACAGCGTCAAGTTTTTGCCCTGGACGGAGCAATTTAGTATTAAATCCATCGATATAACGGAACACGGAGAGATCATCTGCAGCAATTGCCGTTTTATTACCTGATATTAAATCAGCTAACAGTTGTCCTGAGCCACATGCCATCGTCCATCCTAATGTACCATGCCCCGTATTTAGGGATAAATTACGATATGCGGTTGGCCCAACTATCGGTGTACCATCTGGCGTCATTGGCCTTAAGCCTGTCCAGAATGTCGCTTTACTGATATCACCACCACCCTCATAGAGATCTTGAACAACCATTTTGAGCGTTTCACAACGTGATTTTAAAATATTCAAATTAAAACCTACCACTTCCGCCATACCGCCCACACGAATGCGATTATCAAAGCGAGTCACCGCAATCTTATATGTTTCATCTAAAATAGTGGATGTTGGTGCTCTGCTTGCATCAATAATAGGCATGGTTAATGAATAGCCTTTTAAAGGATAAACCGGAATTGTGATTTTGTTTTTCAAAAATTCAGTCGAGTACGATCCCATGGCGACAACATAGTGATCTGCGGTCAATAAACCATCATGGCATTGCACACCGGTGACTTTATCACCATCAAAAAGTAGGTGTTTTATTTCTTTATTAAATAAGAAAGTAACCCCTGCCTCTTCAGCCATTTTAGCCAGCTTCTTAGTAAAGATTTGGCAATCACCCGTTTCATCATTAGGAAGACGTAATCCTCCGGTAAGTTTATGACTCACATGCTCTAAAGCGGGTTCTGCTGATTTTAGTTGCTCGGCTGTTAGCAGTTCATAAGCCACACCTTCTTGCTTTAATACAGCAATATCATTAGCGGCATTATCAAATTGTTTTTGATCACGAAATAGCTGTAACGTTCCCCCTTGGCGCCCTTCGTATTCAATACCGGTATCTTGGCGTAATTGACGGATACAATCACGACTATACTCAGCAATACGCACCATACGACTCTTATTCATCGCATAATGAGAAGCATCACAATTACGTAGCATTTGCCACATCCAGCGTAATTGGAACAGTGAGCCATCAGGTCGGATCGCTAAAGGTGCATGTTTTTGAAACATCCATTTTACTGCTTTTAATGGAATACCCGGAGCACCCCAAGGTGTTGCATAACCCGGAGATATTTGCCCTGCATTACCTGCACTCGTTTCTTCTGCCGCACTACTTTGCCTATCGACAACAATGACTTCATGCCCTTGTTGTACTAAGTACCACGCACTTGTTACACCAATAACGCCGCCACCTAAGATGATCACTTTCATGGCTAGACTCCAAATAATTTACATTGATATAACATAAGAATAATATTCCATACACAAAAAGCCAGCACAGAATAATCATCTAGCACCACAAAAAAGCAAATTTTAGAGTCAAATCACATTTAATTAGTAATAACAGTGTTAGTTTTGCAGAGTAATTATTAATTCTATTTAAAAATCAAGTTGATAGAGTATTTAGCACTTTTTATAAAAATAATACATAAATATATTATTCAAATATAAATGAAATAAGCTAATAAAAACCCATCATGCGATTTTTATTAAAAACCAAAAAAATTATTATTATCAGAATATAATATTAAGATGAGATATGTTTCAAATTTTTTTTACTAAAAATAGCCAAATTAAAGTATCACCTAAAAATGGATGGTTAAACTAGGCTTGCTGTTTTTAGCCCGCTATTCTTTCACTTCTCCAATAATAGTCATCATATTTCTATTACTACCATTTTCTGGATAATAAAAAATCAGCACTGGATCAATAAGATCCAATGCTGATGTTAAGACAGGATAAACGCGATGAATTAACGTTTTACTTCTTCTAAGTCACTAGGTAGTGGCGATTGAAGCTCATGCCAAATAATGCCACTCTCTTTTCCGTATTGGCGAACGCAGTCCATAACATGCTCAGTATCTTTTTGTTCACATAGCAACGCCAATTTTTTATAAAATGATAGCGCCAACTCTTTCGCCTGAACATTAGAGAAATAATAACGCCCTACACGGGTATATAATCCCTTAAGTCCGTTTAAGATCAATCCATAAATAGGATTACCGCTGGCAAATGCCAAACCACGGAAAATGTTATAGTCCAACTCACTAAACTCATCAGCACTATTTTCAGTCGTTAGTTGATGAGTCAGCACTTCTAGGGATTTTTCTGGATTATTTTTAAATGCCGTGCGAATAAAAATTGCTGAGATATTCGTTCTTACGGCTAATAAATTATCGATTAATTGTGGCACGCGATCATGATCAAGACGCGCGACAGTTTCAAGAATATTAAGACCTGACGTTTCCCAAAAGTTATTCACTTTGGTTGGTTTTCCATGCTGGATAGTTAACCAACCATCACGAGCTAAACGTTGTAAAACCTCTCTCAATGTCGTTCTTGTCACACCAATTAATTCGGAAAGCTCACGTTCTGCGGGCAGAATAGAACCTGGTGGAAAACGGTTGTTCCAAATACTTTCAACAATGTACTCTTCCGCAAAACCTGCGGGGCTTTGAGCCTTAATAACCATATTTTTATTTCTTCCGAAGCGTTTTTTCTGCTAATAATAGAAAAGATAATATCAGAATGCTTAATTTTGATATAGCTCAACCATCGCTAAATAGTGAATGGCATCATAAAACATGACACTGTTTTATCAATTTATTATTTACGAATACGCTTAATTTCACAGCGATTAGAGCGTATTATGACTAGATTGCGCATTTTAGGCGCCTAAAATCTCTATTCGGAGGATAAAAAACATAATGGATATGAGTATAAGACAAGCATTACTGAAAAATTTCATGGGGAACTCCCCTGATTGGTATAAGCTTGCTATTATTACTTTTTTAATCATCAACCCACTGATTTTTTTCTTTGTTGACCCTTTCATTGCTGGCTGGCTACTCGTTGTTGAGTTTATCTTCACTTTAGCCATGGCATTAAAATGTTATCCGCTACAACCAGGGGGATTACTTGCTATTGAGGCCGTCATTATTGGTATGACAACGCCGAAACAAATAGGTCATGAAATAGCCAACAACCTTGAAGTCATTTTATTACTGGTCTTTATGGTTGCGGGTATTTATTTTATGAAGCAATTACTTCTATTTGCTTTTACAAAATTACTCCTCTCTATTCGATCTAAACGCTTATTATCATTAGCATTCTGTTTTGCTAGTGCCTTTTTATCTGCTTTTTTAGACGCTTTAACCGTGATTGCCGTGGTGATCAGTGTTTCTTTAGGCTTCTATTCCATCTACCATAACTTTGCTTCTAACCAGGCTGATGCAGAGTTAAGCAATGATGGCTTTATTGATAGCACAGAGAAAAAACAGACCTTAGAACAATTTCGTGCTTTCTTACGTAGCTTAATGATGCATGCCGGTGTTGGTACAGCATTAGGTGGTGTGATGACGATGGTTGGTGAGCCACAAAACTTGATCATTGCAAAACACTTAGAATGGGATTTTGTCACCTTCTTTATCAGGATGTCACCCGTTACTATTCCCGTTTTCTTTGCTGGACTTGCAGTATGTTATTTGGTTGAGCGCTTTAAGCTGTTTGGTTATGGTGCCGAGCTACCTGAATTAGTGCGTAAAGTTCTCACTGACTACGATAAAAAGAACAGTGAAAAACGAACTCAACAAGAAAAAGCCCAGTTATTAATCCAAGCATTAATTGGTATTTGGTTAATTGTTGCACTGGCCTTACACCTTGCTGAGGTTGGTATTATTGGTCTTTCTGTTATTATCTTAGCCACCACTTTCTGTGGTATCACTGAAGAGCACGCTTTAGGTAAAGCTTTTGAAGAAGCACTGCCTTTCACCGCATTACTTACGGTATTCTTCTCCGTTGTTGCCGTGATTATTGATCAACAGCTATTTGGTCCTATTATTCAATTTGTTCTACAGGCATCAGAATCTTCACAACTGTCACTCTTTTATCTCTTTAATGGCCTACTTTCTGCCATTTCAGATAATGTATTTGTGGGTACGGTCTATATCAGTGAAGCATTAAGCGCATTGCAAGAAGGATTAATTAGCCAATCTCAATATGAACATATTGGTGTCGCAATTAATACTGGGACTAACTTACCGTCAGTGGCAACGCCAAACGGACAAGCGGCTTTCTTATTCTTATTAACTTCTGCATTATCCCCGCTGATCCGCTTATCTTATGGACGTATGGTGATGATGGCACTTCCTTATACCATCGTTATGACACTGTTAGGATTACTGGCTGTAGAATTCTGGCTCGTGCCTATGACACATTGGTTATATGAAATTGGCTTAATCGCTATTCCATAAAAAACCATCATGAAATGAGTATTTTTTAGGGCTTTTAATGTTTAAAAGCCCTATTTTTTCATAAAAACACCTATTAATGTAAATATTTGTGAAATAAGAGATTTTACCTTTTTTTTAGTCTAGTTTTTAGGCAGAATAACAACTTATTTCAATATTATCATGGACATTGTTATGTTGAGTGCTCTTCGTCACTGGTCACAAAGTCGTTTTTCATGGTTACTGCTGGCATTAACGGCAATTGGTCTTGAAGGTGCGGCATTGTATTTTCAGTACGGAATGGAATTAATGCCTTGTGTGATGTGTGTTTATCAGCGCATTGCTGTATTAGGGATCTTAGTTGCCGCATTAATTGGTTTTTCTTCGCCAAAACTGACACTAATGCGCATGGCGGGTAGTTTTTTATGGCTTTATGCCTCATACCGCGGTATTGAGCTAGCTTGGGAACATACGCAACTTATTCTTAATCCATCACCTTTTGCAACTTGTGATTTCTTTGTTACCTTGCCTTCTTGGTTTGCATTGCAAGATTGGTTCCCTGCCGTATTCCAAGCATCAGGGGATTGTTCTGTTAGCCAATGGCGGTTCTTGTCATTAGAAATGCCACAATGGATGTTAATTATCTTTTCTGCTTATTTTATTGTTGGTTTATTAGTATTAATCAGCCAAGTCACCTCTTCTTTTTCCAAAAAAGACTAACATACGCTACTGTTAGCTATAGAAAGATAGAGTGCAGATAAATTATTATCATCACAAAAATAGGCGCTTAATCAGACATTAAGCGCCTATTTTTCTAATTATCATTTATTTATGCATATCCCCAAGCGTATTAACCTGGAATACAGGCACCATCAATCAACGCTTGTTCACTACAACGTTTACCATTAGCAAATTGACAAACGGGTGTTTGACCGCCGTGTAATTCATAAGTTAACGCAGGCACTCCACCAGAAAATATACAGGTCTCTTTTGCTGGTTCCTCTAAAGGAATAGAAGGTGTGGTCGCTATCGTTTTATTGCTATTAATCACTTGAGCGGTGGTATTTTGTGCTTGTTTAGATTGACTACAACCAGTAAGCAACGCAAAGCTGGTCAACATCAACAAAAAACACGTTGCTTTCATTTTTCTTTGCATTATAAAAACACCTAAATTATCTCTGTTATCTCTGATTAGTGTGAGGTGCTATTGGAAAGTAAGTTAATCACTAAGACGCCGGCAATAATTAATGTCATACCGACGATGGCGGGTAAATCGAGTTTTTGTTGATAGACAAAAACAGCCGCAACAGAAACTAAAACAATACCTAATCCGCTCCAAATTGCATATGCAATACCCAGTGGCATGACTTTCACAACCTGAGATAGCGCCCAAAAAGAAAAACAATACCCCACCACGACGACAATAGATGGATATAATCGACTAAAGCCATCGGATGCTTTTAACACCGTTGTTGCAATAACTTCAGATATAATGGCTAATATTAGGTAAGTTAATCCATTCATTTCTTCGCCCTACTAAGATCCAAATTCAATTTTGTGAATTCTATCACAAGATATTTCTGTGATATCTATTTTAGAACAACAAAAAAGGCATCTATTCAGCGCAATAGATGCCTTAAAATGCTATTTATAGATTTTGTTTAATGGAGCCGGTTTTTTTCGCGAGGTTTGCCTCCCATCGCAACACGATAACGGGTAAAAATAAAGCCACACCACGCTAGTGCAATAATACTTAAGGCTGTTCCTGCATAGCCGATATTTGGCATTCCCGCGTGCAATATTACTTGATTACCTAACAAAGCCCCTGCCCCAATACCGATATTAAAGATACCTGAGTAGATCGACATGGCGATATCTGTTGCATCAGGTGCTAAGTCAATCACTTTAACCTGCAATCCTAACGCAATACACATAAAGCCTATCCCCCAAAAGATGATTAAGGCAATAAATGTGAGTGTATGTTGGCTACTCATCATCAGCGTACTTAAGCATACGGTTAAGAGAATAAGTGCAAAGAATAAGAATGAGGTTGGCATTTTGGTACTATAGCGACTAAATAACACACTCCCCAAAATTCCTGCACCGCCAAAAATCAGTAATACAATAGTGGCAAAATTTTCATCTAATTTTGCAATATCAATAACAAAAGGCTCAATATAACTATAAGCAGTAAAATGAGCGGTTACTGCGATCACCGTTAGTAAGAAAATACCCACTAATGGTGCTCGTTTTAGCAATATTGGGACACTTTTTAACGAGCCGGAATGTTCACTAGGTAATAAAGGTAAATAGCGCATTAAAGCAAGCATGGTTATCAGCGCCAGTACACCTATACCCAAAAAGGTAGCTCGCCATCCTAACCATTGTCCAACCACCCTTCCCAGAGGTAAACCCAGCACGGTAGCTAGTGCAACACCGGTTGCTAATAAACTTAATGCTTGTGCTTTTTTACCATGGGGTGCCATTCTTATTGCTAATGAGGCAGTAATCGACCAAAAAACAGCATGAGCAAAGGCGACTCCAACCCGACCTACAATTAGCGAATTAAAATCCCATGCCACGCCAGATAAGACATGGCTTAGAATAAATACAATAAACAAAATAATCAGTAGCTTACGTCGCTCTACTTTGCTGGTCATTATCATTAATGGCAAAGACATTAGGGCAACAACCCAAGCATAAATAGTGATCATCAACCCTGTTTGAGCCGGCACCATGGCAAAACTTTCAGAAATATTACTTAACAATGCAACAGGTACAAACTCTGTCGTATTAAATACGAAAGCAGCAAATGATAGAATAATTACCCTGATCCACGCCGTTTTACGGCTTACTTCATTAACGCTATTGGGTGTGGTGATATTCATAATTGTTTAAATACTTTTCAGTGAATTTTATAAATAGATAAAAGATACTTATGTACTACTGCCAGTGAATTTCATAAAAAGAAGCGCAAATACCCATCGTTATATTTTATAACATCTAAATAGAATAGATAATAAAGTGTGTTTTATAAAGCGATAAGTAAAGATAAAAACAAACTAATGAATAGAAAAACATCTGACTAAAACGAATCAGCCTATTATGTTAGCATAGGCATAACGCTAAATTAAATCCCTACATTGGCTTCTTTTTAACGTTAACATTTTATTTAGATCGCAAAAGGGAGATTGGCAAGGAAAAATAGCGTTACTGAATCACATTTTTATTAATAAAAAATGATAACCATTTCATGCTATTATAAATAGATCTTCACGGGCTTATTGTTGCAGTTAGTCTAATAATAGAGAGTCTATATTATAAAAATAAAGAGAATAACTATACAGTAGCTTAATACTTATGGATTAATTCTGTCTATAAATTGAATAGCTTGCTCACAGGCAAAGCTTTGGGCTGGAGATGAGCTATCATTAAGGCTATTTTTAATAGCAAAAATTTGCTCAATTGATGACCGAGGAAGTAACAAACTACCTTCCGCTAGTGCTTTTTCAACACTGTCTAATTTAGACACGAGTTGATTACAACTTTCACTGTTTTCTAATGATTGATAACGTGCCATGACATCATCACGCTTACCTTTGACAAAAGAAAACATATCGTTGATTTGTGTTGAGGAGTTTTCAATAACATTACGGCTATTATTCCAAGCAGCAACGGTATCTTCTTTAAATACAGAAACAACTAAGATTGCAACAAAAATAGCAATCATAATAGTCAATGATATAATTCCTCCTGCAATAATAATTATTTGTTTCATGAAAGCCCCCACATCACTAATCACCTTTATATCTATATATAATTAAAGTCATTCATATTCAATATTGATTACAATTCTTTTTAATTTTTACATTTTATTACGCAGACATGTAGCCCTATTGGCATAAGAAATAATTTATTATTATAATTTAAATATTGTTAAGTTATTATACTTAAATTCTGATTTTAATTATTATTTGGACATGCGTTAAAAATAAGATTTATCGCAAGTATATCTGGTTTTCATTATAGCTATTATAACAATTATTTATTCAAGTCTATTGATAATACTTTATAAGATAAAATGTCATTAAAAGTAAAGTATTCTAAACTTTTAGTTGTAACCTTGACCTTCCCCTAAGGGGGATCTTTAGAATAAGAATAATTCATACAATATAAAGGGAACACTGATGAAAAAAGTTTTACCTATCGCCATCGTTTTAATGGGTTCACTCTCTTTTGGTGCAATAGCCAATAATTCACATATGAATATGAGTACTAATGTGGCACAGAGTAACTCTCCTATGAACCAAGAGCTCATGGATTCAATGAATAAAATGCATGAAAATATGGCAAAAGGAATGAATAGTGATAATGCAGATGTTGCATTTGCGCAGGGAATGATCGCTCACCATTTGGGAGCAATTGATATGGCAAAAATCGAGCTAAAGTATGGTACTGATCCTGAAATGCGCAAATTAGCACAAGCTATTATTGATGCACAAGGCCCTGAAATTGAACAAATGCAAAAATGGTTAGAAAAAAATAATACCAATATGCAAAATAACTAATATTTGAAACGCAGGCGTTCTATTAAGGAAAGTCTGCGTTTTCTTACATTGCCATGTCATTAACCTGTAACTATTAGCGAAATAACGGCATTATATCTTCTCTATTTAACGTTATTGCACTATTAAACATAACTATACCTAAAAATATAAACAATATTCCTGCTAATAGACGTAGTAACTCCGCCATATACCTAAAAGATAAGTTAGTATTTTTTACCGAAAACCGATAAGCAACATTTCGCATATAATAAACTGTTAATGCAATTGCAGTAATGGTTAAAGCCGTTCCTATTGCCATTGCAATGACAGCCGCTATTCCCCAAAGATAGATATTTAATGCATAAGAAAATAACAATACTAACAATGCGCCAGAGCAAGGGCGGCTGCCAATAGCGAATAGTACCAACAATTGTGCCGACCAATTCCCTTGTAATTCATTGGAAGTCACCACATGTTTATGACCACAACATGATGTTTGTGAGATTGTTTGGTTGCTTTTATGTTTATAGAGATATCTAGATCGCTTGATGATAGGTGTTGCCTGTTTAATATAAAAAGCTCGCTTTTTATAGTCTGACAATAAACGACGAATAGACTGGATAAAAATAATAATGCCAGATAATGAAATTAATAAATAGCTACTATTTTCAATGTAATGACTCGCTATTTTTAAATGAGAGCTTGATAGGTTTAATATTATTAATATAACAGTGATGATAACTATGGCAACTGTACCTTGTAGCAATGAAGCAAGGACACTTAACCACGCACTTTGTTTTAATTTAGTCGGGTGAGTAGCAATATAAGTACTAATAATGACTTTTCCATGCCCAGGGCCAACAGCATGCAGTAACCCATACAAAAAACTAACACCTATTAATATAAAGCCTACTTGCCAATTATTTTCGCTAATATCTTGCATTAATTCTGCAAGATAGCTATTGATAACTTTTTGCCATTGAACATTAAAATAAGTTAGTTCAGACCAATAATAAGCAATCAATAACAAACAACTGGCTATCACTGTGAGTAAGCTAATTAGTAATCCCCTTTCCTTCGTTATATTTATTGGCATAATACTTGTACTCGTTGTGTAAAAGAGAGCCCTAAATTTAAATCACTATCAGCAGAGCCATTGATATCTAATGATTGTGCATATTCTTTTAAACTTTCATCAGCAAAAGGTTCAATCAGTTTGTGTTTACAATCAGCGATCATTTCTAAAGGCAATATGATCTGTGTATTGTCACGATAGGTCATGCTGACATAAAAAGTGGGATCATAAGTTAAAAGTTCAAAATGATGTTTAGCGAATGGCAATGGGGTGATAAATAGCACATCAAAGCTAAACTTCACCTGTAACTTCTCTTTTATAAGAGTGTAATGGCTTGGTATACGACGAAACTTTTGTTTTTTCCCATCCATATAAAACTCGGAAAAATAGTTCTGAGACAATATATTGCTCATTAATCTCGCCGCCTGTTTTTTCCAAATATCACTTTCTGGTTGCGCATTATATATATCGTACAGAATATCCATTGAGGTTATCGGATCCATAACCCAAGAAAAAGTTAATCCAATTAACTTATCATCTTGTGTATTAAAAGTTGTTTGCATATCAATAAAGCTATGAGGATGTGCTAAAACTTTTGGTGTAGTCATCAATAAAAAGAAAGACATCAATATCGAAACTGCTCGCCAAGAGAAATTTTTAAAATTAACTATCCACATAAACAAAACCACCCATGACATTTTGTTATAATATAACATCACGGATTTATAAAATGATAGTCATTTTATGAAATTATTCTAGGTGTGTTATAACTTGGTTTAGTGAAAGCGAGGTGTTTAGAAAGCAAAAAGCCACCCTATTGGATGGCTTAGTATTTTTAACTTACTAAAGTAGTAGTAAAGTTTTATATGGTGCCCAGGGCGGGACTTGAACCCGCACAGCCTAAAGGCCGAGGGATTTTAAATCCCTTGTGTCTACCGATTTCACCACCTGGGCTAAATTGTATTTATTTATTTATTTTTGGTACTTATTTATTAGTTAAGTACATAATAAATAAACTTAAATCATTTTTTTGTTTTAACTTTATGTAGCTAATAACAATATTTATTACGCTAAAACTACTTTTCCTATACCAACCATCAGCGTTGTGGTTAGAAGAAAAAACGGACCTAAATTA
The DNA here is from genome assembly GCF_001808035.1 of Proteus sp. HMSC14B05. Taxonomy (NCBI): domain Bacteria; kingdom Pseudomonadati; phylum Pseudomonadota; class Gammaproteobacteria; order Enterobacterales; family Morganellaceae; genus Proteus; species Proteus sp. HMSC14B05. Next base: position 60,365 of record NZ_KV791969.1, on the reverse strand, counting down.
AGGTCCGTATTTTATATGGTGCCCAGGGCGGGACTTGAACCCGCACAGCCTAAAGGCCGAGGGATTTTAAATCCCTTGTGTCTACCGATTTCACCACCTGGGCTAAATTCTGTGGTGCGTCCGTAAAATTATAACTAATTTTTACTGGTAAGGACGACTAACTACTTCCCAATGCCATTATTTATGGTCTTTTTACACCACTCTCTCAATTAGGAGTGGTGCCCAGGGCGGGACTTGAACCCGCACAGCCTAAAGGCCGAGGGATTTTAAATCCCTTGTGTCTACCGATTTCACCACCTGGGCATTTATGGAGGCGCGTCCCGGAATCGAACCGAGGTACACGGATTTGCAATCCGCTGCATGACCACTCTGCCAACGCGCCTCAACTGCTCAATCTCTTAAGAGATTGGAGCGGGAAACGAGACTCGAACTCGCGACCCCAACCTTGGCAAGGTTGTGCTCTACCAACTGAGCTATTCCCGCTTTACCGAACTTGCTGATTTACTTATTTATTTCTGTAAACCGTTGTGCCTTTCGATGCGTTGCATTCTACTGATTTCCTGAATCTAGTCAACACTATATTTGCATCTTTTTGACTGTTCGGTGAATTTTCAGTCATTTCGATCAAGCTTCACGCAAATCTGACCATGCAGCACTCAAATATTGGAACATAGACCAGAATGTTAATACCGTCGCAATGTATAACAATACAAATCCGAACCACTCAGCTTCAATAGTCGGACGCCATAATAGCACAACAAGTGCACCCATTTGTGCGGTAGTCTTCACTTTTCCGATCCAAGAAACTGCCACACTATTACGTTTACCTAATTCAGCCATCCACTCTCTTAGTGATGAGATGATAATTTCACGTGCGATCATGGTCGCTGCCGGTAAAGTGATCCACCATACATGATAGTGTTCAGTAATTAATACTAATGCTGTAGCAACCATTACCTTATCCGCAACCGGATCAAGGAAAGCCCCAAAGCGAGTGGTTTGTTTCCAACGGCGGGCTAAAAAACCGTCAAACCAGTCTGTGGCGGCTGCTACCATAAAAATAATGGCACAAATAAGGGGAGCATCTTTAAATGGTAAATAAAACACCAGAACAAAGAATGGAATTAAAGCGACACGAAATAAAGTTAGCCAAGTTGGAATATTTAGTTGCATAGCGTTCTACACGACCTAGAAAAGTGAGAGTTATTAATATGGTGCATCAATACACTTAGTGTTTCAACGCATTAAAAATTTTTTCTGCTAACGCGGTCGAAATTGTGGGAACTTTCGCAATTTCTTCAACGCTTGCATCACGTAAAGCTTGTAAACCACCCATATACTTCAATAGCATTTGACGTCGTTTTGGTCCCACCCCCTCAATCGATTCTAGAGAACTGGTGTTTTTAACCTTAGCACGACGCTGACGATGCCCCGTTATTGCGTGACGATGCGACTCATCACGAATATGTTGGATCAAATGTAACGCGGGTGAATCAGAAGGAAGTGCCACACCTTCGCCTTCTGGTTTAAAAAATAGTGTCTCTAACCCCGCTTTACGATCACTCCCCTTCGCGACACCAATTAATTTAGGGTGTGATTTATCCCAATCAACATCAAGTGATTGAAATACGTCAATGGCTTGTGCTAATTGCCCTTTACCACCATCGATAAAAATAATATCAGGTATTTTACTCTCTTCTAATGACTTGCCATAACGACGAGTCAATACTTGATTCATCGCGGCATAATCATCCCCCGGAGTGATCCCACTAATATTATAGCGCCTGTATTCCGATTTTAATGGGCCATTCATGTCAAATACGACACATGAAGCCACAGTTTGCTCTCCCATAGTGTGACTAATATCAAAACATTCCATTCGTTTTATCTCTTTCATCTCTAAAAGTGACATTAACGAGTTATAACGTTGAGAAATGGTTGATTGTTCAACTTGCTTAGTGGCTAATGCCGTAGCTGCATTAGTTCGTGCTAGTTTTAAATAGCGTGCTCTATCACCACGGGGTTTAGTTTGGATATGGATCTTACGTCCTGCTATCGAAGAAATTGACTCCGCTAAAATCGTTTTATCTTCAAGATTAAAATCGAGCAAAATTTCTGTGGGTAAAGTGCGGATCGCACTGCCTTGTAAATAAAATTGTCCAATAAAGGTTTGTACCACTTCGTCTAATGATGTATTTGCCGGTACTTTAGGAAAATAACTACGACTACCAAGCACTTTACCTTGACGGAAAAAGAGCACATACACACAAGCAATCGCACCATTAAATGCCACGCTAATCACATCGAGATCATCGCCAATATTAGCCACAAACTGTTTTTCAGTGACTTGTCTTACCGCGTGAATTTGGTCACGAATACGCGCAGCCTCTTCAAAGCGTAACGCTTGGCTTGCCTCTTCCATTCGTTTAATTAAGCCTTCAATCACTTGGCTGTCATCGCCGGATAAAAAAAGACGCACATAATTGACTTGCTGTGCATACTCTTCATCAGAGACATAACCTTTTACACAAGGGGCGAGACAACGGCCTATTTGATATTGCAAACAAGGGCGTGAGCGATTGCGGTAAACACTATCTTCACATTGACGAATAGGAAATAATTTTTGCATCAAAGCTAATGTTTCTCTCACCGCCAAAGAGTTAGGGAAAGGGCCAAAGTATTCCCCTTTAGCATGTTTAGCACCACGATAACTCGCCAATCTTGGGTGTTTGTCTGCACTTAAATAAATATACGGATAGGACTTATCATCTCGTAGTAACACATTATAGCGAGGCTGATAACGCTGAATATAGCTATGCTCTAAAAGTAGCGCTTCTGTCTCCGTATGTGTCACGGTAACATCAATATTGGCAATACATTTTACTAATGCTTCTGTTTTACGACTATTCACCTGAGCACGAAAGTAGCTTGATAATCGTTTTTTCAGATCTTTTGCTTTTCCAACATAAATAACGGTGCCTGAGGCGTCATACATTCGATACACACCCGGTTGACTCGTTACTCGACTTAGAAATGCTTTAGCATCAAATATGTTTTCCACTTTGTAAGTAACTCTCTATCTCGATTAACCCATAACGAACTGCTATATGAGTTAATTCTACATCACCTGAGATTTTAAGTTTACTAAACATTCGATAACGATAGCTATTTACTGTTTTAGTGCTGATATTCAGCTCTTGTGCAATTTGTGCTATTTTTTTCCCTCTTATAATCATCGACATTATCTGTAACTCTCTTTCAGAAAGATGATGTAGCGGATTTAAGTCTGCTTGAACTTTCGTTAATGCAATATCCATAGCAATTTCTGGGCTAATATAACGTTGACCAATACAGACTTGTCGAATGGCCTGAAGCACATTCGCAGCAGAGGAATCTATAACGATAAACCCTTCAATACCTAACTGTAGCAATGTGACGGAAAGTATTGAGTCTATTTTAGGCGAAATAACCACTATTTTTATAATGGGAGAAAAACGTTTAATTCTTTTTATTACATCTATTAAAGAGACAGTAGGTAAAGAATAAAAAATAATAAGATTGACAGAATATTGTCTGCAATAACGAAAAGCTTCACTTTCATCATTCATAATCTTACGAATGTTAATTTTTTTAATCTGGCAAAGTAATTTTTCTATACCTAAACTAAATATTTCAACTTGACTGATTACTAGAGTATTTATCAACGATATCAATCCTTAAAAATATTTAATAAAATTAAAAATAAATCAAGGTAATAAAATTTATAATGACAAATGCTATTATAATATCGTTGGAATTTCCATATTTTTATTTTTTATTCACGCCACAATGATATTATAAAGAAATTATTATTTTTATCGCATTAATTAATAATGTATTTAAATTACACACATTTATAAAAAATATAAAACAAAGCTAATAACATATAATAATCATTAATTATAGGAATAAAGTACTTCCTATATAAAATATAAGAAGCACTTTAGTACTTTAAAAATGATCAAATGTCACCGCTTTATCAAAAGATAATTTACCTAATCGTGGAAAAGGTTTTCCTTTACCTTTACCAATGGCAATCATTAAACAGATAGCATAGTGATCAGGCAAGTTAATTGTTTTTGCTACCTCTGCAAAATCAAACCCATCCATAGGACAAGAATCAAAACCGCGCTCTTGTGCTAATAACATCAGTGTTTGAGCAAACAAACCCGCACTACGCATAATCTCATCCCGTTGTACTTGTGGTTTATTACGATAATAACTATCAACAGCACTGCACATAATATCTCTGACTTCCGGGGTAGCATCTTGCCAAATTGTTTTAACTTCACTCTCCCAAACATTGAGATCTGCACATAAAACAATCAGCATAGCAGAGTCTGTTATTTGAGGCTGATCCCAACCCACTTTTCTTAATGCTTGACGTTGCTTAACATCATCAACAACCAAAAGACGCCAATGCTGCAGATTAAATGCACTTGGCGTATATTGTAACGCATCTTCAAGTAAGGCTTTTTTCTCTTCTTGTGGTATTTTGAAATCAGCATCAAACTGTTTTGTTGCACGACGGTTTTTTACTGCATCAATTACATTCATTATTTTCCATCCATTTGCTAATCATTGACATTTATTTATCTATTATAGAAGAAATGCGTTCAGTATGCAGACTGTGCTATTATTTCTAATTATCTTTTTTAATTAATCAGTTATAACGAAAAAACCACTTATTAATAACAAAATATCGTTATAATAGTATTATCAAATATACGATAACCCTTTATTTTTTCTATTTGTTTTTAAGCGTAAAAGAAGGCGAAAACAATTGATTTAAGCCTAACACTTAAATTTGAAAAAAGGGTATCATCAAAGGCTACTATTCAATATAACAGACCTTGCAAAGTATATTAACCCTATGAAATTAAATGATGAATTAACTAATTCTATCGCATCAGTCACAGAAGCTGCTGCTATTGCGGCTATGCCATGGGTAGGTAAACAAGATAAAAATGCGGCAGATGCTGCCGCAGTTGCCGCCATGCGAGAGCGCCTTAATAGCCTTAATATCAATGGCCAAATTGTTATTGGTGAAGGTGAAATTGATGAAGCACCTATGCTCTATATTGGCGAACCAGTAGGCAACGGCCAAGGTGAAAAAATAGAAATTGCCGTTGATCCTATCGATGGAACTCGCATGGTCGCTACCGGTGAAAATAATTCTTTGGCTATTTTAGCTGCAGGTTTTGAAGGTAGTTTTTTACAAGCACCCGATATGTACATGGAAAAACTGGTTGTCGGTAAAAAAGCAGCAGGTGTGATCGACCTTAACCATTGCCTTGAATATAACCTTGATGCTATTGCACAAACATTAAATAAATCATTAAGCCAGTTAACACTAGCGATTTTAGATAAACCGCGCCATCACGATATTATCATTGATTTGCGTAATAGAGGTATTAATGTCATCACTTTGCCGGATGGCGATGTGCTTGCTTCTTTATATGCCACAATGCCTAATAATCCTATTGATGTTATGTACGGGATTGGTGGTGCGCCAGAAGGTGTAATTAGTGCCGCTATTGCTAAAGCTTTAGGTGGTGATATGCAAGCACGCCTTATTACCCGCGATATTGCTAAAGGTAATAATGCAACAAATAGAGAAATTGCAGCACAAGAAATCTCTCGATGCCATAACATGGGAACTGATGTTAATATTACATTGCCACTTGAAATATTGGTGCGCCATCAGGATGTTATGTTTGCAGCAACCGCAATTACTGCCGGTGACCTATTATCCGGTGTCACTGAACAAAGCGATTATTTGCGTACACACTCGTTAGTGATTAATGGCTCCACACACTCATTACGTTATATCGAAAACTATCATTTACGCTAACACGAGAATAACAACTAAAAAAGCGACACGGGCTTACGTGTCGCAAAATGTATTCAAGGGGTATTTATAGTTATAATTAATTCATGCTAATAGATTAGCTGGATTATCAATACACAGCTTATCTATTATCGTCTTATCAATGCCACGCTGTGCTAATAATGAAAGAAAAACGTTAGGCACAAACCCCCAACCATTTCCGCCATTTTTTGCCCACATCTGTTTTAAAAACACATCATGACTTAATACAATTTGGTTACCATAACCTCTTTCTATTAAGGTTGCGACAGCTTCAACCGTATCCATCACACTGGGTGCCGCGCCTTCTTTAGGGAAAGAAATATCAAGACCTATCATGTCAAATTCAAGCCAAACACCTCGATCAAGCATTTTGCATTGATAATCGATATCTTTACCAGAAGGATCTGAATGGGCTAACGATATTTTGGCTGGATCACACCCCATTTCTGTTAAAAGAATATCTAATACTTCATCACCACGGCGTTGCCAACCTGGCATATGAATATTCATTGAGGCATAAGGGTTATTATTTTGAGCCAGTGCAGCGGCACGTAAACTATTTTTTTCACCATCTGTAAAGAAAGGAGATACACCAATTTCGCCAATCATACCAGCACGAATATCTGTACCGTCAATGCCGATATTTAATTCATCATCGATCATTTTTGCCATCGCATCAATATCATCAGCTAGGCGTTTTCCTTCAAATTTCTCAATATAAAGGCCGGAAGAAGCAACGACATTAATCCCCGTTAATTCTGCAACTTGTTTTAATTTTCTAATATCACGACCAATTGACGATGAACCTGTAGCATCAACAATCGTTTTGCCCCCAAGCTCTTTAAAATTATTTAATTCAAAAATAACGTCTTCAATGGGTTTTTTATCCATATTATCGCAACAACAATATGGATCGTATTTTAGTCCCCACTGAATATCTGCACTGACTTTTTTATCTACTAAAACGTGTGAGAATTCATAAAAAGGTTCATCAACAACGCCAGATAAATCATTAAATAAATGTTCGTGAGGTAGTGTCAGCCCCATATCCGCTTTTTTAACCGGACCCGTTACCGTTTGAATATAACCTTTCATGATTATGCCCCTGCTCTTTTTACTGATTTAGTCGCTTTAAACTCAGGAATGGTAGTAACAATGGCTCCGACTAAGGCAAATAACGTACCGATGATTGTGACTAAATAAACAGTATTTCCTAACGAAGGTAATAAGAGGTCAATTAATACCGAACCCAGTAATTGGCCCGCAGTTGATGCAACACCTAACATCAGCAACCCTAAGCCTCGTACTAAAATAGCCATTAATGCAATAGACATTAACCCTAAAGGCCCACCTAAATACATCCACCATGTAGCAGGAAGCTCCAGTGTTATATGCCCTAACGCCATACGTACTACTAACGCAATCGTTAAAACAGTAAATCCAACAATAAAGTTCCAAGTAATAGAAACCATCATCGAACCTGTTGCTTCAGCCACTTTTGAATTACCTGCTGGTTGCCATCCCGCTAATAAACCCGCTAAAAAAGGTAGAATAGCTAAGTAAATAAAAGAGGTTGAATGCCACTGCGGAGAAACGACAAAAAGAGTAGCAACAACAGCTAATACGGCACCTAATACACGATATGGGGTGAAGTATTTCTTCTCATCCACACCTATACCAAAGCGGTCACATAATAAACCTGATAATAACAGTGCTGAAATTAATGCTGTTTGGAATGTAGCTATTCCTAATGCACTGGCTGATGCTCCTTCAGAAAAAACCACCATTGCGCCACAGAGGCCAGCAAACCAATTCCATAATGGAATTTTACGTGTTTTAATTAATGTCGGAATAGAAGCAAATTGCTGGCGATATTGTTTTTTGGACATAATGATAAAAAACATGACCACTAAACCACTGGCAAAAGAGATAACTGCACTAGCATTACCGTCTTTTAATACATGTCCCAGTTGCCCATTCACCGCAGACTGCATTGGTGATAGCATCCCTGCTAACACAGTTGCTACCATCAGCAAGGGTGTTGATAAATTTTTTGTACTCATAAGATGTTCCTTTTGGATTATTGACTATGAGTGATTTCTTTTTTATTTTTCAAGTAATCGGTTATTTTGTTATTAGCGCAGAGTGTATCTCCGCGCTTTTTTACTTTTCTTACTGCTATTGTTATTAAGAACTAACGTGCGATTTGCTTTAGAATATTGACCCACATATCAGCATAATGTGGCCATGCTAAAAACTCTTTGCTCCCCCAATGCGGTGAACAGTCACTCATAAAACAAGCTGTTTTTCCTTTTTCAAATTGACCAAACACCAGTAGTGGATCTTCGCCAATATTCAAAACCGTTTCAGTGTTATGTTTAGCGAACACTTTGTTATAACCAAGGAACATCGGCCATTCACTAAAACCTTTTATCGTGGCATGCTCTGCATTAACTGGAGTTGCGAATACTCCTTCTGGGGCTTCCACACGATCGTCACCCTCTAACATTTCAACAGGTAACACTTGTGCCAATAAGGTATTTTTATAGTTTGCTTTCGCTTCAATACCCATAAATGATAGATAGCCGCCAATCATTAATAAGCCACCACCATTAGCAACAAACTGTTTAATCAGCCCTAATGCATTTGGAAGTACTTTCATGTTGTAGAAAGTATCGTTTTGCAAGAGGAAAGTATTAGCACCAATATCACTGATCACGATGACATCATATTTTGCTAATTCTTCATCAGTCTGAGGAAATGCGACCTGAACGGTATGTGCAGGCATATAATCAACTGCTACCCCTTTTTCCCTTAAACAATTTAATAAAAAAGTGGCACCTTCCTCATATTTACTAGAAGTGAAACTGTCGTAGCCTTTTGAGTGGATCATATGAATGTGCCATGACTCACCAATAAATAAGATTTTCATTTTTTTTCCTCTTTCAAAAAGATTATTTATTCAGGGGATTGAGTGACAATCTGTGAATATGTTGTTTGATTGATGCGATGCATGACATTAATATCTTCAGGCATTTCTGAAGCATTACTCGTCTCAACAGCTAGTGATGCAAAAGCTGATGCATAGCGTAACGCGTAAGAAAACTGCTTTCCTTTTGCTAATGAGGCTGCTAGTGCACCATTAAAAGCATCACCAGCGCCCGCTGTATTTTTTACCACCGCAGGATAAGCTGGTGAGTAAATATATTTATAACCGTCATAAGCTAATGAACCTTTACTACCTAAAGTAATGACAACTTTATTAACACCTTTTTGATAAATAGCATTGGCTGCATTTTTAGCAGATACTAAATCAACAACTTCAATACCTGATAATAAGCTGGCTTCTGTTTCATTAGGTGTTAATATATCTAACATTGGCAATAGCTTATCAATAACTTTATTGTAAGGTGCAGGATTTAAAATAATGGGAATATTATTTTCATTCCCGATTGAAATAATTTCCTTTAATGCTTCAATATTAGTTTCTAATTGCAATAAAATTATATCGGCATCTATAATTTTATCTTTTTGTATTTTTACCTCATCAGAAGAAATATCCATATTAGCCCCTGAATAAATAGAAATAATATTTTCACCACTCTCTTCTGACACAAAGATTGATGCTGTTCCAGTTTGATGATTTTCAGTTTGATATATCGTTGATGTTTTTATTCTTGATGACGATATAAAATTTACTGCATAATCACTAAACTGATCGGTACCGATTTTGGTGATAAAATGCACCTGTGCATCAGCATAACTTGCCGCTAATGCTTGATTACATCCTTTACCTCCTGGTGAGAAGATAAATTTATTCGCCAATAAAGATTCCCCGGTTTCTGGCAGTCTGGGCAAATAACTAATCATATCAACATTAAATGAACCTAATACACATACTTTATTTACTGCCGGCTGCCCCGCTAAATTAATTTTATCAATTTGATCATTACATTCTAAAAATTGTATGATTTCTTTTTTGGCAACTTTGTCTAATGTTTCAAATTCAATAAAGGCCCCACCATGGCATCTTTTAATTATTCCTTTCTCAACCAATGTATTTAAATCTGATCGTATGGTTTCTTTGGTAACACTAAGCTCTTTTGCTAAAACAGAAACTTTTACTGCACCATGACCTTTGATCAGATTAACAATTTTTTTATGACGCTCTGCTTTCATTTAATGTTACCTCTATGGCAACAACTTTAATTTATTAGTTGTTATGGGATTGTGATTACAATCATATGTTATTTATTAAAAGCAAAAAAAAGCAGAAACACAAAAATAAAAAACAAAAAAAAGCAGAAATAAATAATGATAGTAATAAGATTACTTAATATATAGAAGCCATCTCCCCTCTCATTAAAACACAAATAAAATCAAATAATAAAATAACAAACACTATATTGATTATAAAACAATCTAATATTAATTATTTGCTTTTTAAAACTTAAATAATTAACTTAAAAAACAATAAAAAATAAAAACCTTATTTTATAATAAGTTAGAGTTACTAGAATAATCAAAAATAAAAATAATCATCACTATGTTTAAATAATCAACTATTTTAGTGAATCGAGCAAAGCTTAAAATAAATTAATCTTCCATTTTTATAGTTCATAAATTAGTACAATTCTTCTTACCATTAAAATGTATAGCCAATGATAATGTAAATTAATCATGTCAACTTATAATTAGAAATACAGACATAATGATTAAAATAGAAGCAGTTTTTATTGTCTCATTTTGTGAGGTAGATAACATTAATAACAACAGTCATTGAACAAACTAAGTATAAATAACCTATTTTAAGTAGGCAAAGTAAGTAAAAATCTTGCTTTATTTATTGATTTATTTTTTTACTCGTCAATCTTTGGCTTATTTTGTAAATAGCTGAGAATACTAAAGCACTAACAGCAACTCACTGATACAAAATATAACTCCAATAAAAAATAAAAACTTAGATATAAAAACTAAAAATCACAAAATTCAAGAAGATAAAATCAGCAACAATGTGTTCTAAAATATCTAATACCTAAATAGATTGTAAAACAACCTATTTATCAGACATATTCCGACACATTTATTTTCTAGCGATGTTTAAACTTAGTGTCTAAGATTATAAATATAAATTGAGCACCAATAATCTGATAAATACACAACGTAAAGACATAAGGATATACCTATGAAAATAAAATCACTTATTGCTATTTCATTATTAAGTGTTAGTGCTTCTCTTTTTGCCGCTGAAAGCACCAGCACAACACAACAAGTTCAGGGCGTAACTCAAGCACAAAAAGATCTCAATGATTATGAAAAAGTCATGGTAGAAAAAGTTTGGGTTACCACGCAAGCCATTGACGAGAAAGGCAATAAAGTTGACGCTAATAATCCACAAGTCAGTAATTATTTTGGCCTAGCAGAATATTATCCTAATGGCACTTTTATTATGTTTACCCCTGAAGGTAAACAAAAAATGCAAGGGGATTGGTCAATGTCTAATGATGGAAAAACGCGTACATTAGTTGCCAAAGATGCACAAGGAAAAACACTATTTACTCGTGATGTAGAAAATATCACCATCAATAATGATGAGTATACCTATCGTATTTACCCAACTGAAGGGGATAATACTGTTTATTTTGATATTATTCATCACGTTAAGAAGTAATCATAATACGTTGTTTCACCTGTTATAAATAATTAAGGGCTATTTTATGGTAAGTAAAATAGCCCTTTTCTTAGTTGTATGATCTTAATATAACTAGCCTTAAATCAAATTTTGAGCTTCCCCATCAACCCAATAAATCACGTTAAGCGCTTCTTCTGGTGTTGGGACTTCCAGTTTGCTCAACATTCTTTCCATCACTTTATCGGGAACCGCTTCCTTTCTTGCGCTGTTTTGTTTTTTCCATTGCAAATAAGGGACTTCAATATATACCAATGTCACTTTAGCTTGATAACGATAAAACAGAGCAATAAGTTGATTACGCATTTGTTTAGTAATATTTGTTGCATTCCAAACAAAAGGCTTATGCTCTCTTAAATATATTCTCGCTTGCTCTTTGGCAAGTTGTGCAATCCATCCATTCGCATCACGATCATCTGGTTTTATATTATGCTGCTGACGTAATGCATCTAAACTTACTACAGGCATATCTGCACAATATTGGCGAATATAACTATCTTTGCCCATTCCCGGTAGCCCACAAAGCACAATAACTTCACTTCCTTGCTCTGGATAAGGTTCATAGTGAGGATCGACATTATTTTCACTATGAAAATAGTGAAATCGAGCGCCATCAGAAATAAATCGTGCGGGTGTTCTCCAACAATTTAATTCTTCACAGTAAAGTGTAAATAACGCTATTTTATCCAATAAAGCGGGCTTATCTTCACAGCTTCGTCCCAGAACATCCGCCTTAGCCAGCAATGCCAATAAATAGCAATCTACTCTTAACGAAGCCGCTAATAAGGCTTTTTTAGGATCGGGTTTATCCATTAACCATAAAGGTAATCCGTGATAGCGTACTAATGCCGCAATCTGTTCTCTATCAATAAAGCTAACCGGCACTTTTTCATATAAAAAACGTCTTGTCGTTAATTCTCCTTTACGAGCATGGCCTGGCGAAATAATTCGCCCATTCTCTTCACGGGTAGTTGAACGTTTTTCTACATCATGTAAAAGTGCTGCAATCCATAGAATTTGTTGCTCTCTTTCTGACAGCTCTTGGTATTCAGGGAGTGATTTTATAGCGTGGATCACCTGTTGTGTATGAATAGCTACATCACCTTCAGCATGGTGGATCGGATCTTGTCGAACACCGGACATATCACTAATTTCATCATAGTACTCACCAAGTTGTTCCCATGACATTTCGCTATGTAATTTTTTATGAAGCATCATGAGACTCCTGTGTTTTTTCCCAAATCAGTGGCGCTCTTTTCCAATTACGTTTCCAATGCACATCTGTTTTAACATGATCTTTTCTCACATATTTAAACACCCGATGTGAAAATTCATCTAATGAAAATGCTTGAGCATCTCGTGTGACAATGCCTTCCATCGCACTTGGTTTCTTGGTTAACACATCTCGTGATTGAAAAGAGCTATGCTTTTGTGCGTGTAAAACAATATTCTTTTCAAACTCTATTTTATTTTCCGATTTTGGTAGCGAGATTTCCGGTACGGTGGGTAAATCAAATAAAGTGGCATAAAATTGCACTTCTTCCCAACTTAGCCATTTATCCTGACAACGTATGGCAAAAACATAGAAATACTCTTCCAAGTGTTGGTATTCAATAGAATGAATGGCATAAAGATTTTCACCAAAAATATCTAAATTACCTAAATCATTTCTGATGGATTGCCAACGCTGGCGTAGTTGTACTGTCCACGCAGATTGTGTCGGAGTCGCATGAGAGCGAGCAAAAACCCCCATTCGATTTAAGCAATTATTTTCACCATCTAATTTTTCAGTATGAATAAGATGCTTTATTTTGCAGATATCTTGCCACCAATTGGCATTAATACGATCATCGCTTGTTGTGCCTGGTGAAAAAGGATAGTGATATGTTCTGTCATATTTTTTTGATTGATTATTCATTGTGTTATACTCATTAAGTAACAGGAACCCTACTAAATTTATATTAAAATTCAGTGAGTATATTTATCTGTATTTGCACTATTTATCTTCAGTGCCTTAATGCGTATTACATAACCACAACCTAATAACTCAAAAATAACAAAAGAAATAATTTTTAACATACTACCTGTATTATCAAGATAGCACTAGAAAAAAATGTTTATATTTATTATTCATTTTCTCTCAATTTTTTTCGTTATTTAACACTCCATGATGATTGTTCATCTATCCTTAAGTAGGGTGACAACGCTAATAATGTCACTCTATAGGTATTTATACTTAAATAATGATAAATATCTTAATCCTCAGTCGCTGTTTACATAACGATATTGCACATGGGAGGTAGTATGTATCACGATCTTCAAGGAAAAGTTGCTGTAGTAACAGGTTCGTCACGAGGAATTGGTGCAGCAGTAGTGACGAGATTAGCTCAAGAAGGAATGAACGTTGTTATCAACTATCACTCTGATGAAAATGAAGCTCAAGCATTAGCCGATAGCTTAAATAAACATGGTAAAGGTAAAGCGATTATTTTTGGCGGTGACATTAGTGATGAAAAAATTGCTCATAACTTTATTTATAAAGCGATTGACCACTTTGGTCAGCTCGATCTTCTGATCAATAATGCGGGAATTGAGACACAAACCCCTTCCCATGCAGTGAATTTAGAAGATTGGCGTAAAATTATTGATATAAATTTAACCAGTTATTTTCTAACGGCTCGCTCCGCATTGAAATATTTCGTTGAGAATAAAATCAAAGGCAATATTATTAATATGTCTTCTGTTCATGAAGTGATCCCATGGCCGACTTTTGCTAGTTACGCTGCCAGTAAAGGTGGCGTGAGAATGTTAACGCAATCACTGGCTCTTGAATATGCACACTATGGTATTCGTATTAACGCCATTGGCCCTGGTGCTATTAATACCCCAATAAATAAAGAAAAAATGCAAGATGATGCGTTACGCAAAGAATTAGAAGAGATGATCCCAATGAAATATGCCGCAGAGCCTGAAGCAGTGGCTAATGTTGCTGCTTGGTTAGCATCGGAGCAATCTACTTATATTACTGGACAAACTATTTTCATTGATGGCGGTATGACACTTTATCCTTCATTTCAAGGTGGAAAAGGTTAAAGCCGTTCACTGTCGTCCATACCGTTAAGATAACCTTCTTTCCAAATTTTGCGGTTTATTTATACTTATTCTTTGGGAAGAAGGCTTTTATCCTTATTTTATTCAATCAAAATAACATTTTCGGAATGGATAATATTATCAGGAAAAATAAGTGCTCTTTCAGAAATAAACGGCATATGTAATGTACGTGTGCCCGTTGAAATAGAAACCCCTGCTTTTAGCCATGCATCAGCCACCAACTCTGTACAATAAACACCTTTATCTTGCTGAATACTGAAGTTTTCCCCTACTCGATTTAAAACAGCTTCTAACGCTTGTTGTCGTGCTTGTTCGCTTCCACGCACTTGGTAAAAGCGTACAGAATTAGGCTTAGCACGACTGATAAAGAAATCCAAACTATCGATAGTAACACCATCTTTACTATCAGCATGCTCACTGGGTGTTGAGTGAACAACCTGTATACCTTGCTCAGTTATCCACAACATTCCTACGTGGCTGAACCCGCTGTTATCAACTTGCTTTATTATGTCGCTAATAACTTCATCACCATCGCGAAAAACCAGATCACCACTTTTTAACTGATGAGGCAAAGCGAGCACAGTCAATGTGCTCGCTAAGTATAAAGTTAATGCAAGAGTAAAGCGTATTATCACTTAACTTCAACTTTCCATTTGCCATCAACTTTGATCATATTTTGATTTTCTGTTTTTTCTTCACCATTTTTCAACACTGTTTTGAGTGTGACAACGGCTTTATTTTTATCTTCGCTGTATTCAACTTTTGCTACTTCAACCTTACCCAAGCCACCTTGCTCTTTAATTTTTTTGCCCGCTTCGGCAACGATCATTTTAAATTTGCCGGTAATTTGCTCTGCCATTGGATCTTTTTCTAAATCACCAAAATACATTAATGACACAGCCTTATCACCATCACCGGAAGCGACAGCTTCAATAAATTCAACCGCGGCTTTTCCTGCTTCGTCTTGTTTATCACCACATGCAGATAATGTCATCATTGCCACCGCAAGAAACATAAATCCCATCATTTTCTTTAACATAAATTCACCATCACCATAAATATTTAATTTAATACAATAAGCATCTTATATAAAAAGGAAAACCATCTCATACAACACACTAATTTATTTATAAACTATGTTTGTACAATAGAAAAATAACTTTTCTATCGCGGAATTATACGTGACATTAATAGGTTTCGTCATAAATTTTTTTTAATATAGAATAATCCTAGTAAAAAATATTTGAAAAAATCCTCCCAACAATCGAGTAAAATATTTCTATCTATATTTATAAAAAAATATTGAATATATAATGAATCTAAAAGTAAGCAGAAACATTATTACCATATAAAACTTTTTTATGTTCTATTTTTGTATTTTAATCTCGAAAAAAGAGGATCGGCAACGCATCACGCTGTCGCCATTAACAGATTCAATAAAAATAGTTATCTGTTAGCGAAATAGGTAAAATGCCATATCATTGACAAAGCTTATTTTAAAACACACAAATACAGTATGTTGCAAAATCAGTTACGATAGTGATACAAAATTACAATAACGTTTATCTCAATAAAACAAATCTATTTGTTTTTTAATATTTAATCATGATATGACAACACGATTTTCTAAGTAGACTTATAACATTTCGGTGTAAAATACAAATAAAGACTAGAAATTTTGTGACACAATGCGCCTTTTTACACCATTAAGTCAATTTAAGATAAATAGAAACTGCATTTTGGATCATGAATAGGTAATCTAGCCATCTGATTTCAATGACCAAACATGAATAGTTAAAAGGGTATGCTATGTTTACTTCACAGCTCATGCTGGTCGGTTATGTTTTATTAGTCAGTCCATGCGGGCATGATTCTTGTGATGCGGTTCCAGTAACAGAAACCATTTATACCAAAGATGAATGTACTATTCGCTTAAACTATCTCAAAAAGAAAAGACCCGATCTCTATATTTTTTGTGGTGAAGTATTACGTGATCCCGAAGTGACCGATGAAAATCCATACCTAACACCGCCAAATAGTGCCGATGATGTCTTTCAATTAAAATAATCACCCTTTTTCGTTGAACACCCCACAAAATACAATTTAATTTGTTTTCTAGTTACGGTATACTCTTTATACTTAAAATATGTAAGGACACGTATTAGGAGTCACTCATGTCTATTGCAAAACGCACCAAAGACAAACGTATTGCGTTAGGTTTAACACAATCTGAGCTTGCTACCTTGGCTGGTACAACGCAACAATCAATTGAACAGCTTGAGAGTGGCAAAACCAAACGCCCTCGTTTTTTACCTGAATTAGCAAAAGCGTTAAATTGTGAATTATCGTGGTTGCTCGAAGGGGATAATAAACAAACACCCGCTTCTGAAATACCTCCCCAAGATGAATGGCATTCAGTCAGTGAATGGGATAACGATACCCCTCTCAATGCTGATGAAGTCGAGATCCGTTATTTTAAAAGTATTGAACTTGCCGCTGGTGATGGCTGCTGTACTAACGAAGATCATAATGGTTATAAATTGAGATTCTCCAAAAGCACACTACGCCGCTATGGCGCTTCACCACAAAATGTGATCTGTTTTTCCGTCTATGGTGATAGTATGTCTCCAGTTATTCCAAATGGTTCAACAGTGACCGTTGATACAGGTAATACGCGGATTGTGGATGGCGGTATTTATGCTATCGAACAAGATTCATTATTTAGAATAAAATTGCTCTACCGTCAGCCAGGCGGAAAATTAATTATTCGTAGCTACAATAAAGATGAATTTCCTGATGAATTTGCAGAAATTGACTCCGTTAAAATTATGGGACGCGTTATTCACTGGTCTGTGATGGCTTGGTGATCATCTGCATATTTTTATTTTAGTTTTTACTTTCTTGCACAATTTTCCCATTAGATAATAACAGCGTTTTATCTGCTAATGCTTGCAATTCACGAGGCTCATGAGTGACTATTATCATCGTTATCTGCTGTTTTTTTAATGAGATAATAAGCTCCCACAGCTGATAACGTGTTTCCCAATCCAAACTTGAAAAGGGTTCATCCATTAATAACAGTTTGGGTTGGCTAATGAGTGCTCTTGCTAATGCAACTCGTTGCTGCTCTCCCCCTGATATTTGAGATGGATAACGTGTTGCTAAATGAGCAATTCCCATCTGTTCAAGTAACGCTATCTCTTTTTCTTTACTGCGCTTTTGCTTAGCCGCATATTGTGCCAGCCATAAATTTTGCTTTACAGTGAGAAAAGGGAATAAATAAAGACGCTGATTTAAATAACGACAGGGGCGCTGCCAAACAGGTAATTTATTCATATTTTGGTTAGCTAAAACAATATCCCCTGTATAGCCGGTATAACCCGCAATAGCATTGAGTAACGTTGTTTTGCCGCTACCTGATGAGCCACTGATCCCTAAACAACACCCTTGCTCTAGGTGTAATGAAACCTCGGTTAAAATACCGGTAGTTAACGAGTGAATGGTTAACATGCTAATTTCCTATCACGCTGTAAACGGTGTAAAGCAAACAATAGAGTAATTGCAATTGCTATCAGTACTAAAGCGCAACCTATCGCAAGCGAGAAATCACCACTCGCTATATTTAAATAGATTGCCATTGGTAAGGTTTCTGTTTTTAATCGTGTGGCCCCTGCCAACATTAATGTTGCCCCAAACTCCCCTAATGCTCGAGAAAAAGCCACAATACAACCACTGATTAATACAGACCAACAAAGTGGGATCTCAACCAAAATAAGCGTTTTTGTTGGTGTTAATCCTAAATTCTGTGCGGTTTGAATATAAGCAGGATCAATAGCTTTAAACGCCGCAAGGCTATTACGCATAATGATTGCACTTGCAACATATGTTTGAGCAATAATAATCCCCAAGGGAGAAAAAAGGGCACGAGATAATTGAGGGAAAACCCCTGTTAAAGGTCCTTGATGACCTAACAATAATAATAATCCAATACCTATTACCAAAGGAGGCGTGACTAAGGGTAAATCGAGTAACGCATCAATAAAACGCTGTCCTTTAAATGACGATCTTGCCATCACCCAAGCTGCAGGTACAGCTAAGAGCACGGCTAAACACAATGATGTTAACGCGGTGCTCAGTGACATCAATACGGCAAAATGAAATTCAGCATCAGTAATAACCATGGTGAGTTCGTGATAAGAGAATTGGCAAATTAATGCAATAAGTGATCCCAATATCAAAAATAATAATAATAAAAGTGGTATTAGTGCCCAACGATACACAGTGAAGCCTTCTCTTAATCTACTAATGACATTTATTGTAAAAATGAAAAAAGCCACCTGTGAGCCGGTGGCAAAAATACAAATAATGTGAGAAAAATCTATGGTTTTGAAATAACAGGTAGAAAACCATAATCAGTAAAAGCCTTTATTCCTTCGGGACGAGAAAAATAATCAGCCAATTGTTGTGCTTGTGTGGGGTTTGTTGAGGTTTTTAACACCGCTAGTGTCGCAATTTCTTCGGGGCTTCCTTCAGGTATGGGTAATAAAACTAATTTATCTTGGTTTTTCATTGCATCAGCGTAACCAATAATGGCAGCATCAACCTCACCATTTAATAAATACATAAGTAACTGTTTAATGGTTGCTGTACGAACAACCACTTTATTTCGTAACTGCTCACCTTGGCCTGACGCTTCGATTAATTGTTCACCGCTTTTACCTAATGCAATTGCTTTTGCATCTCCCATACCTAATTTCAATGAACTATTTGCAAGATCTGTAATAGTTTTGATCTCACCGATTTTATCTTTTCTGACAGCAATAACAGGAATATGACGCACAATAGGATATTGGCTAACCACCTGATTTTGTTTCGCTAACTTCTCTACATACTCTTGAGAGCCAGGAAAAAACAGATCACCTTGTTGAGTGAGATTAAAGCGTGTAAGAATTTGGCCAGAACCGCCATATTCGATAGTCACTGTATTACCGGTTTCTTTTTCAAATAGACCAACTACTTGCTCTACAGGCTGTTTTAATCCTGCGCCAGCATAAAGATGAAGCTCTACAGCAAAGCTGTTATGGCAAAATAATCCTAGCGCAAAACCTAAACCTACCAAAACTTGGCGTTTCATAACATCCTCAAACACAATATCGTTATATAATTTTTTATATAATGATAGATATGAGAAATTAAGGCAAGATCTTAGTAAGAAAAAAACAGCAAAGTGCTAGCAAGCTAGCATTTTACTTTTCATCTCTAATTTATTTATTAAGATATTTTTATCACTCTGTCGCTAGAATAAAAATACATAATCACTCATATTTTGATAAGCGATCTAGATGAAAAATAACAGCGATATTAATAACAAATCCTCGTTTAAACGAGGATCTCACTATTAAATACTCAACTCCAATAATGCTAATGCCGTCACTTCATCGATGACAATATCTGTAGCATATCCCCCTTTTATTGCGCCTATGGTTGCAGCAACATTTTCAACGCCTCCAGCAATAAAAATACGCTGTGGGATCTGTCTTAACTGTGCAAGACTAATTCCCATAATTCTAAGGTCGATATCAGAAAGCAGAGGATTACCTTGTGCATCATAGAATCGACCACAAATGACACCAACAGCACCTAAATCGCGATATTGTGCCATCTCATTTGTGGTGAGTACGCCTGTTGTAATCAAAGGGTTGTCATCTTGAGTATTACCCACAACAAACAAAGCTTTATTACATTGATTTAAAGCAGAGAAATTACGCCGTATTATGGGTTCTGCTTGTAGTTCCATTGCCAAACGTGCATTTGACACTACAGCCGGTACATGCAAATTAATACTGCAACCTGAAAACTTATTGGCGATCAAAGCGGCAGATTCCGCAGTAGTAAAATCAGGTTGTGGGGCTACAGCCCCAATCATTTGTAACACAGTGACATTTTCTAGTGTTTTAGTGGGGAGATAGTGCCCTAGTTTATGGATTGTTCTTCCCCAAGCTACGCCTAAAATATCATCATTGCTGATTATCTGAGAAAGATACATAGCCCCTGCTTTAGCTAATCTTTCTCGATTCATATTTGATGTTTGTTGCGATTTATTCTTTTCTTCATCAGGTAAAATAAGCACATTATTAAGATTAAATTTTGCTTTTATTCTGATTGAATAATCAATCGTAGAAAATACTGATGAATCCAAGCTTATATTAACGAAACCTTTTTCTCTCGCGAGATGTAAATACTTCACAACAGTCACTCGAGAAACGCTCATAATATTTGCAACTTCACTTTGACTGAGTCCGTCCTGATAGTAAAGCCATGCAGCATAAAGAACGGGATCATTATCAAATAAACTCGCATTTTTTAGCGAATTATTATCCATTTTAAACCCCACTATTTTTTATAAATCTTATTAATAATTAATTTATTTTATATTTACGATATTGCAGAAGGTAATAACAATTTTTATTGAATATGTTCTTATAACACAATTAGATACATTTCATTTAACAACTACTAATATCGGCAAATGGGTGTTTTTCTTTACAAAAAGAAACTCAAAATATGTAAAATCCACTTAATAATGCCGTAATTATCTCATATCGAGAAAGTTTTTTTTGAAAATATGTTTTTATTCGGTTAAAAAGAGAAATCTTAGCGTTAAGTTTTAAAAAGTTTTATTTTGATGATATTAAAGTTAATTACCCTATAACAAATTAACCATAGACTCATTAATACAGAGGAAAAATATGATTATCGCTTATTCAACAGCCCCTAATGAAACTGTCGCCCATGAAATAGCTCACCATCTTATACAGGCGAAGCTTGCAGCTTGTATTAACGTCCTTCCTAATATCAAATCTATCTATCATTGGAATAATGAAATTGTTGAAGATAATGAGGTACTTATGATGATCAAAAGCGAGAGTTCAAAACAACAGATTTTGATTGATACACTAGTAAAAATGCACCCTTACGATACACCAGAAGTCATTATTGTCCCTATAGAAAATGGGTTTCATGGTTATCTAGAATGGATACATCAAAGCCTAAATTAATGATTATTTCATTGCATTATCATGCTATTTCATCTTATTTGTGATAAAAATGATAGAATATTGTAAATAAAACAATACTTATAATCTCAATAATGAGACAAATAAACAAAGTAAAATATTAAGATTAATTACTATTTAACTGCTAAATCATTTTTAAAAACTTTTCTTTTTGAGATCATCTTTATATTCACAGAAAAAATATAAACAATAAATTATTATTGAATTTTTA
Source organism: Proteus sp. HMSC14B05 (assembly GCF_001808035.1). Lineage (NCBI taxonomy): Bacteria > Pseudomonadati > Pseudomonadota > Gammaproteobacteria > Enterobacterales > Morganellaceae > Proteus > Proteus sp. HMSC14B05. The sequence continues at coordinate 38,367 of NZ_KV791969.1, read as the reverse complement.
TAAGTCAAGGAAATGAACAATAATACGCTAATGAGCAAAGGAAAAAATAAAACAACAACAAACTGGTTTTTATAGGTTATTATCCTAAAGAATAAATTTAACCGATATCTTACCCTAGTTATTTTCTGTTATAATTAACAAGCTTTCTCTATATTACATGTAAAAAAGGAGTGAGTTGTGAAAACAAACAGAGTCGCAAGACGTATTTTAGGTTTACCTTATAATTTAAGTCGGTCTAAAAAGAAAGTGCGTTTTTCCATTATTACGCCTACAGAAAGTGATAATCTTCCCGCAGAGTTAAAAAATGCAACTCGGATCTGTTTAAAACAAGATTTCAGAAAAAATGCGCAAAATAAGCGTATTTATATGAAATTAACCGATGCTTATCCAGATTATCTTCTAGTAAGTTAATTACTTATGCCTAATGTTAGATTGTAAATAACTTTTATTTTATTATTTATAACTAATAGTTTATCCCTTACAACCTTGTAAGGGATAATAGTATTCTATTATTGATATAATTCTTTACGAATATTCACTAATACTTGTTTAATTAATTGAGGATTGATTTTTTCTGGTAATTGACTTTGTTGAAAAGCTTGCTCAATTTTTTCTATTAATATTTTACTTCGCTCAAATAATGTTTCATAACTTAAAGCCCCAGATTTAATTTCTAACAATTCATCCCTGTTATCACACCAAACTTTGACTTTTTTTTCAGTGGCAATTCCTAATGCAATATAAAGCAACCTAAAAGTGTGCATCATATTTTTACTATCGTAACTTCGTCCATGTTCAATATTTTGCTGATAGCGGGCTTCATTACGCTCTTCAACCCATTGCCAATAAGCATGATACTGCTTGCAATAGGTACTGTAGCCGTCTTTATTAAAACTAAGATAGGCTTGTAATATAGCTGTTTCAGAGACACTGCTTAGTAAAACATCGGTGGCATTATCTTTTTTTATTACGCCTTGATAATCACTATTTGGATCATAAAAAACTGCATAAAGATTTTGTGCATGATTGATTTTAACCAACCCAATATTTTGCTGCTCCCAACAACGTTTTTTAAGCCAATTATTCAGTAATAGGCTTTTTCCATCTTCAATGATATAACAGAAATCAAGGATTGTTTTTAACTCTTTATCTATAGGATCCATGATCTTCTTATTTAACCCTTGCGCTTTTTTTATTTGCCCTTGAGCATAATGCACAAAAGTCTGTACGCATTCCTTTGATAAAAACCATTCTGGGTTAAATTGCATAAATAATGGATGACGATAAATAACAACATGCTCTGGTGCATTTAATAATTCTAAAATATTAGGATTAGACGCACACAGTAATTCAACAAATCGCCCTAATTCATAATAAACGATATCATTAGTTTTATTACTTACTTGTGGCACATAATCAGAGCAATAAAACATCTCTTTAGGTAGATAAAAAACACCTTTAATATCAGTATCTGAACTATCTGTTGCCAAATTTTGTGAACGACTACCTGAAATTGTTTCAAATAAAAGGTAAGGCTTTATATTGTCAATGGTCAGTTTCATCAAGTATTTTCCTAAACCAATTATTTAATATTTCACTATCTGGTACGGTGCGTTTCGCTAATTGAGTTGCTGTTTCTTGCCATAAAAAAGTGATCAGTTTTTGCATATTATCGGTTGGTAGCCAAGTAAAGTGTTCATCTTTATCTGCTTTAAAGCTCACTAACTCTCGAATAATTATTTGCTCATCTGTGGTTAATATATTTATTAACTGATTAAGCTCCATCGGTGGGATATTCCCCGTTTTTACTGTCCAATAAGCAGCTAAAAGTGAACGTAAGAGATAGAAATATTTTTTTAATTTTATGGGCTCATCTATCGCTTTACTTGCATGACTCTCTTCAAAATGATGTCTACTAACGGCTTTTGCGATCCCTCTATAATGATGAACAATGATTTGGGGTTGATAATATAATTGTGCCAACTCAAATAATTCTTTTTGGATACCAGCATATTGTTGATAAACAATAGGTGATTGTAACCACTCAAATAAGATAGCATTTGACTTACGTAATAGATGCAATGCTTTCGTAATATCCCAAGCTCCTACATCAAACCAATTATTTTCTATCCACTCAAATGTTTCTTTAGGTTTATCAATTGAAAGATATGCATTGCGAGGCCGTATAAAAATACCTCGTACATCATAGTCACTATCCGTTGATGCGAAGCCCCAAGCACGGCTTCCACTTTCAGCAACATAAAGTAGTTTTATTTGATGCATTTGCTCTATTTGTGGCAGTTTTTTTAATATCTGATTATGCATGATGATGTTACTCGGTATTTCCTTACAACTCTTAAATTTAATAATGTTGCCAATTATGATGATGACTAGAGCTAACAATAGCAACATAACTACTTTAGTGTCTTAATTTTATAATTTATTTTTTGATACCGTCTCCTATACCGTCATTTTTTTCGGTTCTTGTCAACCATTACTAACCATAGAAAACAAAAAAGCCACCAGTAACTTACTGATGGCTCTTGGTTTTTTAACCTTTATCAACTATTGCTGATAAACGTTATTTTATTCCCACTCAATTATATTCTAGTAATTTAACTCACTAATAAATATAAATTATATTTAAATTAGATATCACTAACACCGTCACCGATACCGTCATTATGAAATCTGTCTACTTTTTCATCGGTAAGAATTGAGAAGTTTTTCCTTTGCTTCCAACTCTGAAATGCAAAGGTTGAGTGTTCTGGTATTTTCATCTGCACGCTGAGCTTCACGCCCATATCGTTCAAGTGTTTCTCGTAGTTGTCGAGAAAGTTCACTGGCTTTAGCTTTCTCAACTCGGCAGGTATTGGTGTTATCGGCACTTGCAACTTCTGTTTTCGTGGTATCGGTTGAGAGCTGCACCCTGTCAAAGTGATTAAGAACACGATCAAGCAAAGCATCTGTGCGTATCGTATCATGCTGTTGTGCGTCATGATATATCTCCAACCTATTTTGCTGTTCATTGTCTGCGTGTTTACGCAGTTCAATATTTGTGGCCACATCCTTTTCATCTAATTGATTACCTGCAATCTGTTTACTCATTGCTTGGTTATCAAAATAAATACCGCCAGCAACAAAGCCAGCGGTAAAGGAAACAGCCAAAGCAATTAACGCTATGACGGTTTTATTCATTAACGAACCCCATTGTGCTCTAATGAAAAATGATTACCGTCAGGACGATTTTTAAAACGCCCACCCCAACTTCCACCCAATGATTCCCAATACTCACCCAGTTCTTTATAGTCGCTGGTGGCTGTAAGGTATTTTCCGTTAGTATCGAATAGGTTGAAATCGACTGCTAAACGTTGAGTATGTAGACTGTTGCTAATACCCGATCCTTTCTTTGCATTTAATTTAGCTTGTTCTTCGGTACGATAAGCCTCACCAAACGTTAGTTTATATCCCTTCTGCTGAGCAAAGGTGATCAACTTTGCAACCATACCTGTAAACGTATTCTGTTTATCGACTAATGACATATTCACCCCTTTATAAACTTGATGACATTGCCTTTACTGACCAGCAACGTTGTGCAGATCAGGATATTGGCAAAGATGTTGTAGATATCAGCGTGATAATTAGGATCGAAATAAGCGCGAATAGGTACGCTTGAAGAGTAAGCAAGAATGAGGAAAGCTAACCATCCACCTTTTTTACAGTGTTGTCTGCCGTCACGTTTAAAATAGAACACACGTAGAAATATGACGGTACAGATGATGGCATTAACAATAGTGAGCAATGTTTCGCATTTCATTGTTGCCCTCCTTGTTTCGGTATATCAGCCCTTCCATATGCTTTTACGCTTAACTTAACCACAAGCAAAGCGGAAACAAAAGCACCTACGGCATCGATATGTTCGATTTCGTATTGCTCCGGTTTCACACCGAAAAGACCAGTAACAGAAATAAAGATAGTTGCTGCAGGGCTAAAGAATATAAGACCACAAACGAAGCTTAGAAAGGCTAATACCGATCTACGTTTAAAGCTATATTCAGTAGCAGCAGTAGTAAAGAAGATGGCTCCCAACAGTGAACCCATAACAACTTCTGCTGGAAGCCCTGCGAAGTAACCAAGAAAAGCAGTAGTGCCGATCCCAGCTTTTGTGTAGACATCTTCTTGCATGAGTGTAGTACCAGTGATTAATGAATAATCATGATACTACATAACCAACAGAACAACCAAAAATGCAAAAAAGAAAAACAAAAACATAACAATAGAAATACTGAACAATCTTTACTTTTAATGATAAAATTCAGCCATTCTATTGGTAAAATAAATAATAATTTAATATGCAAAGTAAAAAATTTAGAGCTGACATTAATGGTTTAAGAGCCATTGCAGTTTTATCTGTTATGTTCTTCCATTTTAATAAAGAGTTAGTACCCAGTGGTTTTGCTGGAGTTGATGTATTTTTTGTCATATCTGGCTTTTTAATGACATCAATAATTTTTAGGGGATTAGAGAATAATAACTTCTATATCTGGAACTTTTTAAAAGCAAGAGCTAAAAGAATTGTTCCCGCTTTGGTCACTATCATATCGATTACATTGGCGATGGGTTACTTATTTTTAGAACCCACCACCTATAAATTAGCTGGAGAGCATGGGTTATCAAGCTTACTTTTTATATCAAATATTACATATGCCAATGAATCTGGATATTTTGACGTTGATTCTTTTAGTAAGCTATTTCTTCATACGTGGTCGCTGTCCGTAGAATGGCAATTCTATATACTTTATCCAATAGCATTGGTAGCATTATCTAAAATAATTTCAATAAAAAACTTAAAGAAAGTTGTTTTATTATTAGCTATTTTTAGTTTTATTTTTTGTGTTTATTTTTCATCCAAAGATAAAACTTTATCTTATTTCATGATTTACACTAGAGCATGGGAAATGCTATTAGGTGGTGTTGCTTTTTTATTTCCATTAAAAACAACAGATAACAAAAAAAGAGCTATTGAAGTATTAGGCTTAATTTTAATTATAATTTCGTTCTTTATTTTTTCAGATGCTGACGCATGGCCTAGTTACAATGCTATGTTACCTGTTTTTGGAGCATATCTTTGTATTTTATCTAACAGTAACAAAACATTATTATCAAATATTATATTTCAAAAAATAGGACTTTGGTCTTACTCAATTTACCTTGTTCACTGGCCTTTAATTGTATTTTTGAAAAAAATAAATATCGATATTTCTATATATTCGTACTTTATTTTTACTTTATTAATTGCGTTTATTAACTTTCAATTAATTGAAAAGAAAAGAAATTATGGTTATAAATCATTATCTATATACTTACTAGCTTTATTATCATCATTCTATATTAGTAAAAATGGCATATCAGATAGAATTGAAGCAAGAGAGGAGGTTGTTAACTTTCACCAAAAATACTATGGTGGAGTTGGGATTGATAGAGGAGGTATTGCTCGAAGATATAACAGCGACAAAAATGTAGAAGTGATATTGGTTGGAGATAGTTTGGCTAGGCAGTATGCAAATTTTATGAAAAATAGAGGCATCGGTTTTATAGGTGTATTTGAGGATGGATGCTTCTCTATGGATGGATATCATTATACTTATACAGATAAAATAAAAAATGCTTGCATAAAAAGATTTATTTCATTAAAAGATTCTGTATTAAAACATCCTGATGCAAATATTATATTTGCTCAAGATTGGAGTCCTTATTTAAGGATACATAGTAATGATGGTGATATAAAAACATTTAATCGAAATTATATTTTTGAATATTTAAACAGTATAAAAAAAATATCTAACAAAATTTATGTTATTGGTTTGGCTCAAAAACCAATAAAGAATGTGTTTGAATGTCTTAATAATAACGAACTACCCATATATAAACATTTACCAAATCTATCATCTTGCACAACCCCAGAAAAAGAGATTAAAAACGAATATAATTACAATATTATAGATATAACTAAAAAACTAAACATAATATACATAGATCTAGATGAAATATTATGTGAAAACGGGCTATGTAAGGTAGTCGATGATAATAATCGCCCTATTTATTCAGATAATAAACATTTCTCTATTTATGGGGCTGATTATGTTGGAATTGAAATTTTAAAAAAAATAAATAAATAGATAAAAAAGCCAGTTATATAATTGTAACTGGCTCTTAAATATTTATACATAATATCTGGTATCTTTATAATTTTCAGATATGTATTTTTTAAATCTTTCATTGTATGTCATATCAAGAGATTCTAATCTACCAAAACAACCATTAATAATGATAATAACTCCCCCCTTTCCTAGTACAAAATCACTTCCCATGTTATTGTTAAAATCTATTTCATTTCTTAAAGTAGAAAATGGTGACTTTGATAACCAATCAAACTTTGAATTAAAAATTGAAATAACACAAGCCCTATAACCTGATGGATTAATAATTTCAGGGTTATATACAATTGAATTATATATAAAAATTTCATTTGATGATTCTAGTTTTTTATTTATTCTTCCGTCAACAGCAATATAATTAAACATCATATTAGCCATTTTAACTGAAATATCGTTAGCTGATTTAATTACTGGTATACAGTTATTTGATTTTTCAATTTTTATATCTTGTCTCATTATAACATTTTCTGTGAATCCAAATGTATGAACACCAAAATATCCGTCATAATCAGATGAACCAGCTTTGTATATATCAACATCACTTACGTTTAATGAATAAAATCTATTATTATTGGAGATTTTTTTAAATTCTTCATTTTCAATAAGACTATAGTCCCTATTATTATAAACAACTCTGAAATCAATCCTGTTAAACACTCGTTGACTAATCATTTTTACGCGCCTTATCTCATGAAAAGACGGTAATATTTGATATTTTTCTAAATTTTCCCTTCTGCTAACACCTAAATCAATTCCTCTTATCTCCATTCCTATCGCGCTTTTAATATTATCAAGGTTTATTGTTACACCATCAATGTATATATCAGGGCATTTACCCATAAAATGATGATCATTCTTTGGTTCCTGTGCTGATACAATCATGTAACCCGTAGTGAAGTCACCAAGAACAACATCAAGATTATAAACCCTGATAATTCCATCCCAACTATTTGCATAATCGTACCTCGTACCGATAGTAAATTTTGTTATTTTCCCATTAGGGAGGATATGTTTACTGTTTAAAATTTCAAACACCCCCCACCCCTGAGCTCTGCATTGACTTCTTATTTTACAAGAATCAATCGTAATATCAGACATACTAAAATGACCACCAACATCTAATAGGTCGCAATCAAAAGCTTTAATATCACGAGCATAATTTCCATCTGTTCCAGCCCATCCGTGAATATCTGTTACTTTACTAATTCTAGTATTAGTAGTGTATTTGTAAGTTAAGGCGTATCCACCTAGATTTTCAGGATTGTAATCCAAATCATAAATAGCATTATTATAAGAAAAATTAGAACACGACTCTTGTTCTACGTAAGCTTGTGCGTGCCCTACATTAATTGATGATATTTTATTAATTGATAGATTAGTATTGTTTCGATAACAAGAAAAAATAGAACGTATAAAAGCCCCATCTAGGACAATGCTACCTATTTTTATATTCAGCTCAGGCATGTGAGGTTTATAATAGACTTTTTTATTATCAGAGAAGTTATAATACTGCTCATACTTCAACATACCATTTGAAAATATTTGATTTGTTTCTGCTTTTTTCTGTGGTTCAGGCGTATCTCCATCATATCGCAACATGACAACGTCTTCTGATAGAATTGTGATATGACCTGATAAACCTAATATTGGAAGTGATTTTTCACCTTTATTAATATTTGAACCGTGGAATAAAGAAGTAATATCTTTATCATTTTGATGTGCAGAAAATATTCTTGTTTTCTGTTTCCATTGAGGAACATCTTCCTTAGTAGTACAAATTATTTTTGCTTTAGATAAGTCTGTGTCGACTGTTATATCGATCCCATCATCTGTTGATTCTAATATGTAAGTTCCAGATCCTTCAACATTAACCCCCATATCTTTAGCAAAAATAAACATTTCTTCAAATGCTCTGTTATGAGTTACGTCGTCATCTTTAATGAACATTTCTGGTGTAACGACGGAATGTATTTTTGATAATTTATCTTTTAGTGTTTCTCCGTTTCCTACTCCAATTAACGAACCGTCACCATTTTTTATTTGGTTTATCACATCAATAGCACTTCCTGAAGCTGGAGCAACAGCTATTGGGTATCCATCTTTATCAAACGTTAAAACTTTTCCAGCTCTATCATCTGCATTTGGCAATGATGGTATATCCTTATCATTAACCCTTAATGTCTTACTATCAATATACTTAATACTGTTATCAACATAGTCTTTATTAGCTGCATCAGTACCTACTTTAGGCGATGCTAAATTAGCAATACGATTGTCCTTGGCATCATAGTAATTCGATAGATAGGTAGGCTTACGTAAGCTTAAAGAGAAAGTACCCAATGCTTTTTGAATTAACATCGTTAGATAATCAAAGGCATCTTCATGTACTTCTGCAAAAAATTTACCCTGATTACGTAAGTCAGTTTCTTGTACAACAGGTAAATCGCGTTCTAATAATATCTTCCAGCCTTGGGCTAAAGGTTTATTTAAAACCACCTTACCGCCATGATAGGAACCTGCACCAACAATAGTGTAATCAGTACCATTCTTTAATGTTTTTTCATTGCCGTCACTGTCAGCAACCACAACAATCAAATGCTTGCCTTCAAAGATACGGAAACGAAAATCAAAATCCGTTGTTACGCCATTACCTACATACTCTTCATGGCTTAGCTCAGTAGATACCGTCATTGCTCATCTCCTCTGGTGTTAATGAGGATATGATACGTTTAACTACAAAATATATCCATATTTGCAATAATGGTTATCAAATAAAAGATTAAATTAACCATTTAGATGAACATTTTAATGCATTTACATTATTATAGTTTACGTAATTATTTTCATTAGTGAGGACTTTAGCCATGGAAAAGAAGTATGAATACCCTGCACCAGCTAACTATCCAGATGTAGTGAATACCGATAAAGGGATTGAAAAGTTAATTACAAAATCAAACCTTGAAGCACTTTTAACAAAGATGGAAAGCGATGGTCATGATGTATCAGCTCCACTTGTAGAACTGATAGCAATGAGAAACTTTATAGTTCAAAAGATGAGAGGCAATAAAAATATAATACCGTTGGTGGAATGTATTTTAGCTGAATTAAAGAAATGAGAACAATGCACCGCTTAAGCGGTGCTATTTTAATCTTTTTTAAGATTATTTATTTTTACTTGCTCTTCAAGTTTTTTTCTTTGTATCCATAAGCTTAAAAAGCTTCCTTGTTTTTCTTTTGCTTTTATTTGGTCTAACTCTGAAAACTTATAAAATCGCGTTTTATACAAATACATAAGCGAAATCAACGGAACAAGAGCTAATGGAATATATACAGCTAATAAAGCACCTGAAAGATCCTTAGCAATAAACAAGTAAGTATATCCTACTAACATGATTGTATTACCGATGATTGCTAACACTCGTAAAATAGACATAGCTCCCCCTACTTCATCTGCTCCTCAACCTGATTCAATAATGGTGACAAATAAAACAAGTTTTGGAAAGGTAATAGTTTGCGTACAGATCGTACTTCTCTATCATCAAACTCACCGTTTAATACACCTGATGTGATATTTTTAATATCACCACCGAGATCAAACGTAGGGCCTAATAATGCACCAATTCCATTACGACTTTGATAACGTGATGCTGGTGGCCCACCAAACATGGCACTCATACCATAAGTACCACCGCTAAGGTTTTCCAATACGTTGTTAGGCTCACCCAACCAGCCCATCATTCCTGACCAGTCTAAACCCTCCTTTACTAAGTTAGCCGGTTCAGTATTAATATCACGCCCTGCCATTTTAGCCTTGAGAATATAGACTAGGGATCCAAGTGCTACCTGAAGTAATGCCCCATAGTAAAATGATGCATCACCTGATTGTATGCCTGATACTAACGCTCTATTGTGAGTAGCAAAGAAGAAGGTTTTAAACTGCATTACAATCTTACCTAGTTCGCTACTCATCATTAATGGTGTATCACCAATACCTGGTGTTATAACTGTAGTTCTTACATCTTTTAATACTGCCGCTTGGAAAGTTTCACGCACAACACGATCATCCCACAAATGGCTGTGCCCTGTTAACATGCCGTCTAAGTCTTCACCGTGTCGCTTAAACTGCTCTGCTATACGCTTTAGCATTGATTCATCAATACCAATATGAGCCAGTTTCTTTATTTCTCGTTTACTTAACGAACCACCAGCATCTAAAGTGTTTGCTGCTTTCAGTACCTTAGATTGAGTAATAAGCCCAGACCACATTTTCATCGTGTCTGTATATTGGTTCATTAATGTGAAGTTACCAAATTTCTGTGATGACCACTGTAAACCACGCTCTAAATAGCTACGTCTGCTATAGGGATCGCTAAGGTCAGCAATCACTTTAGAACGACTGGATAATGCATATTCAAGGCCAATACCCATTTCACGCAAATCGGCCTTAGCAATGCGCATAGCACTGATATCAGTTAGCATCTTACCCAATGGTTTTAACGCACTACGTAAACCGTGTTGCATAATCGGACGAGCCATATCAGGTAACGATGATATTGTCATACCCCCCAATAAACGTAAAAAGTTAACGTGACGAGCAACACGGCCAGCTCGCACAAATAGACTTGCTGGATCTTTAGGTGCTCCATAAGTACCTAATAAACGGTCACGCATCGCGCGAATATCACGTAAATCCGCCTCTCTTCGTGCTTCTAATCGACTGCGTTCTTTAGGTGTGGTTGCATCAGCAATAAGTTGGTTATATTCCTCTGTAATCGCTTTGATTTGATTATCCATATCAACACGGCCAAATTTAGCCGTGAGTTCAATTTCAGGCGCAACTTGGCGAATATAGTTTTCCATCACATAGTTAACATCTGATTCGAGATAGTCTTTAATGCGTTCATCAGGAATGTTAAGTGTTCTATCTTTTGTAAAACCAGCACGTTTAACTAACCCATCGGGGATCAGTTCACTGGGTACAATGCCTGACGGTGCCCCGATAATTTTATTAACGATATCATCTGCTGCAGCATCTAACTCTTCACGCTCTAAAGGTGTCATGCGATTCAATGCGGACTGTCTAATTCTGTCATGGCGAGTTAATGAATTTGCTGTTCGTGTTAAACGACGATGTTCATTTCTAAACTTGCGAGGGTTATCAAGAATATCAACGCTACGTTGTAATGCAGGTAATTTATTCTCAGCATCATTAATACGCTGTAATTTTCTTTGTAATGTTGCTTGTCTTCTTGTTTGCGTTTTATTTAGCTTAGCAAGGTTAGATAGTGAATTTAACTCAACTTCTACCGCATTCTTTTCATTAATAATTTTTTGATATTTATTAATATCATCCATCAACAAAGACTTTTTACCCGACCAACTCTCAGCCTCTTTAATCTCAAGCCCTAAACGTTCAGCTTGTGGTGATGCATTGCGTGCTTTATCAATACCGATTTCAGCACGATCAAGGCTACCTTTGGCTTTATTTATCGAGGTTTGATTAATTTCTTCTAACCAGTCAGCAATGATTTTCTTAAATTCAGTACGATCATTTAAAATTTTGTCGAATTTATAAATACGAGGGAAGTAGCTTTGTGCTGTTGTCACCTTTACACCTTCACGTAAGATCCCTAATTCAACCATTCTATCTTTGGTTGCTTCGACAATAGGTCTAATAGAACGTGCTGCCTCTGCCACTTGTGGTATTGCATGAGTATCACCATTGCGCATAGCATCGCCAACAGCTTCACTAAATTGGTAATAATTCATATCACGGCCACCAGATTGACGATATTGTTTAAAGTGGTCTTTCGTTGATTCTACTTGTTTATAAACGAGAGTTTCATAACCTCTCACTTTTGTTTCAACAGCGGTAAATGTCGCAATACCTTCTTCATTTTTAGCAAAGGTAAAGTTATTTTCTGTGAGTTGTTGGTTAATTTGTCGCGCTGTTTTAGAGGGGGATTGAGCAACACGGCCAACAGGGCTAACATTCATCGTACGATTAATAAATGATGGCCCTTTTAAGGTTTCTTGTTCTAATGTGGTGTTAGGTACTTCCATTGCACCAACACTAGAATTATCAGGAATATTATTTGGAATATTTTGTTGCCCTGATTGTTGTTCTCCAATTAAATCATTTCTTACTTTTGTTACCAATTCACCACGGTTTTTTACTAACTGTGCGGCTGAGCCTAAGGTTCCACCGATCATGGCATCAAGTGTAATGTTAATTGCACTTTCAGTTAATGTTCGTGTTTCTTGGGTACTATGTAATGCCATTTCAGAAGCTACGCCACCAGCGGTATTTGCCAATGCAAACTTACCTGCGGTTGTGGCCACACTGCCACCTTTTACAATGGCTCCCCCTGGTATCATCATTGCAGCAACATTAATTGGATCAATAACCCCCATAGCAATACTACTCACAACACCAGCACCGCCAGCATCTGCTAACATTTGCTTATCGTTACGCTCACGATCAATACGTTGTTTTATTGCGGCAGTTTCTTGAGGAGAGTTTGAATGAATAAAGGCATCGGCATAGTCTTCATAGCCTGAAAGCGTTAATTCATCTTCAAATGGGTTATAGCCTTCTACATCTTCAAATTGATTAAAAGGTGCAGTAGCAATCAAGCTACCCACTGAGTTATCGATACGAAACGCTGCATCACGTAATTCTTTAGTTTGCCGTCTATCATCAAGCGGATTAATAGGGTCATACCAAGATGGTGAAACATTATCACCATAAGTAGGTCCAGGTTGCTGAACAGCATTAATATCCGCAGATAAAATATCATCAGGTTGTTGTTCGTAAATAGGCATCAGTTTTTATCCCAAGAAAAATAATTATTGAATTTATTTACTCGCTCATTGTGAGCTTTTTTATATTGCTCACGGATATTTTGACGACGTTCATCAAATTCTGAGCGTGATTTATCCAATGCTTCTTCTCGTTCCCTTTTATCCTGAGCTTCCTTAACGCTTTGTTGGCGTTTTTCCATTACCTCTTTATACATTGGTGATGATGACTGTTCTGGTTTAAAGCGAATAGGCAAGCCGTTATCTCCCGTGTATGGACGATAAATAGGGATATCATCACTACCGGTTTGTTTTATCATTATGCCGTAACTGTAGTCTCTGGGGGTCACTGCATCAGAGACAATAACAATATCAGTATCAGAAGAAGCGCCACCAAATGATTTAGACATTAATTGCTTTTTCTCTTCTTCCCATTGACCCGCGATCCAGTTTCCAGCACCTGATTCATTAATACCGTATACGGCTTCTGGTGCATAACGCATAACTTCTTCACTGCCATTGATATTAGATACCGCCCACGTTCTTTTAATTTGAGCGTTAGTCATTTTCTTGGCTAGTTCTGCATCACCGCCTGTTTCAGCAAAGTTAGCGTCATACAGTGTTTGATAGTCACGTAAGTAAGCGCCATTTTGAGTACCAGGCTTACTAACGCTTGGTGAAGAAAATGGTTTATACCAAGGGTAAAAATCATTGATATTAGATTGCGCTGCTTTATCTCTATCCTTGATATATCCTTTATCCCTGATTTGAGAAGCGATCATTTGTTTAGTGCGTTCATCTTGTTCAAATGTCGTCTTAAATGCAGTTTCTACCGCTTTATCATCAGGCATACCCGCACGACTTAAACTATATACTTTTGAGTAATATGCCATTGTGCTTGATGGAATATCAGTTGCTGATGCCGGATTGTTATCAAATATCTGCCCATACATTTTCGCGATAGGAAGAACAACTTCAGGATCTTTAGATGTTGCCCCCATATTCAATACAGACTTAACTTGTGATGGGATAATCCCTGTCCTTGCTGTAAGTTCGGCAACGGCATTTAAGCTATTATCATCACGTAAATTAAAGCTCTGCTGAATATGTTTTTCAAAGTAATCATCTGCTGCCTGCTGATTATTCTTATCATTAGGATCAAGTGGAAAATTATTTTGAATGGAAAGCTGTAATCGGTTAGCTGCAAACTGTTTATCTTGTTCCTTGATATTACCTTCAACGAACTTACCAAATTTCTCCCAACGTTGAATTTTGCTTTCGTAGTTTGCTTCACCCGTTTGAGGTCTGATTTGAGATAACAAAGCCTGCTGTGCTTGTGGAGACATCTCTTTAGCTGCTGACATAAAACCAGCATAACGCTTGGCTTCTTGCATATCGGCAGACATAGCAGAACCTTTGTCATAGCCAAACGCAGAGATTAATTCATCATGAGTAGGCGCATTAGGTGCTTCAAGCCCTCTTTCCCATGCTGCGTAAGAGTCCGCTACACGAGTACCGAGTTGTTGCTGTAACTCACCTTGTTTTTGCTTACGTAGCTGTTCTGCTTGTCGTAAATATTTTGCTTGGTCAGCTTCATCTAAGGCATCGAAAGCGGCAGATCCGGTTAATAGTTTTGGTGCTTCTGATGTCGCTTGTAACTCAACAAAACCAAGTGCTGACTGTATGCCTGTTGCTATCTGCTCATCAGTGTAATTAACACGGTTACGCCCATTCTCTTTATACATTATCGCTGTCGATAAATGCGTTAAGGTATCTAAATTCGTTAAATCTAATGGTTGATTAGGTGCAACACCAAGGTAATCAGATACATACTCAATGTATGCCTGAGTATCATTATTATCTTCTGGTGGTGCCCAGCGATTAATGATCTGCTCTGGTGTAACAAAACCTTGTCGAGCATAAGAAAGTAGATTTTTACCTAATGCTCTAATGCCGTGCTCAGGTGTGGCAAACTTAGCAAATGCACCATCATCACCGGTTTGCCCTACCCATTTATTGCTAGATATACGAATATTACCAGGGTTGTTGTTTCTAACACCTCTTGTATCACCGTTACTAGGTGTATACATATTCTCTTGCTGTTTATGCAGATTATCAGCGTAAGCAGTAGCATCTTCAGGGTTATCAAAAATCCCTAAGTGCTTACCTGTTTGCTCGTATAACGCAATAGCTTCATCATCAGATAACAGCTTGCCATCGTCACTTACGGTAGGTATCAGCACTTCACCATCATCGGTACCAATAGAAATCGTTCTTACTGTACTAATTGAGCCGTCTTCGTTTTTAACTGTTGGCCTATTGAGTAAATTAATATTACCCTGTTGGGTCATTCCTTTAACTTTACCAACAGTACCACCATAGAACGCATTATTTCTGGTAGCACCACCAAGGCTTGAAGGTTCTCCATTTCGTTCTAAGAACCCCATATAATCAGCACCGAGTTGATTTTCAATCGCTTTACGAGCAGTTGCCACTTTGAATTCTTGTTTCTTGGCGAGGATCTGCTCTTCACCCCAACCGTGTGATAATCCAAACTCTTCTATTTGCTGAAACACTTGTTTATGTGCAGAGATATAAGCCTGATTATCACCGTACATTGATGCGGCAGACTCTGCATTTAATGTTAGCGTTGATTGAAACTGATCTTGTTCATAAGCTTTGATTTGCCCCATCTCATGACGATTAGCTTGTGATGCAAACTGAACCCCCATTTCTTGCGCTTGTTGCATAAAGCTTTGTCGAACAATATCGTCAGGTAATGTTGATGATATTTCACCAGCATAATCACGAAATGACTGCTCATACTCAAACGCTTTACCAATCGCATTCTTACCTTGCTGTGAAAGTAATCCATTTTGCGGATCGGTCATCAGTTCATTGGCTTTTTGTCGTAGCTGTAATGCGGCATCTTGCGCCAGTGCAACATTAGCCCTTTGTTTTGCTTCTGCAAACAAACCAACATATTGCTCACCAACACGACCAATGCCAGCGCCAAAAGCATTAGGTGATGATTGAACAGAAAACCCATTATTCGGTAACTGCTCAGGCATAACCGTTCTATTATCGTATGTAGGAACCTTTGGCATAATTAAAATCCTTTTGGTGCTTTAGCGAATGTTTTGCCGGCTTTCGCAGCACCTGAGCCACCACCGAACGGACTCCATGTACCACCAGCCAACTGATACGCGCCATAAGCTTGAATAGGGGCTGTTAATAACGTTGTCATTGCACCCATATTGCCTGAGCGTCTTGCCATTTTTGCATTAAGGCGATCATTCTCAGCTTGCATACGATAGCCATACGCTTCACGAGAAGCGTTATTAACCATAGTTAACGCATCAAGCTCACCCATTGCGGCAGTATCGCCCAAAATATCTAAAGCACCCGCAGTACTTAAATCAATGCCACTGGCTGACATTGTTGCCGCCTGTGTGCCCACTAATTGGCGAGTACGTCTACGCTGTTCTTGTGCCTGAGCATTGCCTTTATTAATTGCATCAAGTGCAGCATCTTCATTAATTTTGGCGTTTTGATTAGCCACTGATGCTTGAAATTTACCATCGGTATATTGTCCGTATGCTTGCAATGCAGAAGTACCAATTACTGCTGCCGCTAATGTTGTTGGTTCACACATTATTTAGCCCTCAATGTAAAACGATGGAAAGGTAACTGAAGTAAACCTGTTGGCTTTGCTTCTTCAATCTGAAACCCCAACCAATGGAGCCACGCCTTAGCAATATGATTACGTTCATCGACATAATTCATCAGTGTTGGGTATTGCCCTAACATCTGTTTTAAGATGGGTTTACAGCGTCGTAGAAAGGTTTTCTGGTGTTGCTCTAATAAATCAGTCCCCACTAGCCAAGGGATACCTAAACCAGTAAGTAATGAGCCAGAAGCAACACCAAAAATAGTCACCACCTCATCATTAATAATGCCGGCATAGGCTTTAGTAGAAACAGATAATCCATGTCGTAATACCTGCTCAGGTGTTTGCATTGACATAGCGTAGAACTCATCAACATCAGCTTGTCTTACATGTGGTAATAAACGAACAATATGTTCATGAGTAGCAGGAATAATTTGTACATGATGTTTTTTCATATCAGAAACCACCAGCATCAATACGCGGAATAACAGAGAGCACCGCTAACGGTAACGGATCAACCTGTCTAATAAAGACACGTCCGTTTTTGCTCCAATCTGCATCTAAATTAATTTCAACAATGCCTGTGGCATCATCAACAGGATTGTCGTAAAACTCGAATTGACGTTGAGGATACTCATATAGCCGTTCTTTTTCAGTACCAGCCCAAATACCCCGACTACTATTTACAATTAAGCTGGCAACCTTAATAAGCTTCTTCTTATCAAGTAATGTTTCTTGCCCATTGATATGGATATCAAGCGTTTCTAATTCGCTGGTAATAGGTAATCCGATATGTACTACGGCTGATGGCGTATCAATTTCCACTGCACCATTGGTGACAATGGCCTGCGGTGAAACATTAGCATCGGAAAGAATATTAACTGTCTTACCTTCAAGATGATTTAAGCCAGCAAAGCGATAGCGGGCTATGCTCCATTCAGTAGTGGGAGTATTTTGTAATGCTGGTGGAATGTTGCGATTAGCAGAAATAACCACTTGATTTGCAGATACATATTGAACAATCTTACAGCGAAGCTCTTTATGTTCATTATCTTCAAAATAAGGAATATTGACGGCACTACCAATATCAGAAGCACTAAAGACCGGATTGCCTGAAATCACTAATTGATAGTTTTCTTGATAGTTCCACTCACCCGCTCCACCAGTGATAGTTGCTGTTTTTGATATATCAGTATTTCTACCGTCATAACTTAAGCCTGAATCCACAAAGAAAGCATCTTCTGTACGAGTAAATAAACGGCTAGCTAAGCGCTCTACATACCGAACCTGTTTACCGTTTACTGTACGCTGAACAATAAAATAGGCTGAATCTTCATTGCCTTCACTGATCGAACACGTTGACTCAAATTTCCCTTCTGTCGATTGTGGTGCCCATGCAAATACTTGTTGTTCTCTTAAATAGGTTAAAGCCAGCATTAACCCATCGTCACGTATGCACCATGCAATAGAATATGGAACCGTAGTAAATGACCAATCAACAATGCGGTGACGTTGAAATAGGTGATTTGCCAACATAGTTAAGTCAGTGCCTTGATACCCATCAACATCAAATGAATACGATAAATCACGCACAGCACTACCTTTCTCTTGTATATAAAGCGCAATATTCGCAACAGAGATTGGCGGTAAATCACTTGAACCGTTAGCACCTTGTGATGACATTGAAAAACTGGAAGGTGTAAGCACTTTGTTCTGATCACCTGTGATTTGATATTCACCACCAGAGGTCAATGCCACCAGCGAACCGACATCAATCAAATGGCGAATTTCATTAACTTGACGACCTGCATACGTGTAGATAATGCGATCATCATCTTGAATAGGATTGTTGCGCCCAAAGTCTTTATAGTCACCGCTACGACTGGCCCATATCGTTTGTGGGTAGGCACGAGAGCCGGCAAAGAATAAACGTTGTTGATAATAAACAACGGTGCTTGGATAACCATCAACATCATTCCACACTGCACGCGCCCATTTATGGCTTGCATTATCTTCACCAACGGCATTGGATGGAATATAAGAGATCACCTTTCCTGTGGCTGTTTTGCCATCTTCACTAACAGTTTCAATTTTTACGATACCAAAACCACTATGCAAATATTCCCACTGGATCCCTGTATCACCACCCCAACCATCCCAGCTCATTCCTTCAGTATGAGACGGTCTTAGTGTTCCTGTTTTACCGCCACTATTGGCACGATAGTAGTTACTGTCAGCACGGCGTTGATCATTGAGGTTGGTTGTTTTATCTGTTTCCCATACAGGAACCGCATCAATATCACGTTGCTCTAAATAGAACTGCTTACCTATTTGCTCGGTACCAAAAATATCATGCGTAGACGTTAACGTAATTTGCCCCGTGCTTGCACTAGCATAAACTTTCATTGCCTTATCGGTATTGATATCTTCAAAGGGGCCGTTCTTGGTTTCAACGGAGACTAACTTCCAATCATCATGATCGTAACGCTGTAACTCCATTGGTGGATAATCAGTATGAACAATCGTCATAACATCGGCTGATTGCGTATACTTCAAATCAAACAAATCAGCTTCTTTATAAGGTGTAGATAATTCAAACACTTCGCCTTTATGTTCACCATCAGCATAGAGAACCTGCCCACCATCTTTAAATACGCGAATATAACGATCACCAAACTCTAACGCGTAGGTTTGTACGGTGCTGAATTGGAAAGGAATAAGGCGAGACTTCTTATTTTGATACTTTGTTTCAGCAATAAATCGTGTGCCTGGTCTATTCTCAACACCACCATATTGACGAACAATAAAGTTATGGCACTTGCGCAGTGCAGTTGAATACTTCGCAAGATCAACACGACCATATAGGCTTGGTGCAATTTCACCGCCTGAAAAACTAGGTTGAATAAGACTAAATGGCATTATGACAACCTCGCTTGTGTGAATTCATCCATATAATCAGTTGGCTCTGCTGACTCACTTAATGAATGTGCGGCCGCACTTTTAATAACACCTTGGTAAATTTGTAATGCCTCACCACCAATACCCGCATTTGATGCCAATGGACGAGCTAATTCAGCCGCTAAACGCCATGCAAGCGCATCTTTAAATAACGTATCAAACATATTGACGTCAGTAATACGTGCAACATACTCAAGCCATGCACTAGGGTGATCAGTAAAAATTAATCTACCAGTACCGTTTTCATCTGAACCAACATGAAAATGGATTGCTGTATCTGGTCTACGGTACTTTTGATGAGGTTCGACAATACCAATGGCTTTTAGGCAATCATTAGGATAGCGATAGGCATACGCCCAATTAGGTGGAGGATTATTTGTATTGGCTAATGCCACCTTTTTAGTTGCAAAGTTCCAAGGAAAATCGGCCAATACACTATCACGGCATTGCGCATAATGAAGGTTGCATTGAACGGCTTCTTTGCTGGCTTCAGTCATGCTATTAATTGAACGACTATTACCAATGCGACTTAATGCAATATTGCAAATTTCAATTTCTGAGGCCATTATTCACCCCCATCAAAAAGAACATCTGCCGTTGATTTTGTGTCGCCTGCACCTAGAGCCAGATCGGTTATTTGTAACTCTACATATACTGACTTCTTACCTTCACGTTCATTAATAGATTTAGACAGTATTTTGGCAACAGCAGACAGCTCAATACTTTCACCAACATCAGGAATAGAAACGCCTAATTTTTCTATTGTGTCGTTTTCAAGTGAAATACGTAGCCCATATGGATATTCTTCACGAGTTTCTTTTTCACCTTTGGCATTTTCATAAGTTTCTGTGCTGGTTTTTAGATTGGTTAGTTTCATTGGATATCTCTCGGCTCAGGTAGAAAATAAAAAAGGGGCTTTCGCCCCCTTTATCATCGGGGGTTAAACCCCAAGTTCTTTCCGCTTTTCATCTATTGCGGTGCGCATTTTATCTGCGCCCATATTGTGATGAGGTGCTTTACCAAATAGCTGGGTATATTGCTCACGAAGCGCATCAAGGCTTGAGTCAATCGCCACACCTGAACCGCTTACAGCAATATTACTTACGCCTTCACCAGTATTATCACCAGCCCCATCAGCCACACTATGAGTATTAAGTCGAGCATCAGCGCCACCAATTAACGCTAAGTTATCGCCAGCTATACCGTCGTACTCAACCTCTTCACCGATTTCAAGTAGACGCCCAGCGATAAATGATTTTTTTAAAACCTTATATCGTGACATGTCACACCTTATTGAGTTACAGCATCGTAAATAGGATGAGCATCAACAGTTAGGTTAATGCCCGCAGTGAACTTACCCGCCGTTAATGGCCCTTCTGCAACAACGTATTGCAGACGCAGGTACTTCAAAACGCCTTGAGGTACTTTCGCCACAATACGTTTACCTGCATTTAAATCAGCAATTGGTATTGCCACAGATTCAAAGATAGATTTAGCATCAGAGAATTTATCGTCTGTCGCGGTTTCTAACTTAATTTGAACCGTCGCTTCACCTGATGCTTTAGCCTGTTCAGTCACTTGTGCAAACAGCTCTAATGGCTCACCAATACCGATATCACGAAATGCACCATGCACTGGCGTTAAGTCGATAATTTGCTTACTTACAGCAGATGCAGTAACCGCCTGATCCAGTGAAAAAAGCGTTTCTTTATCTAAAATCATTTTGACTATCTCCAAATAAATGAAAGTTAGCGGAGCCGTTAAACGACACCGCAATAACTTATTTCACCTGATCTTCAGTCGTTAAGATGGCATCAACACGGCGAACAGGAATTTCATCGAATGAAACAACTTTCTTACCGGCAACTTCTGCCATGGAAATATTGACGTTTTTGCTGTTTTTAATTTGACGACGCATCCAGCTACGAATTTGCTGGTTACAATAAAAAACAGGACGCCCCATAGAGAGGTTAGGGATCTTCTCAATTGCTTGAATAAACAAGTCTGGCAAATCGAGTGTGTCCGCTTTTTCTGGATCTTTACCAATTTTGGATAAATCAATATTGGCGATACGGACAACATAACGCCAGTCACGAACTGAGATACCATTTTTCCATTGGAAGTGAGTACGAAAGCCTTGGTATTTACCTTTGTTCTCATCTTCTAAAGTAACTTCGCCTAAATGGTTTTGCTCTAAACCTGCTTTAGAACCTTTAGGGAAAATACCGTGAACCGTGTTTTCACCCCATACCACTAACCACACAGAAGTTAAGTTACTGCCAGTACCACCAGCATCAATGATATTGACTGCATTCTTTGCTTTCATATCGTTAAAGCGTGCAGCTAATCCCGTAAAGCGCTGAGGATGAACCGTAGCATCACCATAAATAACTGTTTCAGCCATTTGCTGGTTCATTGACTCTAAGAATGCAATTGATTCAGACAATAGAAATTCATTCTTTTGCCCGTTCAAGTTAGCAAGATCTTTATCAACTTCAGAATAGGTTTCAAGCATACCAATCGCATCAGTAACCTGTGCTGTGGTTGATTTGCTTGGCGGTACACCATAATTAAGCAAACGCCATGTCGCAGATGGTAAACCAGTACGAACGGTTGTACGGTGACCCGTTGGTAAATTACCTTCAACGAAAACCATATCATCAAGAATTTCATTAGACTGATTCAGCAATTCGACGATCTTCGCTTGCTTGCTGTCAGGGCCTTGTCGTTTAGCCCAATCAACGAGAGTTAAAGCAGGCATGTTATTTCCTCTTTGTTATCCAAATAAAACATCAGCAGCACTTTTACTGCCGTTACTGTTGCCAGTGACAAGACCGTCCTCTGACATTGCTTTGCCTATCTTGGCAAAAGCCCGAATAATCTCTGGGTGATTACCTAACCCTGTTTCTGTTAAATACAATTTCAAATCATCAGAACCATAGGTATCTAATGCCTTTTGTGCTGCACCAATAGACTCATTTGATCCTAATTCTTCATCTGCTTTAACAGTTTCAGCCCATTGCTCAGTCTGCTTTTGCCAACCATCATTGATTTGTTTCTGAATAGCAGGCATGATTTTAGAGCCATAAACATCAACCAGTTTTTGCGCTTGTTCGTTGTTTAAATTCAGCTCACGAGCAATAGGCTCAAAGACTTCTAATGCACCTTTATCAAGCTCTTGCCCTTCTTCTGGTGCTTTAAATTCATACTTTTCAGGCGCACCTACATCTGATTTATTGGCATCATTTTTCTTATCAGTCGGCTTGCCCTGCTCTTCACCATTCTTTTTTTCAGTGCTTTTAGTAGGATCATCACTGTTTGCTGGTGGCTCATTTTTATCTGTTGCTGATGTTTCTTGAGTAGGTTCCGTTGCTGTACCGCCACCGCCTTCACCTCCCTCACTGTGTTGCTCGTTATACAAACGACGCATAATTAATTTCTGCCATAAGTTCATGACTGTTTCTCCCGTTGTTAAACGCTTGGTGTAGTTGCTTCATTTGCCATTTGCGCATAAAGCTCAGGGCAAACTTGGTGTAATTGATTGAAAACTTTTAACCCATAGTTACGTTCTCCCTCTCTAAATGCCATTGCATAGGGATCATTAGAAAAAGAGCTACGAAATACGCCAGAGTCAGAAATCAAACGCCAAATAACAGCACGCCCAGCTTCTGTGGACATAACCTCTTTTAGCTGTTGTTCCTCTTTCTCTTGCCTATTTTTTTGTTGAATATCGTATTCAGTGCGAGCAATTCTCTCGTCTTCATACGCATCGAATGGATGTGTCATTGAGCACCTCCACCAGCCATAGCGGACAAGGCACTATCATTATCAAGATTGGTATCACTGAGGGTTTTAGCACCATCAATAGCGGACTGCGCCATTTGCATCTGAGCCATTTGTTGTTGCTGTGCTTGTCGTTGTTGACGTATGGCTTGTACTTGCTCATTGGTTGCAACGATAGTTGGAGAGACACCAATAGCAGACGCATAATTATCAATGGCATCATCAGCATTAAGCTTATCAAGGGCTTCAGGCTTAACTTTTGCCAGATTGCCAACAAAGCCAGCAAAGCGTTCGATACTACCAACGCCAATCGCTTTCTGTGCCTGAGCCATTACAGAAATGTACTCAACCTTTAGATCCATTCCCTGCATTTCATCAGGTGCAATGGGAAGTAAGTTTTTATTTACTAAGATTGAGAAAGTGCGATTAATCAGTTTGTCGAGTAACTCAGAATCAAGGCGTTGCAGAACAGGCCCTAATTGCAATAGCTTCTCTTCACGCATTTCAACAACGGCTTCGATCGGCATAGAGCGCGTATTCACCATTTGCATCATGCGGAACAAATCAACAAAGTAAGCGGTATCAATCAGTTGACGGGTATCTTGAACATCTTCAAGTAGTGCTTTCAATGCTACGGGTTGAACATCAAAAATCGTTTGAATTTTATTAGTAGGATTTGCCTCATCAAGATAGTTAATGCCTCCGGGTATGGTATTTACCCGTTGGTTTTTTAATGAGGCTGGCACTTGTAAAGGTGGATTGGTCAGCTTATCAATCATCTGCGCTTTACGCTTTTGCATTAATTGAAGCGCTTTAGTACCACCTAACGCCAACATACCAGGGCAAGATGAACCGTAAACATCTTCACCATTGACTTCCCAACGTGGCGCCATAATAGGAAATTCATCATAGCCAGACTCACGTAACACTTTCTCGTGATCACCCGCCACTTCAAGATAAACGGATTTAAAAGGCTTGTGCTTCGCCTCTAACTTTCCTGTTTGTCGTTCAAGGTTTGGATATACGGCATGAACCACTTCAACCCATTGGCTGTACTGTCTTGAATTCCACATTGATTTAACAGTGTCGCTAACGCTATCAATCCCGAACTCCATTACCAACTGGCGAACGGTCATCGTAAATTTGCGATAGCAAACATCAACACTCAGGCTTGGGCTATTCGCAATGTAGTAACTACCAAGAGGAAAATGCACGGTACGAATAATACGCTGACTATCTTCAACAACGGCCATTGCAGCAGTGCCGAAAGTACCTAAATCACCATACATCAACGGTAATGACTGATAGAGATTAGAACGATTGAACACTTCGTTCATACGCTGCTCTGTGGTTTCTAGCCAAAGTTTTACAGGGCCATAATCCATTAAATCAGGATCAGGTGTTGCTAAACGAAACCAAGGACGAGCAGGACTTGTAATGCCTGACATCATGCCACTGGAAAGCACCGATGAAGCTAAAGATGCCGTAGGGTCAATAATCTTACTATTACGGCGATCACCTCGATTAACCTCAGATGCAGTAAAGCGCGTACTACGAGGACGAGTGAAATCTGACAATTCACGCCAATGCGGTTCAAATGAGCTACGCTCTGTTTCCAACTGATTAAGTTGTTGCAGTAGCTGTTCTTTCAATGGCGTTGACATAGTCACCCCTTATTGACCAAGTAAGGTTTTACCGCTGGTGGATGCTGAACTTGTCGCACCTTGCGCACCTGTTAGTAACGTAGACTTACGACCTGCGGCTGCACGGCGACGACGCATTTCATCATCACGACTACCCGTTACTGCCGCATCTTGTTCTTGAGGTGCTGCCTGAACAGCAGGAGGAGTTGTAATTTTTGGAGTATTGCCAAATGGATTACACATATCGACACACCTTTATAATTAACCAATATTGCATATTAAATTAATAATACATGTTATTTGACAATATTGAAAATTATAACTACCATTTTGGTTATGCAATGCCACTGCATTTTTCTCGGTATTGTTACCACGACAGCGTGCTTTACCTTAGGACTGTTTGCCCTCTACTCCAGAGGGCTTTTTTTTTATGCGAATGGATCGTAATCTGAATTGCTGACATTAACGCCAGAATGAGGTGAAGAATAATTTCTATCTATTTTGGTGACTGGATAGGCGAACGTCAGCGCGAGCGCATCACCTTTACCCGGTGAACGACCAAGACGCTTTTTAATTTCTGTTTTATCTTCTAGTACAATCTTGCTATCGATAACACGAACCTTGTATTCACCACATGACAAATCATCTGCGGTTTCCTGATCATCAATAGCCCCACCAATTTTTAACCATGTCTTAACGCTGTTATACATTTCACCGCGTTTGTTCAGCATTTGTGGATCTGTTGATGCACCACCAAACTTAACTAAACGCCACACGCGCCCCCAACTTGTTCCAATAGAGTGAATGCCGGTACCATATCCAAAGTCGATATGAACAGCATCAGCCTTGTATTGATCTTCAAAGTCAGCAATACGCTTTGCCATAACAACATCGTCAGTTGTTTTAAAGCCCGTCCACAAGCACTTACTAAATAAACCTTGGCGTAGATAAATCACCGCATCATCAACACCAGAATAGGCAGGGTCAACACCAATGATTACAGGAGCATGAGCAACTTCAGCTTGTGTGACAATGCGTTTCATGGCTTCATCCGTTAAACCTGTTGGGATAAACTGTAGTTCTGATGCTGACGGGAACTCACCACGAACACGGACTTTAAAGAAGTCGCTATCTTCGCCGTAGTCCTCTTCCCATTTTTTAATCTGCTCTTTGTTGCTACCTTCAACGGTACGGCTATCAATCTGCTTGGTGTTCCAACGATGTTTAAACTTACGAAAGCACTCACGAAAACGCCCTGTGTTACGGGTCGGGTTACCAAATGCTATCCAAATGATTTCGGTACCTTCATCCGTTAATGCCCCTTCTGCCACTTCCCATACCAGATCGGCAATGTTAGACGCTTCATCAAACACGAGGATAATACGCTTGCCTTTGTTGTGAAGCCCTGCAAATGCCTCTGTATTGTTCTCTGACCACGGTACCGCATCAGCACACCAAGCATTAGCATGATTAGGATCGTTTGAGTAGATAGCTGTCTTAGTGCAAGTAAACCAATTATTAGTTAGTGATAGGCGTTGCCACTTCGCTATTTCTGGCCACGTTTTAGTACGTAGCTGATTTTCGGTGTTGGCAGTGACAACTACCTTACAATCTTCGCAGGTATCCATACCCCACTTGATGATCATTGAAATAAATGCAGATTTACCGATACCGTGACCAGAAGCACGAGCAAGTAATAATGGCTGGTGGCGAGTCTTTGGATTGCGTAGATGTTCACCGATTTCCTTTAATGCTTCGGCTTGCCACTGACGAGGACCATTGTATTCTTCAAGCTCTCCACCAGCTTCACCCCACGGAAATGCGTAATACGCATAACCTAATGGATCATGCGTAAATGATGCGATATCTTCAATGAGTTGTTCTTCTGGTGACTTCTGTAAAGCTTCTGACATTACTCAATGCTCCCTTGCTGAGCACGTTTACGAGCAGATGCCAACTTATCAGCCAATGATACATTTACATCGACCTGTACCCTGTCTCTAAAGGCATTGATATCAACATGCTTACCAATCAGCTCAAGTACCTTAATTTTATCCAGTAACTTTACTTTTTTAATACGTGTATCACCGTCAATATCAATGATATCGAATGCAGCAACACTTTTACGCCAAATAGGTGACCATTCAGATATTGGTTTAATATCGCCTTTCTCATTGAGAATATCGGCAATATCCGCATCAAGCATATCAACCAAGCGCTTGAGTACATTGTCAGCACTCATCTTGGTACGCTTATTGCGCTGTTGCATAAGTTGTGCGATACGCTCTTGAATGCGGGGATCAGCCATTAGCTGTGATGCGCGTTTGCAAGCACTGCCAGAAGCATATCCAGCAGAGATTGCAGCATCAGTTTGATTATCGGGGGATTTGATATATTCCTGACAGAAACGTTCCATCTTGTCGTTGATAGGCATTGGCTGTCGTGCAGGTTTCTTTCTTGGTCTTTTGATAGTCATAATCATCACCTCTTTGGTTATTATGGCTATCGAAAAATTAAACTTCAAATCTCATATTATTTAAATAGCACTTTTGTTTGTGTTGTCAAACTATCACCAGAACAATAAATGTATAATTCGTTTAAATTATTATAAAAAAACTCCATTCTATTACTTGTATAACTAGCTAATTTTCTTAATACTATTTTTGTCTTTTCATCTTTATTTAAAGTGTAATCTATGATGTTATTCGTAATATGATTTAGCTCTGATACTACATCTAACGCCACCTCAATCTTTGAAAAGAACTCATCATCTAGTCTAGCAGCAGTCAATAAACTTGAGGTCATAACATTAATATAAAAAATAGGAATGCGACCGCTCATTTTGACTCTGCCAAAATCAAAAGTATAATTGTATCCAAAGTTACCTTTTCTTAAGGTTAATTCCACTTTTTCGCTATGTAAATTTAATATTATTTCTTTTAGTTTTTCTAAAGAAGAATAATTTAATTCGCATTCTTTTTTTAATATCAACTTTAAAGCTCTTATTTCTCTTTCTTTTTGCTTTTTATAAGCATTATTTTCATTTTCCCTTTGTTTTTTATATACAAGAATGCTGGCAACAATAGCCCCAGCCGAACCTAAACTACCAACGATAGAAATAACTTCACTCCAACTCATAAGTATTTCCCTATGCTATATTTTTCCATTTATTCTACCTTCAACATCATTTCATGCCAGCCCTTTGTTACCCAACACTTAGCATCACCAGATAAACAGCATTGATGAACGGGTAATTGCTCACCACAACGCTCACACTTACGCTTAGATAGCTCATCAGCTTGTCTCTTATACTCCGCATCATCTTTACGAATAAGCATCTGCAAGTATTCAACAACATCATACGGTTCACGACCAGGCATACGCAGAACACAATTACGCTGTAACATCTCCAGCTCTTGATTATCCACCAGCAATTCAATCTTTGTTACGCCAAGTTCCTTTTGGCGTCTACGTTGTAATGCCTTACGTTCAGCGGGTGATTTAGCCATTAAGTGACACTCCAATCACAGTAACAACGACACACCAGAATACAGCGAATAAAATGTACTTAGTTAGCATTTATCAACTCCTCAGGTATCTCAACTTCGTTACCTATCCCAAGCATAACAACGGCTCTGCAAATAGCTTCTTGAGCAGTATTAGCAGTGGCATAATCACCCATTAAATGTGGCGGTGATGCATAGCAATAATTAACCCCGTCAACTTCCTCAAACATTAAATCAATCCAGTAGTTATTTATAAGCTTGCCACATTCACGCCAATCACTTGAATATTGCTTAACGAAAAAATCAATTCGTAGCCCGCCTTTAGGTGGAAATGTATAACCGCTCTCTAAATATCCAACTGGAGCTAATACCATCCCCTCATTTTTTCCATCAATATCAGGAGGTACTGGAATTAATTCATATCCACCAACTGCTAACGCTACTGCATAGTTAAGCGCTCTACCTGTAAGTTTTGAGGTCTTAATTTTCATCATTGCAATTTCATTGCTTTGCAAATCATCCTCACCCTGTTCGTTAAGATAATTATTTATTGCACCACACTGCTTACATTCCGTATGAGATAAATTTGTTATAGGCCCAATCCAAACAACTTCTCCACCACAATCAGCACATACCATTATTTCGACCTCAATTAAAAAAACTCACAAGTTTCAATGAATTTAATCGTAACAATCGGTTCATAACTCGCTCACTACGATATGGCTTATATAACTTACGATTCCAATCGTCCGCTTGTTTTCCAGCTTTCACATATCTTCGCTTACGTCTCATCCTTTCATCAGAATAAATCCACATCAATTTTTTAATTTCTGTTCCTTTCATCACTCAACCCTCAATTAATAGCGCTGTGGTATTCGACGCTCAAATTGTCTGCATGAGCGCCACATAAATTAGCCCAGAAGATTACCGTTGCCTCTGCATCTAATTCACATTCAGCTTGCATTAGCTTTTCAAATGGTTTTCCGTTCCATGTGCCAGTAATTTTGTAAACCGCCCCGTCATCCATCTTAAAAATCCTCTTGCGTGACATGTCACGATTGTTTGATTTATTGAATAAGCCTAATAGCATCAATTTCTTGGCTCATAATTTCTTCCCAAACTCATTCAACGATTAATTAACTCAGTCACGAACTTAACGAATGGTAATAAGTTCATGATTTTCTGTATTTTCAGGTAATGTTACCCCTATCTTTCCCTGTTCACCCCAAAGCTTTGACGCACTGATATTCCACACCCTGCAATCTTCATCAAAGATGGCGTCCATAACGGCTTTAATCAGGTTATCGACATCAGGACGTTGCTGGTGGGGTTTACCATTCATCTCAATGCGTTTCTTCTTGCTCCATGATTTAGGCATAGGGATAACAAACGTTAAGTGAGCACCGCTTTCAGGTAACGTAAAACGGTTAGCTCTCATCTCGTCACAAAAAGCGTGGTACTTAACGACAACAGGTCTTTTCTTCCATGCGTCACGCTGTGTCATACGTGGCTTTGGTACAGGGTTGATATAATAAATTTGCTGTTTCATGCACGTACCGCCACAAGCATTGCGTTCATACGGTTATGAATATCAGCAATCTTTCCATGCTGTAACGGCGGTATGCTCTTTCTGACGTAGGTTAGTGAGCCTTTCTGACAGATAACATGCTTATCCGTAGGTTTTGCTGGCTTCTTGGTCATTAGAGATGCTTCTTTTTTGATATCTAATTCACGTAGGCGCTCCATGTAATCAGGCGTTAGTTTGTAGACATACCCAATGCCAACTACCGCTTTGCGTTCTACAACAGAGCTTTCAATCAATTTAATCAGTGCATAATTGGTTGTTGAGCGGTTCTTCTTTCCCTTGAGATCAGAAGCAATTGCCGTTATCTCGTTAACTGACAATGGTTTTTTATTGTCACGTAAAATATCAACAACTAAATCCTGCATAAATTTCATATACGATAACCCTTAATAGATTAATCATTATGGTTAACACATCCAATTTGGTTATGTTTTCAAGTATAAAAAAACAGAGTTTTTAATTAAACTCATACCTACTTAAAACGCTCTCAAATCGTCTATACGCTGTTTTCACTACTCAGATACCCAATCCATACCTACAACAAATAAAACTCACCAGTGTTTATTACGCTAAGGATTTTGATATCCAATAAACCTTATGCCGATTTATGTTTACGTTTATCAGCATTTTCTAATAAATCCATCCATGCAGGTCTCGGTCTGGTTTTATCTTCAAGTCTTAACGTGGGTTCAGGTATTACCTCTCCTCGTTGTACTCGCTCAGACCACATACGGATCATTTTATTTAAACGCTTCTCAACCTCCGCTTCTGTCAGCCTAAGGTCATATACCTTTTGCCTAAGGTCAGTGAAGATCCAATACTGCACCGGATGCCTAAAGGGGTACATCTCAGCACTATGGTAATTGCATCGTCTTGCTAGGTATTTATTGAAATCTCTCAGCATTTCATCAAATGGAATTCCAAAAGCATTAGCGTCTACCAACTTGTCAGAAAGCATTGAAATAACATCAGATAACTCTGGTGGCCACGGATTACCATTGCTACAACGCTCAATACAGAATTTAAATATCAAATCGAATTGATCGCTATTCAATCCGCTGAGTGCTCGTTTCCACATCAATGAGGGTTCCGTCCCGTTTTTGTTTGTCCATTTCTCCCCATAGAACTCCGTCATTTGTAGCCAAAGAGTCGAGATACTCTTGCCCATGCTTTTCTCTGATCTTATGTTCCACGAGTTGTACGGCTCTTGATTTGCCACTGTTTGGATCGAATTTAAATTCTGATTTGCCATTATTATTTACTCCAGTATTGCTGTTATTCGCTTTAGCACGTTGGAATTTAATACTTTTTGCCAATGCCATTTCCCATTGTTCGTGATGTTTAGCTTTCCCCTCGGATTTCCAGTACGTAATAAACTCGGCAAGTTCAGTTGGTTTAACTGGCTCTGTTAGCGCATGTCCCCAAAAAGCAGATTTACGTAAAAAATCGCTATCAGGTTCCCATTCATCAAACATCACAAATTTACCGTCAACGCTAAAACCACCAGCAGGAACTCTGTCATTTAAAATGCCATTATCCACATCAGGCAAATTTCCTTCGCGCGCGTTACAGAGAGTTGTTTTAATACTTCCTTTCCCTTCCTTTCCTAAAGGGAGTCCTACCGTATCACTACCGTAGTCATACGGTAGTAGGTTCATCTCTTTGATTTTACTTGGTGTTTTCTTGTTTACGACTTGATGTTTTGTGAAATTATTTATTAATCCAAAGTGCTTCCCATTTTGGGCAGAAAATAAGCTGATATAGCCACAGTTGGAAAGCTCCTGTAGTAGTACCGGAATACTACGGGAGGTTTCACGTATTGGAAAAACAGCCGCTTTTATTAGCTTCGGATTAGCATTGAAATAGCCTTCATCGTCAGCGTAATTTAATAGCCCTATCGCCAATAAACACGCTGACTCAGATATTTCAGCCATATCCTCATCAGTCCAAAATGTTGGCTTAATAGTCCTGATACGGGCCATATCACCCCCTGATATTGTCTTCATAAGCAATATTTCTATTACGAGCCATCTTTAATAATCGGCTGACTTCTTTTCTGTAGTTGGATGAATTAATTGCGGAACATTCAACACAAACACCATTACTGGTAAAACGCTCAGAATCATGACCATGTCTACATAATTTTCCCGTATAGAAACGACTTAGACCATTTTCAATGGCTTGCTTTCTAGTCACAATTTTCATCATCACCTCTTTTTCTATGATTAGTTAGCAATAAGATTATCCATTATTTTAAAATAGATCAACCTAAAAAGACTTATTGGTTATCAATAAAAATTAAGGACCACCGAAGTGATCCTTATCTATAAACAGACTTTGAATTGTTATCGAATAAAGAAATTGATTAATTGCTCTCTGGTTGTATCTGCACCGAATTCAATACAAATATCATATAACTTATTGAGTTTACTTAGTGATGGTTTGCGTTTTGCATAGCGTAGCTGATGTGATAGATACAATTGGCTATACCCCGTTCTTTGAGAAAATGCTTCTCTTTGCTTAATCGTTAAGCTATTCCAAAATTTTTTAAAGTCGAAAACTTCCATAACTTCACCAATTTGATTAACCAATAAATAATAGTAACCGTTTAGGTACTTTACCAAAAGGGTTATTTGTTTGTTTAATACACCATAACTTAATCAAATTTGTATAAAGAATAGGCACCAAAGGACTTGGATAAATGAAAAGCATTGCTGAAATTAGAAAAGATAACCTGATTTATATTATTGAACGCTACTATAACGGCAAACAAAAATTACTGGCTGATGCGTTAGGTGTAGCACCAAGTATGATCTCTCGTTACCTATCACCAAAAGATTTAAAAAGTCATCGTGAACTCACCGATCCAATGTCACGCAAAATTGAATATGTGACTAGAATTAGCAAATATTGGATGGATGTAGACCACTTAAAAGAAGGTCATGCGGAGTCAGAAAAAGAAGAATATATTCCGACTGAAATTGGCAAGATACTCTCAGATAACATCACAACATTCATGTTAAATGATGGAATAAAATCAAGAGTTAAGCTTTCTGTCGATTCAGGGCTTGCACAATCAACAGTTAACCGCATTATCAATTGTGAAGCCAGCGCCACCGCTGAAAGCATTGATGCTATTGCAAAAGCAATGGGCCGCCAAGCCTATGAACTACTGATCCCTAAAAATGATAAAGGCACTATTAACTATGATAGAAGAGCCTATTCAAAACTTCCCGCCAGCGAACAAGCTGCTATTGAAAATTTCATTGAATTTATCATTAATAAAAACCAGCCTATTTCCCACGACTAACCCTCTCCATTAAAAAGAAGTCATATACTGGCTTCTTTTTACTCTTAATAAATCATTAAATTTCATAGTGATAAAAACAAACATAACCATATTGGTGATTTATTTATTTTTTACGGTTGACAATGGTTAATTTATGGTTATGATTAAAAGCATAAGTTAACCAATACGGTTAATTTGCTCTTTAACAATATGGATAAAAGAGACTGATTTTTTAATGCGCTCAGACATAACCAATTTGGTGATTAGTCATGATCTTTTATATCAAAGACGGTAAGCATGTATTTACCTTATCTGGCTTAAATGAGTCACAGTCATTTG
Source organism: Proteus sp. HMSC14B05 (assembly GCF_001808035.1). Classification (NCBI taxonomy): domain Bacteria; kingdom Pseudomonadati; phylum Pseudomonadota; class Gammaproteobacteria; order Enterobacterales; family Morganellaceae; genus Proteus; species Proteus sp. HMSC14B05. Next base: position 4,575 of record NZ_KV791969.1, on the reverse strand, counting down.
ACAATTTTAAAGCCGGTATTGAGTGGGTTTATGTAAGAAAGCTCGCATTACAAACAGAAAAATTAGTAGGTAAACAAAATGTCAGACACTAAGCACTTAAATGTGTTGATTGCAAAAGCTCTTTTACTTAGCCAAGATATTACTGATAGCGAACAAGTAGATATGCTAACAGCTCATATCAACGGTGATATTGAAAAAGAAGAGTTTAAGCAATATGACCACTTTATTAATATCACGCTACTTGCACTTTCATTGGTTCCTAATATCAGCAGTGAATTAAGTGAAGAGCAAATCATTAACGCTATTATGTCATTTATTGATAACCCTGATATGCGTAGCGTTCGTCATAGAGTTAATCACTTTAACTCATTAATAAACCCAAAAACCGCCTCAATTGAGGTAGAAAAAAAAGAAGCACCTCAGGAAGAGGTGATTTTTCACGCCAACAAAGATAACCAAAACGGTCAACACAAGGAGACGGAAGATATTCCAAAGGAAGAAAATGATCAACCTGCTTATTTTGAACCGGGTCGTTATCCAGATATTCCTAACGAGGTGTATCACAGTTCAAACGGCATCAGTAGTTCGATGCTAAAAGATGCTCGTATTAGTTTGATGTATTACGAGTTACGCCATGTAACAAAAGTTATTGAGCGTGAAAATAAGCGTTGTTTCGACTTAGGTAGTGCATTTCACACATTAACAATGGAACCTGAAAAGTTTGATGCTGAATTCAGTGTTAAACCAATTATTCCAGAAGGTGCCTTTACAACAACGGAAACAATGAAGTCATGGATTGACGAATACAACAATAAATTGCCTAAAAAGCTCTCACAAGATGAGTTAAAAGCAATTATTGAAGAACATAATGCCACTCTGACACCGCAACTTTCCACCAGCGGAAAAGCCGAAGAGCTAGGTCAGATATACATGCAGTTGCCCGATGAATTTAAAACCATCCCTGAAGATGGGAAATTTACTGGTGCAGCAATGAAAGCCTGTATCAAAGCCTATAACGATACTTTGCCAACACCATTGAAAACCTCAGGTAATACAGACGCATTACTTGATCAGATATACTTCCACATCAACCCTGAATTATATTTGGCAGAAACACATAAGCCTGAGCCAATTAGAAAACCCGTCAAAAAAGATGACCTCATGCAGGTTATTAAAGAAGTGAACCCTGATGCTGTATTTGAAGATGAAATCATTAGCCAATGGCTTAGTGACGATTCAAAAATTCATGTTCAAACCGTTGACTATGAAATGGCAAATAACATGCGTAACGCTGTTATGAACCACAAAGAAGCATCCAGTTTATTAAACCACCCTAACCGCGTATCAGAAGTGAGCTACTACGGCATTGATGAAGATACCGGTCTTGAAATTCGTGTTCGTCCTGATATCGAAATTCAAACAGAAAATAACAGATTAGGTTTTGACCTCAAATCAGTAGCACTGGGTCGATTTAAACAAGATGCCATTGAAGCCATGATCCGCAAAGAAATCATTAATCGCGATTATCACATCAGTGCAGCTATGTATTGTGATGTGGCAATGCTGGATCAGTTCTTCTGGATATTCGTTAACAAAGACGAGCATTACCACTGGGTCGCTATCGTTGAAGCCTCTCCTGAATTACTTGAACTGGGTCGCGCTGAGTACAAAAAGACACTGCGTGATATCCGTGAAGCTATGGATACAGGATATTGGCCAGCGCCTATCACTACTACTCTCACTATCGGTATCACTGACTTTGAGCAGAGAAAGTTAGAAGAACTGCAAAACGAAGTCGCTTAATAAAACTGCGCTTGAACAATCAGGCGCACGCTTGGAGTAAATATTATGTCAGAAGTAGCAACTCTCGAAAGAAACCAATCAGTAATGAATAACACATCATTACTTTTTAATCCTGAATCATTAGACCGCATTGTCAAATTTGCTGAGCTAATGGCATCAGGTACAGCAACGGTGCCAAGACATCTGCAAGGTAAACCGTCTGATTGTCTTGCTATCACAATGCAGTCTGCACGCTGGGGAATGGATCCTTTCGTTGTCGGTCAAAAAACACATGTCATCAATGGTGTGCTTGGTTATGAAGCCCAATTAGTAAATGCAGTTATTACCAGTTCAAATGCTGTTGTAGGTCGGTTCCATTACAAATACGGTGGCGACTGGGAAAAGATTGTAGGCATGAAAGATAAACGTGATGAATCGGGTTTATTTATTGAAGTTGGTGCAATTTTAAGAGGTGAAGAAGAAATTACATGGGGTGAGCCTGTTTACCTTGCTGATGTACAAACGAGAAACTCACCACTTTGGAAAACAATGCCTAAGCAACAAATCGCGTATCTCGCTGTAAAATATTGGGCCCGTCTTTATTGCCCTGAAGTTATTCTTGGTGTGTATACGCCAGAAGAACTTGAAGATCGACCAATTAAAGACATCACCCCACCGAAAGAACGCGTAAGCATTAATGAAATCACCAACCAGCAACAACCAATCAATGATGAACCGGTAAAAGAGACTCAAGGCGAGTTTATACCTAAGTTCGATGCTGAAACCTTTAGATTAGCTATTGATGATGTTCAAACTGTCGAAGAAGCTAAAAATATTCGTGCAGAAATTGAGAACTTAAAAAATGAAATGGGGATCAACCTATTTACTGAATTAAAAAATAAAGCAGTACAGGCATACCACCGCATTGATGCACGTAATGCCCTAGAAGCGTCTATCAACTCACTTCCTGAATCTGGCTCACCTGAAGCCACAGAAGCATTTGAAAAAGTAGACAAGCTACTTAAATCAAGCAAAAGAAAACTTGGTGATGAGTTATACGAATCTTTCTCTATCACTCTTAACGATATGCGCCCTGAATACCAATGATCCTATTTAAAGCGGAGCGATACAGCTCCGCAAGGAGTTTAAATATGAATATTAAATTACCTACCAACCCTATTCGTATGCCTGCTGTTTTAAAGCTAACAGGACTTTCTCGCTCAACTATTCGCACTTTAGAGAAGAAAGGTGATTTTCCAAAGCGTATGTATTTGTCGGTGCGTTGCGTGGCATGGGAGGCTCATGAAGTATATGAATGGATAGATAAGAAAGCTAAATCAAGAGAGACACCCAAGTGTTACACCGAACGTAAGCGTAATGAAGCTGGGCAGTTTGTGAGTAACGTCTAACCCCTACCCGTTAACCTAAGAACTCAGTGTAAGGATGCAATACGGAAGAATGAATATGAAAGACAGAATCAAGTTTAACGATGTAATGCTAAAGGCTGTCATAGATGGCAGAAAAACACAGTCACGCAGACCAATTGAGCCACAACCAAAAGTAACCGAAGATGGGTTACGCTATCTTAGCGCATGGCAAGATGGTTACACACTATCAGAGAAAGTATGCGCAGCATGGCGGCATGGATTTGTTGATGTTGATTGCCCGTACGGTGAGATTGGCGACATTATCAACATTGCAAACAAGGACGGTAATATCAAAGGAAAAATTGAAATTACTGATATTTGGTTGCAACAGGTTCAGGAAATATCACAGCAAGACGCAATGAAAGAAGGTGCGCCACCAAATCACGCCTCCATTGACGCTGTATCTCGTGAGTATGGTTTCCCTGATTTACCGCGTTCATGGTTCGCTCAAACATGGATAGATATATACGGAAAAGATAACTGGGTAAGTAACGAATGGGTATGGGTTGTTGAATTTAAAAAGGTGGAGTGATGGATAAATCAAGACAGCAGTTTGAAGAGTTTATAAGTAAAGGTGATTACCCTTGGGTGAAAGGTATTATCCCTGTCATGTGGATGGTGTGGGAAGCATCACGCGATAGCTTGGAAAAAGAACGTGACGAAGCCATTAAGCATTTAATTCTAGTTTTCCAGCAATACGCAAATAATGACCATTTATTTATGTCGGCTGGCGAGAATGCTTGCGAGTTTTTGGATGATTTAGGCTACGGAATTGATACTGGTCGAACGCTTGAATTAACCGATAAAGGCAAGCAATTAATTAAAGAGGATTTGGAGTGATGGATATATCAAGGCAGCAATTTGAAGAGTTTATTAAGTTTCACATGGACGACGCAGAAATAAATAATAAATTCGAAACAGCGAATAACGGATTAAATTACGCAGACCAACATGTAGATTTGATGTGGATTAGCTGGCAAGCATCACACGAGAGCTTAATTAATAACTTACCAGAAAGTATTAATTGCCCTACCGCACCAGAATTAATATGGCTACAGGTTGACCCCGAGCCAGAGGAGATAAACAAACCTGAATTTCCAGTTAATTTACGTAGTGATGATGTAACTTGGTGTGCAGATAGAATTCATCCAACTGACACATTATATATTCGTGCTGATTTAATTCAAAAGTAAATAACCATGCAAATAATCGGATATGTATTGCTCATGCTAATACAGGGTTCTGCTGTGCCTTTAACGGAAGATATATACACGCAATCGGAATGTAATATACGTGCTGAATATTTAATGTCAGCGAGGAATGTTGAAGTTGTTTGTGGAGAAATATACAGATGAGACAAATTAAA